>NZ_KK211101.1:0-319819 GCF_000620305.1 Desulfitibacter alkalitolerans DSM 16504 | reverse complement strand
CAAATGGGATTAATCCAACAGTTACTAGCCGGATAGGCAAAAAGAGACTTGAGCTTGTTAATATCATGCTTGAAGGTTTTCAGATTAGAATTTAATATTAGGGCCCACTGGCTGGGCCTGTTATTTTACTTGTCGTACTGCACTTTTTCTTGTCCTGCAGTTTAGGGTGTCTTACATATAGCTATGATGGTTTATGCTTTCTCCTGCAGGCTAGCTTGTCGAAGTCACTGCAGATTAGCTTGTCGCACTACACATGTCTATACAATGCCACAGGTTTTTTAAGCAACTCCAGAACTTTACTACTTTCAGTAAATTTTTTCGCTTCAGAACAAAAGTAACTCCATTGTTCAGCTGATATTACAATAGTATTATTCTTAAACCAGCCATTAAATAACTTATTATTGGTTACTACAATTGATATTACATGATTAATTTCGTTCTCCTTTATTTCATGCTTGTGCATTAAATTACGAAAAATGTTAGAATTCAAATTAATGTATCTTAAAGATATATCAGCTTGGTCAATGCCCTCTTCAATTCTCATTTTAGCCTTAAAATGAGAATAAATATCAATAGAAGATATTACTGATTTTACTTGTAATAAAAACAGAACATCTAAATATTTTGCAATTATGTCTACATCCGTTTTAACATGATGATTTTCTTTTATTTTATAGTCACATTCTAATATTTTAAATTCATTATTCTCAGCAATCTGTTTTATCAAATTATTATATTCTTGGCCGAATTGTTGTACGATTTCTCCTGAATTACTATTCTTTTTCTTTGAATAACGTTGTGTAGCGTAGTTAAATATTGGATTATAGAAGCCAGTCAAACTAAGTTTTATTGGATGTAAATATATACAATTACCGTCTCCAGTATTTAATAAAGAAAGTGAAATTAGTTTGCTATATATTGTAGGTTGCTTATTATTTATAGTAACTATTCCATTAAAAATTTGTTGGAATTCTTCTTCCGAAATAAATCCTATGTCAGAAAAGTACCTTTTTATTATGTTACAATCAATAATAGTATAGTATTTATCAAAGATGCAATTACTTAATTTTGCCCTTTCTCTTTCTATAAAACAAAACATCGTTATTAACGATAAAACATACAAAGATTTTTGAAAACTTACAGATTGTGCTGTTAATAGTAATTCATCGACATCAAATGATAACTGTAGAGATATCAATTCAACTATGTTATCTATTTGTTTTTTTGTTAAACCCCTCTCTTTTCCTAATGGATAAACAGAATCTTTTATCATCTCAATTATTGGACTAAATAGAGAAGGTATATGGGGTTGTGAAATTACTCCTTGCCTTAATCCGGCGTATTTTACTTTCAGAAATTGCTTATCGGCATATTGCAATCTAATATTTAGACAATCATTATCTTCGTCAAAGGATAAACTTTGTATTTCATACTCTCCAAAAGACACCTTATCAAATAGATTATATAAAGAATGATATGTCGCGGCAAAGTTATATAGTTTATTCATTGTTCTTTCATCATAATTCTTTTCATTCCAGTAAATAGCTTTTTCCTTGATATGATCATCATATAAATCATTGCAAAGGTGAATATATGCTATTTCAAACATATAATCTATAAAAAATTCAAAATCAATTAACCTTCCTCTTGATTCCATAAAATTTGATAAACTCTCATTATTAACTGCAAAGTTTGATTCAGCCTTATCTCTCCAAAGTGATAACGATACTACAAAACAACTAAGAGAGCTATTAAAAGAAGACCTCATTATATCCGTAAAAATATTATTTATAGCTTTTGAAATTTCAAATACTTTTATAACAAATTCTATAAACATCATTTGGTGAACAGAATCTTTTTTAGAAAATTTATTTATAGCCATTAAATATGTTCCTGTAAACCTTGTAAAGTAATAACTAAGGTTTTGATTTTGAAGAATTTTAATGAATATTTTATTTGAATTTATTAGTTTAACATCTTTCATTGAGCTTACTTGACTAAATAAATTTTCAAGGTCATCTATATTCTCATTAGAAATTGCAGATTTAATCTTCTTAACAAGACTCTCCTTACCCAATTTACCTTGCCTCCCTATACAGCAAGCTCATTCAGCTTGCAACAAACCGCAATAATCACGTTCCTAATGCCTCTGCTTTAGAAAATTCAAAACACAAAACCCTTGGTGGTTGTTGATAGGCCCTTAACTGGAGAACTGCATTTTGTCCCAATCGTGCAAATTTTCCACTTTTTTGCACACAGACCCATTTTCCTTACATTACAAGATAAACCACTTACACCAATGAAAGTGCTATATTGAGAAGTAGATTATTTTCAACTTCTGGTTAGAGCTTTTTGCCATAGCTGCCCCCTATAATTACAACATTATTCCAAATAATTACACCTCTAATGATACCATAATATCACAAGAGGTGTCCAATAAAACGGATTGTGTTTTCAACCCCTGATCTATTCCACAAACCATTTTAGTATTTTACTTCTGCTTGCATGCCGTAGTTTCCCAAAAGCCTTTTTTTCAATTTGTCTAATGCGCTCTCGTGTCAATCCAAACTCATTTCCGACTTCCTCCAATGTCCATTCTTTTCCGTCAATAAATCCAAACCGCAGTAAAATAACTTTTTCTTCACGAGGTTTTAACGTTTGCAATATTTTCGCAACGGTACTTTTCAATTCTTTTTTATTTAAATTGATAAATATTTGTTCCTCGGCAGCACAACCATCATAGAAAAAAGATTCATCTTTTTCTATCAGTTCCTCAATACTCTCAAAGGTATTAAGATAATTAATATATTCTTCCGCTTCATCTTCACTGCAACCCAGTTTTTCTGATACTGCCTTTAACACCTCTGAACAAATCTTATTACAGTCACATTGATTGCAGTGATAACACTGTTCAAGTATGTCATATATACTGAACAATTTGTCCTTTACATGAACAGGTATGTACATCAGCGGATTTAATGCCGGAGCTGCTCGAATTATATTTTGCCTTATCCACCAGGGAGCATAAGTTGAAAATTTATCTTGCCTGCCAACCTCATACTTATCTAAAGCAATGACTAAACCTACACATCCATCTTGTATTGTCTCAGCCAAAGGGATTTTATACTTTTGATGATGCCACAAAGCGATTTTGACAACAGTTCGTAAATACATTTCAATAATGCGCTGCTTTGCATAAAGATTATCACTCTTAGCTTGTGGCATCAAATTCTGCCATTCCCGATGTTGTGGAGGTTTTATTTGACGTATCTCATCAATAAAAGGAGCTAAACTCTTATCAATCTCCACAACCTCTTGAAATAGCTTATCGTAATCGGTTTGGCTACGATCATAATCATCTTCGTCATCATCCGAATTTTCAATAGAAGCATCACGTATTATCACACCCATAGAAAGAAGATGATCACATACATAATCCACTTCATCCAAAGGTAAATCATGCTCTATAATTGCATCAAAAACACTTTCCTCAGTAACGTATCCTTTGATTTTATAGGCTCTATGTAGTTTTTCAATTATCTCCTGATGCACAGATATACTTGCCATAGCTTTAACTTCTTGCTAAACGGCATAAATCCAAGATACTATCAGTGCTAATAGCTTGGTTATAACGCTCATCAAATTCTTCCAAAAAATCATAGAGATTTTTTAGGTAATCATCACTGTTACTGGCAGTTTCAATGAGTTTTTCATATAATACATCAACACCGCCACGTACATACTGTTCATATAATTGCTCATCGCACTGCGCCTTTTCACTACCATAATATCGAAACGCCTTATTCATACGTTCGTCAAAATTCGGCTCATTTTCCTTATCTAAAAGCATTATCAGCCTATAATTAAACTTGAGATTTGGCTGTTCACGTATTAGAATATCCGGAAATATTTTGGTGGTTTCTGTACCTTTGTCTAAATCAGCTTTGCGACCATATAAAAATCCTATAATGGGCGCAACCATGTAAACATCAAGGTTCCTTGCAAATAATTGATTATCTCTATCAAATTTAGCTGTAAGTTTAATTACTCTTTCGGCGTGTATACCTCTGAAAGAATATTCTTTATCAAACATTTCTATCACCTCGTCACTAAATATGTTTCAAACTCATTCTTTTTGTCAAATAAGTACCGCATACCAACTTTTTCACCCATGTTTGTTTCAGCAATTTCACCGTCTGTATCTTTAATAAAGATAATAACCTGTTCAGCGACTTTGGGTAGTGCATCACAAACAGTCTTGATCCTTGTCTTATCAAATGCAGACAAAGGGGCATCCATAACCAGAGGGTACGGTTCAGAAACCAACATCTCATTTTCGGGATTTCTGCTTTGACGGGCCATTTTTATGACTCCTGAAATGAAAGCAAAAATAACTGAGATACTTTGTGCCGTCGATGTTTCAATATCTTCATTAAAACCCTCAAAATCGTTGACAACAATTTGAATATTGTATTTTTCATCAATTGAAAGCGAAAATCCACCGTTATAAATGCTTCTAAAGATTTCATTTACAGTTTTCTCAAGCTCTGCTCTTGTCTCAGCTTCTTTTTCCTTATAAAGCGTGTCTAATACATCATACATATATTGGGCGTAAGCTTTGTAAACTTCTATTTTTCTATTATTTTCATCTTTCAGAGTCAACTCATTTCTTTCTGTAATGCGCCGATCTCTTGATGTTTCGAAACTGCCTTTTTGACGATTTAAATTATCCCTTTCTTCACGAAGTTGCCTTAATGCTTTTTCATATTTCATTAAGTCTTTTTGAAGTTCTCCCACTTTTTCCATTCCTTGTAGTTTCTCTTCAATGAGCTTGATTTCATTTTCAACTTCTGCATAGGTGTTCTCAAAGTCTCTGATCATAGAATATTTATCAGAAACATCATCAAACATACTATCTGAACTTTTGCATTTTAACTCACATTCTCTTACAAACTGACCTATCAAAGCACCAATTGATTGTGGCGGTATAAACTCCAACACCTTGTTTAATTCCTTATAGGCGTCATTACCCACCTCAATTTTACTTCCACAAAGACATATTCCACGTTTAATTAAAAATTCAATAGTTCTTGCATGAATATCAGGGATACCCTTGTCCAATTTATCTGCTTCCGATAGCTGCTGCAGAGCATCTTTCATTAGCTTCTTAGCAAAATAAGCAGACGCATCTTTATTAAAAGATTTTAGGAGTGAAGCAGTGTTTGAGACCTTAGACTGCACTAACCCTTGTAATTTTTGACGTAGGCGCTCTTTTTCTTTGGCTAAGCGCTCACTATCTGCATTGGCCTTAATTTTTTCACTCAAATCGTTACATTTCTCTTGGGCAATGCTTTCTTCATTTTCGATTTCTTCTAACCGTTTTTCAATACCTGCAATTTTCTCGTCGCATTCTTCAATTTCTTTTGTGTATTGGGCAATCTTACTATCGCTTTTAGAGTCATAGCTCTCATCATAACTACGAATAACAGATACTTTAGGAGCACGCCCTTTCAAATGATCTAACGCGGCAGTAAACGCACTTAGCCCTAATAACCCCCTAACTGCTTGGGCAAATTCTTGACTCTTACCTTTTCGAATTTCCTTACTCATATTCCCGATACGTTCACCATCGAAAAAGAAATATTTAGAAAGCTCTTTAGGCAAGATTTCTTTCATTCGTATATCGGTTTCTAAATCTCTTACAAATTCACGCTGACCATCACTATTTTTATAGGCTATCTTAAATATAGTATTATTAGGTCGCTTTAAATTTCCGGTTCCGTCTTTTGTATAACGTTGTTCACGAATAAGAGTGTATTCTATACCACTATGCATTAAACTCAATTCTACTCTAACGGTTTCTTCTGTATTCGGAAGCATTGCTTGTGCAGTAGCTTTACAAAGCATCGATTTATCGTCAAAATCAGTATCACTATATAAGCACCAGGTAAAAGCCTGTGCAAGAGTAGTTTTACCCGATCCATTTTCACCCATAATCACTGTAACGTTTTTTACAGGGTCAGTAGCAAAAGATATAGTCTGTTCGCCTTTAAACTGTCGGAAGTTTTTCAGCTTTAATGTTCTTAATAGCATTGCACTTCCTCCTCAATCATCTTCTTAATCATCTTTACCATTTCGCCATCATTATACTGCTTTGTTTTGATGTTCTTCTTTTCTCTCATAATCAATTTTGTCAGCATTTTTTGTGCCTTTTCGGTATCAATTTCAATACCATTGATAATTGTTGGATTACTATTGTCCATAATCAAAATCCTCCTCGAAAGTAATCAGGTTATCGTTAATAGAGTAAGCCTCTTTGATTTCATCTAAAACTGACTCAGCCTCAACCATATTCATAGCAATTCGAGCAAATTCCTCAGCTCTGCACAACTCGTTCTTTACTAAAGACAATTCCTTTTTCATTTGCTCCACTGTGAGTGAAGGTACATCATCAAGAGGACGAGGAAGGGCGATAAAGTCATAAATTTCCGCATATTCCTTACCCTCAGCTAATCTCAGCACACGGCCTCGCCTTTGAATGTATTCTTTTGGGTTAGTAGTACTTGCTAATATAAATGCGACTTTTATTTTGGGAATATTTACACCCTCGTCAAGACATTTAATCGCAATTAAGGCTTGAAGAGTATCACCATCTGCAAACTCTCTTTTTAATATCTCTCGCTCTTCAACATCTTCTTTAGATGTAAACTGAGATACTTTCATATTGAGTTTATTTCCAAGCAAATCAGTGACTACATCAATTTGTCTTAAATCTTCATCATCTACCGTAGTAAAGTCTTGGTTTTCACGGAGTAGTTTTGTTGCACCACAGTAAACCAAAATATGTCTGTCATGAAGATATGGCCTAATATATTCCTCTAATTTTGTAATTTTATCCTCAGCACCAGCAACTAACCTTGCCCTTGCCAACGCAAGAATTTTACCCTTTTCGCTCAACTTTACTTTCCCATTTTTCCCTTTTATTAAGCATTTCCCTATCTCATAGGTAAGCTCTGAATATCGTCGAAGTTCATCATCATTTAGAGTAACGATGATGGGATAATATTTATATCTGGTTAGTTTCTTTTCTTCTATTGCTCTATCCAGAGAGTATTCGATGCACTTTTCTCCGAAATACGAAAATAATTTTGCAGTTCCTTCTTCATCGTTATGTCTTTCAAGCGTTGCAGATAATGCAAGTCTATATGTAAACTTTTCGCTCAATAACTTACTTAAATACTCTGCCCCAAAATTATGAGCCTCATCTACCACTAATAAAGCATTGCCTCTTATCTTATTAATTTGAGTCTGTACAAAATCCGATGAAAATGTTGCATTTGTACAGATGAAGCAGAAAAATTCTTTGTTTCTTACCTTCAGTTTTTGATCTCTTATAGCATCCTCCAATCGGCGTTTCCAATCCTTTTGTGAGGACGCACTATAACCAATAATCGGGTTCATGTTAAATTTTACAATATCTTCAACCCATTGCTCAACCAAATGCTGATATGGACAAACGATAATCACGGCAAGTTTGTCTGATACCCTTTCAGATAATCTTGCTATCGCACCAAGACCAGTAAAGGTCTTACCTGTTCCAGTAGCCATATCAAAGATGCCTCTATAATCACGCTTTTCCCATTCATCAATAGCCTTAATTTGGTAGTCATGTAACTGGACATTCCGTGGAATATCAGGTCCTAAACGATATTTTGTTGCTTCCTCTAATACATATATTCTTTCTCCAAACTCATGCTTATCTATATCATAATTAGGAGTTGCTTTTTTATATCTATCAATAATTTCTTGTTTTAGATTTGGAAAATCAATAATCCGAATGTTAGGTTCACAGTCATTCCAAATAGAAGCAAACGCATTTTCCTTTGCGGCTACTCGATCTTGTTCACCTTTCCATGAGCAAAAGACATCTATAGTTTCATAATTTAATGTCATAGCCGCTGCTGACTCATTCATTGAACCAGAAAAAGCAACTTTGTTACCAAAATCGTCACTGATAATACCCATCTTTTCATGGTACATTCCCATTTTATTTTCATCTTCGGTAAAGGCTATTTTGATGTCTAATATCCCATCCGATATAAGATTTGCTAAAAGATTAAGCCTATCCTTCTCATAGACATCTTTCGCTTCTTTCAGTTCACGTACTAAAGCTTTTTTGATTATGTTATCTCTTAATTCATATCCTTTACGTATTGCTTCCACATCTTCTGCTGATAAATATGGGGAAGCTACTAACAGGATTTTTCCGCCATTTTTCACAAGTGCTGATATGCCTTTAGATATTTCAACAAGCGCTGAGGACGAGAAAAATCCAACAGCTCTTTTATATGATACGGCTTGTTGTAACAAAGGAATATAAAAATCCTTAGCCACATTATCAAGCAGTGAGCGATATTCACTTTTAATTTCTATATCCTGTAAGCTCATTGTTTCACCTCTGTTTCAACATCCCTCTGATATTGTGAAAGAGCTGGAAAAACTCTCCCATTGACAAACTGATAATATTTTCTTAAAGCGTTTGAGATGTTTCCGTTAGTATCTTTCATCTCCTGCTTGATTCGCACCAATATATTATACATTTTATCGTTATCGCTTACGATAGCATCAAGTGAGATACAGCTCTGAAGAGTAAACTTAATTAGATTTCTCTTAAATAGCAAAATATCTCAAAACATATATGTAAAAATTTTCCAATTGCCAAACCTGTTTTTTTAGCCGAAAGAGTAATCCACAAAATTGCCCATTTATTTTTTTAATTGTGGATCACCTCAAAATTGCTTTCCTTCGCATCACATCCTTGCTATAATGATACTGTTAGGTAAACCTTATTTGAATGGGTTTTGCCAACAGTGCTATATCCTCATCTGTTAATGTGCGGGTGCGAATCGCTTCTAACAGGTTTGAGGATATTTCTTTTGCCGCTTTTTTCAGTTCCCTCAATATTTTTGACCCGTTTTCATACAATTGCACCAGTATGTCCGCTATCTGTGTTAGCAGGTAATGATTCTTCATGGCAGTATAATTATGACTATTTGCATGCTCAATATGGTACCGTATGTTTTTTTGATTATTGAACCCCTGGTTTTCTATTTTCCACCGGCTCCGCCCGGCAGCAATAAGCCTTTCTGCGTTTCTTTTTGTTACTTTAATGTTTGTTATAAATAAATACTGTTTACTTTTGCCATCTTCCGTATCTATCTTCGCTTCAATTAGGTTTAGGGTTCTGTTGTTATATGCTATGTCATTTACCCAAAATAGATCCTGTTCTTTACCTTCTTCTATTTCTTTAATTGCATTAAATTCTTCCGCAATGCTTTTTATTCTCCCTTCCTTAAACCGGAAAATATATTTCCAATCATATTGATCGCAACGGCTGAACACAGGTTCGCATGCATAAAGGCTATCTCCTAATATACATATAGGCAGTCTCTTGTACGTTTGCTTTATTTTTTCTGCCAGCCTGTAAAATGCTTTTATCTCACAATCCTGCTTTGTTGCTTCTTCATTTTCATTTTCTATAAATTCCGTTCCTATACTAAAAACCATGTCCCCTACTACTAGCTTTGCTTCAAGTACATGGTGCATATAAATAATTTTTGTTTCCCCTGTTTCCTTATTCGTATATTCTCGCTTTAAACAATGTTCACAGTGCTTCTGGTCAAAGGAATACAGCCCTGTTCCATCAAAAATAACTCCCCAGTACTTCCCCTCTATTCTGTAATCCTCAAAACATCTCTTTTTTAACAATTCTTTTATCATGTATGTTCTGATATTTTCCAGTTCTGATAACTCTAATCCTGTTAAAAAGTCGTTTATTGTATCATAATGAGGCAATTCTTCCAGTACCTCTAGTCCTAATACCTTCCGTATGTTTTCGATACATTCATCTTTATTAAAACTATTACTCATGCTCCGCATTGATTTTAAATCTGCCATGTTTTTCAATAGCATTGTAAATAATATAATTTCCGGGCCGTATGTTATATAACTTTGATTTCTGGGGTCTTTTATATTTTTAAGTCTGTCTGTAAATTCTTTGAAAAAATGCTTCTTGATTTTTATGAACTCGAAAAAATAATTTGTGCCTTTTTCCTGCTCTCTTTTTTCTTTTCTGGTCACCAAGCTTATCTCCCCCAAAATGTACTATTTTTCTACATTTCAATAGTTATATTATCTCATATTTAGCACATTTTGGGGTGTTTTTGTTTATTATTATTCCGAAAAATTTTTACTCTTCAGAGCTGGCACCACTGCGGGAATAGAATGCCAGGGTGCGGTATATCCCCGTTCAATGGTACCTAAAGGATACATGGCCCGGAATTTGAACATCATGTATGCTGTCAGTACATATACCAAAAGGGCCGAGAGAATGGAGAAGGTGATTACCTGATCCAAAAGCCCGGTAAAGCCGAAGGCGATGGATATGGGCAGGAGGAACAGGATAGCCCGGTATCTTTCAGTTTGTGCGGAGCCAGTTTGACTAACTCACAATCTTGACAAAATCTCCATTCTTCAGTGAAGCGGCATTTGCTTCATCCATATCGACATGCATTTCCAACCTGTAATTTTCGTTAACCCGGGCCAAAACTTCACAAAAAACTACGCCGCGGGGACCGTAACACTGCACGTCAACCCGGTCTCCATCTTTCACTCCAAAACCCTCGGCATCTTTGGGATGCATATGAATATGCCGTGCCGCAATAATACACCCCTGGGGAACGGTGACAGATCCTGCCGGACCTACCAGGGTTAATCCCGCGGATCCTTCCAAATCCCCGGAGTCTCTAATGGGTGCTCTTACTCCCAGCTTAAAGCAATCGGAAACGGAGATTTCAACTTGAGTTTGTTTACGCGTAGGCCCCAATATGCGCACGTTTTCTATGACTCCTTTAGGTCCTACTAAGGTTACTTTCTCCTCACAGGCATACTGTCCAGGTTGGGAAAGATCCTTGAATATTGTAAGTTTGGCATCCCGCCCAAACAGAATCTCCAGGTCATGGGCCGAAAGATGGACATGGCGGTTGGAGATGCCAATGGGGATTTTTTTCTCGTCCTCTTCCCGCTGATTTTGCTTACATTTCATTCCTAACTGTTGAGTTAACACTTCTCTGATAATCTGTTCCAATTGTTCTTTATCCAACCGGCTCACCTACCTTTTTCATTGCCGCTGTTTACCGCTTTAATTCAGCAATAACTTTTTTCACTACTTCAGCGATATCATCTGCGGAAATACTGCTTGCCAGGCAATCGGCTTTAGGCCGGGTTTCCACTCTGCTTGTTTCGTACGCCAACCTTTTAATGTTGATTAAATGCATTGGGGTCACGTTATCGGAAGTGCTGCTGCCTGCGATAGTACCACATCCCAGGGTTAAAGACGGGGCTAAGCCGGTTGTATACCCAATTCCCCCAAGGGAAGAAGGAGTGTTTACCAAAATCCGGGACACAGGCTTTCTGATAAATTCCCTGATAATTTCATCATTCTGTGAGTGAATGGCAAAGGTATGGCCGGCACCCATTAGGTTCAAAAGTTCAATAGCAAGGTGGCATGCTTCTTCCCAATCCTTGACCACATAACAGGCTAATACGGTGGTCAGCTTTTCGTAAGACAGAGGGAATCCGGGGCCGTATCCTTCCAGGGGAGCAATGAGAATCCGGGTACCCTCCGGAATGGCAATTCCGGCTTTGTCAGCAATGACTTTAGGTCCTTTGCCTACCAAAGCTGAATTCATTCCGCCCTTAGGGGTCATGACCACACGGCTCACTTTCTCCACTTCTTCTTTAGAAAGGAAGTACGCCCCTTGTGCTTCAAATTCCGCAATCACCTTGTCCTTGATTGGCTCATCAATGAGAACCGAATTTTCAGAAGCACAGATTACTCCGTTATCAAAAGTTTTTCCGGTAATGATGTCAGACACGGCTTTTTTAATATCGGCGCTGCGCTCAATAAAGACCGGAGCATTTCCCGCGCCAACTCCATAGGCCGGTTTTCCGGCGCTGTACGCCGCTTTCACCAGGCCAGGTCCTCCGGTAGCCAAAATTACGGATATGTCATCATGTTTCATCAACTCATCTGTTGCAGCCATGGTTACTTTTGTTAAGCATCCGATAATCCCCTCGGGAGCCCCGGCTTTTACTGCCGCTTCATGCATTACCTGAGCAGCAGCGTTAATGCACCGGCAGGCATTGGGGTGGGGAGCAAAAACAATTCCATTACCTGCTTTAAGGGATACTAAAGCCTTATAAATAGTAGTCGATGTAGGATTGGTGGAAGGAATGATTCCCATCACTACTCCCATGGGAACCCCGGCTTCAATCACCTTGTTTTGGGGATCTTCATGCAGAATCCCCACGGTTTTCATGTCTTTGATATATTCATAAACATTTTTCGCGGCAAAAAGGTTTTTCTTTACTTTGTCTTGAAAAATACCAAATTTGGTTTCGTCAACTGCCATCCGGGCCAGCCATTCAGCATTTGCTGCTGCCGCTTCACTCATGGCGGCTACTATCCGGTCAATCTGCTGCTGCGAGTAGCCGGCCAAAACCCGCTGGGCTTCTTTGGCTTTTCGGGCCAAATCCCTGGCTTCCTGGATGGAACTAAGATCATAGTCCAGCGCCATTTTCATGCTCCTTTCTTAATCCTTCCCGCCTCGTGCCCGAAGAATTTCTCTGATTAACTGTTCTTTATTCGCCCGGGAAATTTCTCGGCCATGTATGGCAATACCCGGAGTTTTCCTGGCCAATCTCCTGAGCTCCCCAACTGTCATTGAGTCCAAATCGGTTGGATCTCCGGTACTTTCTTGACCTCCGGTGGATTCGTTTTCTTCATTTTCTTCTTTCCCTGAGGAGGGTCCCGGGCCAGGTTCCGAATCTTCCTGGCCCAAAATCAATCCTGTTTGTTCCACATCTGCCTGAGAGTCAGAAACTGTTTCCCCATCATCATTTTTGCCTCCCGGTTCGTCACCTTCCGGATCCGGCCGGGGAGGATCATTTTCCGGTTTTACAGATTTCCCTTTGAATACCATCCTGAGGTCAGCTTCCGGCCTGGGGATAACATGTTCACTGATGACAGTACCAATTTTACCGGCAGCGGCACTGCCCGCACTAACACTTGCCTGTACGGCGGCCACATCACCGACAAAAGCAACCATAACTAAACCGCCTTGGACTATTTCATATCCTACCAATTTCACATTAGCGGCTTTCACACCTGCATCCGCTGCTTCGATAGCAGGAACCAAACCCCTTGTTTCAATCATCCCCAGCGCTTGCTGCTTCATCTGCTCAACCCCTTTGTTGGCCGGTCTTATTCAGCCTTAACGTACTTTTTGTAATCATCAGGAAGAATCATTTCTACATCAGCATGGGGCCTGGGAATTACGTGGACGGAGATCAGCTCTCCTACTCTTTGAGCTGCAGCAGCACCTGCATCGGTAGCAGCTTTAACAGCGCCAACATCTCCCCGAACCATAACAGTAACAAGTCCGCCACCTACGTGTACCTTACCGATTAAATAAACGTTAGCCGCTTTTACCATGGCATCTGCTGCTTCAATTGCTCCTACTAAACCTTTGGTTTCGATCATTCCTAATGCACTTGTCATAATAAAAATTCCTCCTTAAATTTTTTAAATGTTATTTTCCGGATAAATCGGCCCAGTTGGCCGGATAGGTAACAAAAAAGAATTTACATTTGTCAGGTGTGGTGAAAGTCACGTCGGTACCTGCAGGAATGTAGAAAACATCTCCGGCATGTCCGGTAAACTTTTTGCCGTTAACAATAAACTCCAGAGTACCTTCCACAACATAATCAATTTCTTCATACCCCAGGTGCCAGTCAAAAGATGACTTTTCCATGGTCATAAAACCGGTGGCCATATTGGGACTTTCTCTTCGGGTAAGGATCTCTTTAATTCCCACTTTATCCTTTGGATTGCCGGTGTCAAAGGTGTCACATGCTACCGTATTTCCTTTAACCAGGCAAAAACCGCTCTTGGGGTCCACTTCCTTTACTATTTCCGGCATACAAAATTGGGGGAGCTTTGCCATTACTTCCATCACAATTCTTGAGATCATCTCCGGGCTGACCGATGAAACGACAGGTTCACTTGCCAAAGTTGTTTCCTCCTTAACCGGCTGACAACAAACTTCCGGTTCCTGGGGAGCCGGACCGTTTTTAATGGTGATTCCCCATTCATTTGCGGCATCTCTGGCCGCAGGTGTGATTATAGTGCCCGGTTCCAAATAAAGAACCTTTTTTCCCGCACCAGCGAGACTCTTAATTTCATTCACCGAAATCAATGTCTTCACTTTTTCACCTCCTTGATAAAATTTTATACAATGCTGGAAATCAAAGAGCCGTGGACACGTGGACACGTGGACACGTAAAACAAGGATCATACATGATTCCATCCATTAGTCAATTGTCAATTGTTCATTGTCAATTGCTTTTAAACAATACTTGGAATCAAATTTTTATGGGGGGAGGGGATTACTACCTGCTGAACAAGCAGTCCTTTATCGGATGCCGTTTTGGCGCCGGCCTCGACAGCCGATTTCACCGCGGCTACATCACCGGTTAAAGTAGTAAAGCTCTTTCCGCCAAGACCCATACCTAAGCGAATTTCAATGAGGTCAACTTCCCCGGCTTTTACTGCCGCGTCTGCCGCTACGATCATCGCCGCAACGGAGAAAGTTTCGATAATCCCTAAGGATTGAACCTCAACAACGGGATTTCCTGCAGAGCAAGCGGGAATCACCTGAGGATGTACATTCGGCAGGATAAAGTCATCTACCACGTTTACATCACCTTTCGCAATACCGGCTTTAACCGCACTTTCCACTGCAGCCACATCTCCCCAGACCAGCGTTATATACTTTCCTGGACAAATAGGACGGCTGACAATGATGTTCACCTGGCCGGTTTTGAGCATGGCATCTGCGCTTTCAATTCCTTTGGCAACACTGTTAAACTCTACTAATCCAATGGCTCGAATCATTGTTTTCCACCTCCATCCCCGTCTGCTTCAATCACAATATTTTGGGAAATTTCCCGTACTATGCCGCTGATACTGGCATGAACGTTGGCACCCATGGCTCCCTCAGGAATTGCCCCGATTAAGGATCCTCGTTCTACCCGCTGCCCTACTTTCACGATAGGTTGAGCAGGTGCCCCAATGTGCTGCCGGAGGGGTATGAAAACCTTTTTAGGAGTAAAACCTGTTTCCACCAGTGGGGCGGCTACATTATACGTCGCCAATCCCAAAGAAGAAACCAAACGTTTTACAGGAATCTTCATAAATTCCCGGGATGGAACAGCTGCTTCCGGCTTAGAAGGAGGAGTGGGCTTAATCCCCTTCTTGCCGAATTCTTGCTTAAGCAATCCATTTACCCGGCGGGGTGAAAGCAGCATCATATTGCACGCATATTCGCATGCCCCGCATTCGGTACAGCTTAATGCCATTTTCATTACATCCTGGTCACCTTCAAAATAATTCAGCCCCCTCATGATCCTGTGTGGGCTCAACCGGTGGCCCAGCATATGCCTGGGACACATATCCGTGCATCGCATACACTGAATACAGGCAGCTTTCGCCTGCTTAATAATGTGTGCCATAGACATATTCCGTTTTTGAATCATCGGATGGTCTTCTGCCAGAACAATCAGTCCCTTGGTAGTTTTGGTGATAGGTTGGGAAAAATCTTCTACCACCTTACCCATCATTGGTCCGCCTTCCACCAGAAGTTTGCCGCCCATATTTGTTTGTCCCGCCAGAGCAAGGGCCTCGGCAATGGGAGTACCAATAGGCAGTTTTACGGTAATAGGTTTTGGTACCTCTCCCGTAATCGTGAGATAGGTATCCGTAACAGGGCATCCTTCCAGAGCATCAGCCACATTGATTAACGTTTCTACATTGTTGACAACACAGCCAACTTTCAGAGGAATGCCGCCCTCCGGAATAATCTTTCCTACTACCTCATAAACCGTAACATGCTCATCACCTGCGGGGTAGAAGTCTCCTAAAATAAACAACTTGATAGGTTTACCTGCAATTGCTTTTTCCAAAGCTTCAATGGCATCATGATATTTTCCTTTTAGAGCAATAGTTCCTAAGTGTGCACCGGTGGCCTTCATCGCTGCTTCAATCCCTTTGACCAAACGGTCGGCCATTGCAGCCATTAATTGTTGGTCTACCCTGAGGAGAGGTTCACATTCCGCTCCATTTACGATCACATGGTCTGCAGAAGCATTGACTTTTATATGGGTGGGAAAGCCTGCTCCCCCTGCCCCAACTACTCCTGCATCCTTTATTTGTCTTACAATTTCCTCATGCATAACATCACCTCAACGAGACTTCCGGCTGGTTCTCATCAATAATTCCCACAATTACCGAATCAATAGGGGCATCCTCAAATCCGGCTATCCTTCTGGCGGAACTACCCTGAGTGATCAGTACTCTTTCCCCTATGCCGGCGCCAATCATATCCACAGCGACAATAATTTTTCCTTTTCCTTCTTCCGGCGTATCCAGAAGCTGGACAATCATCAGCTTAGCTCCCACTAAGGATTCATCCTTCCGGGTAGACCAAATGCTGTTGATCACTCTGCCGATTATCATCAATAATCACCCCGCTTTTCCTCGGCAAACGCCTTACTCTTTGTTATCGGAAGCAAAAAATTCGGTTACGGCTTTTAGAGCAGCGTCTACATCAGCGATATCACCAAAAATTGCAATCAAGGTTACGTGTTGGGGGCAAACACCGCGTATTTCCTCGACCTCAACCTGGGCTGCTTTTTCGGCCACATCTGCTGCGGTAATCATATCTGCCAGGGCCCCCTGTACTAGTCCCACGGCGCCTGGGTTGGGCAGAGCATCAGGGTTTCCTGTTCTCCTCCGGGCCAGAATGGCCATGGTCCCGGGAGAAGGGGATTTGATAAACTGGATTTTTACCGCCACGGTTTAAACCTCCCGACTCTTTAGCGCACTAAGTGCAATACCCATAGGAGTTACCAAGAAAGGATTATCCGGTTTCCAGGTAGATACCCCTATTTCTTTTTCCACAATCGTTTCTATTCCCGGAAAACAGCTGGTCCCGCCTGCAAGATACACATTGTCAACATGAAACTTCTGAATATGCCTGCCAATAATTGATGCTACCTTTTCCATTACCGGCTTTAACACCGGAAACAATTCCTTTTGCCGTTCCGGGTTAGTCTTTAATTTTTCGGCTTCACTAAAGGATATGCCGTAGGCTCCGGCAACCACCAGGCTGAAGTGGGTTCCTCCTGTAGGTTCATCCGCTACATAAATCACTTCCCCGTCCTTCAACACGGCAACTCCGGTGGTCCCACCGCCGATATCTACTACTGCTCCGTCCTTGATCCCTAAGACCTGGTTGGCAGCAGTCGGTTCATCAACTAAGGCAGCAACATCAAAACCGGCTCCTTCCGCCACATATTTAATGGCTTTTTGATCACCACCGGCCGTACCTGGTGGATAGGCCGCCGCTGCTGTTTCAAGTTCCCTTCCCAGCTTTTCTTCAATTCCGGCTTTTAGTTCTTTGACAATTCTCGATGCTCCCACGAAATCTACGACTAATCCATCTTTAACTACTTCAGCATACCGCATGGCACCGGTAACCGGTTGACCGTTATCGTCTACTACCGCAAGTACGATATAAGCCGTACCTAAGTCCACTCCTGTATAAAGCTTCGTCCCTTTTTTCACCTCTCCAGGGTGGGTAATAGTATCTTCAAACCTTTTAATCAGCTGGTTGGCATCCTTTAAGAAGTCCATGTCTCTATCTCCTATCTAATCAACAACCTACCCGGTAATGACCGGATATTAGTTGAACCATCATAATATAAATCAGACTGCTTAACCTGTTCAAGCCTTGAAGAATGTCTTCCCGTTCCACCTGTTCCGGAGTAACGGCAAAGGCATCCATGGCAGCCAATTCCAGTTCCCGTACCTGGGTTCTCAGGTAGTTTAGCTTTGCCATCAAAGCACCCTGTCCGGGACTCGGGAGCAGGTGATTTACACCAAAATACTTTTGGGGATAATGAGACCGATCCCTGATTTCCTCGGGAGACCATCCGTGAAAACTGATGGCTTCCAAGGGCTCATCTTTTACCTCGGCTCGAAGTATCTGCCTGACAAAATCCAATATTTCCCGCAGATCTCTTCCTAACTCCTGATACCCAACTCCTTCAATATCAACGATGGCGTTAATCACTAAGGCTTCAAAGGTATCAAGTTTGCCCCGGAATTTAATCCTGGGATGATTTTTCAGAACCAGAGTGTTGCCATTGATATGGGTCATATGCTCCGGTTTGACTCCTTTAAAATCATTCACAGAATAAGTTTTGCGGCCTTCGGTTCCACCTGTTTGAAGAGGCTTGCTTTGTCCCTTGCCCCTCCCCGTTTGCAGAGATGCGGTGTGAACAGGAATTCTCCGTTCACTTAAGAATTGGGCTGCAGCAGGAGTCAGCCGGCAGCCTTCCGGGAGAGTATAGGAAGTGAACTCAGATTTTCTAAACTCATCTCTGAGTTCTGTTTCCGTAATTGCTCTCATCTTTCTCGACCTCCTCGGTCTACCCTCGCGGGACTTTTCATTAGCCTAGATAGTCCAAAGGACTACGTGCCACATTGAGTACTGCATCGCGGAATGCGTCGGCAGCAGCTTTACAGGCACTTTGGGACCCTGAAAGCAGTGCACCCCCAAAGTTTGTCCTGGTCGGCGGTCCAAACCAGGCGCCCATTTTGACATCCGCCGCTTTCAGAGCAGCATCTACGCCAAATGTGGATTCCACCGGAGGAGCAATCAGATAGCAAATAGGGTCTCCCTCATTGACACCGGCCATCTTGGAAAGATAAGATCCGGTCCGGGAAATGGTGTAAGCATAAAAGCTGATGGTGCCTTCCTCATTGGCAGTATAGAAGAATGCTTCTTCTTGAACTAAACGAACAGCGGCTTCAATTCCTGCTCTAACTTCCGCCGGATCCGGGCCGGCCAAAACACCGATAAATTCACCTGCTAACGGGGTGGAAGCATTTGCTGCACCGGCATAAAAAGAGTCGGCATATACCACCTCAACATCAGCTTTTTTCGTGGCCTCGTCTATTGCAGTATAAGCCACATCGTCAATATCACAGGAAAAGAAGCCGATGCTGTTTTGATTGGGCTTAAGTTTCATACTTTCTGCCAGGCCTGCTGAAACATTGGGAATAAACTTAACTGACAGAACCTTCGCCTTTACTGGCTCCAAAATCGCCATTAAATTAACCTCCTTTATGAATATCTTTAATTCTTGATGTTATTTGAACTTTCGAATACTAAGGTTTTTACCACTACCGGAACCACTCTTCCCCCCATGAGGGGCTTTCCTAAATCAATATAATCTCCTTCGTCTACCCGCACCTGGTCGATACACACAATCTCCGCGGATTGTCCCATACGGATTTGCAGTGTTTGCCCCAAAACCTTGGCACAGTCTTTCTGTAACACAATAATTAACGGTTTACCTTCCCCAAGATATTCTGCCATTCCTTTAATCAAACCATCGGCTAAGGTTTGGATGGCCGTAAAGGTGACCACTTCCGGACCGTCCATGGCCAGGGCCACGTACTGAGTAGAACCGTCCGATACCACTCGCTCAACAACTCTTTGCACACACTCCGCAATGAGTTCTGCTGATTCAGGAATCCCTTCCGGAAAGGGAGAAATAACCGACACATTTTTCAAGGGCAGACTTTCTTCTCTCACGGTAATGGTGCTGCCGCTTAAGTTCACGGAATGGGTTCCGGCGCCAATTACGGTAGCTCTGATGGTTTCTCCCGGCTTAACCGGATCAATTCCGGCCGAGGAGAGTTCTTCCCGGACAGCCCAACCTAACAAGGGGCCAATATCCCCGTATTGAGAAACCTGAGCTACCGACATGGGATTAAAATCACTATACACGTAGTCGGCTACCCCGCCGGAAATCATTACTCTTTCCACCGGATAATCCAGCCGTAAAGGAGGTGTCATCAATAATTCCCGGGTCACATCTGCCAAAGCGAGACTGGTAATTGACTCTATCACGCTTTTCGCCATAGTTCTGGTTATTGTTTTTAACTCAGACAAATGAACCCTGTCTCCCACAACTAGAGGCATCCCGCATTCCCGCAGCACTGCCCTTGCCGGTTCAGCAATATAGAGGATCTTGTCACTGTTCCGCTCAATTTCGATCAGATGTCCTCCGATATTGAGACAGGCTGTGTCAATGGTACGTCCCTCCCGGAACACCCCGATATTAGAGGTTCCTCCTCCAATATCTACGTTTACCGTCACCCGGTGTTTTTCCTTGGAATAGCCTGCCGCGCCTGATCCCTTGCCCGCCAAAATTGATTCCAGGTTCACTCCTGCTGTAGCCACCACGAAATCGCCGGCTAAACCGGCCATGGATTCCAGGATATTTTTCGCGTTTTCCTTCTTTGCCGTTTCTCCGGTAATAATGACCGCTCCGGTATCAATTCCTTCCGGAGTCAGGCCGGCTGTTTTATACTCGGTTTCCACAATTCGGGCTACGGCAACAGCATCAATGAGATCATGATCTTTTAATGGCGTGAAGTGAATATCGCTCCGGTGGAGCACTTCCTTATCCGTTATCTCCATGCGCGGCACTGCCGAGCCGGGAGCAATGTTTTTAATGGTTAAACGGCTGATCACCAATTGGGTGGTAGTGGTCCCGATGTCTATTCCCACACTGATTATGCTTTGATTACTGGAACTGCTAATTTAACTCACCACCTTCAAAAAGGCCGTCACCGTTTACTGAAGGTTCAACTTCATTCCACTGCATTTGGCAGCCAGGATCTGCTTGATAATATCCACCAGAAGGGCGCCTGCCTCAGCAGGAGGAGTACCTCCTTTGTGGATATTGGAAATCATCGTCCGATCAGCTTCAACGGTGTTTTCATTTGGTTTGTAAATCATATAAGCACTCATGCTGTCTGCAGTTACCAATCCTGGCCGCTCCCCAATCAGAGAAATTACCACATCCGCATTTAACAGCATCCCTACTTCATCCTGTATCCCTACCCGGCCGTATTTAATAAAGAAGGGAGTTCCCACTTTAATGCCGGCTGCGGTCAAGCCCTGAGTTAAAACAGGAAGAACGTCCGGAATGTTGGCTTCAATCGCTGACGAACTTAACCCGTCTACGACGAGAATCTGAACCTGAGGGTTCTTCTGGCATTTTTCTACAACCATTTTCTTGCCTGCGTCAGATAGCTTTCTCCCCAAATCAGGCTTCTTCAGGAATTCATCTTTATCACCGGCGGCAGTCTGAACACTAAAAAGATTCATCTTGTTTAAAAACTCGTCGGCAACATCCAGGAATACAGCGTCTATTGCTTGAGCATGATCTGCCAAAAATTTCAGCATGGCATCGGTCTTGGGCCGTGCTCCGGCCCGGAACAAGCCGATTCTCGCCGGTGTAGTTTCTTTCATCGCTTTAATGGCCTCTAAGTTCACCGGATTTGGTACCCATACCCCACTGATATCCGGTACTTCAATCGGCGCTTCCTGGCAGCATACTGATGCGCCAGATGCTCCCGCCGCTTTTACCGCTTCATGGCAAACTTTCTCTGCTTCGCTGCCAAACAGTCCTCTTTTGGCCAATTCCTTCATCACATTTTCGATGATTAATTTCTCCATTTGATCATCTCTTCCCATTTCATGTCACCTCCCAAATTATTTGTCAAAGATGGACGGATCTCCCGCCATCTTGGTGAGACGGCCGTCTTCCATAATGCCCATTTTCTCCAGCCATTTCTCAAATTCCGGCAGCGGCCTCAGTCCCAAAATCTCCCGGACACTGGCGTCGTCATGATAACTGGTATCCTGATAGCTGAGCATCACGTCGTCTCCGCCCGGAACTCCCATGAAATAGTTGGCCCCCGCCATCGCACATAACATGGTGCCGATCTCCTGGTCATTTTGATCAGCTTTCATATGATTGGTATAACAAGGAGCAATACCCATGGGCAGTCCATGGAGTTTACCCATAAATAAGTCTTCCATGTCGGCCCGGATTACTTCCCGCCCATCATAAATGGTTTCCGGTCCAATAAAGCCGGATACGTTGTTCACCATGAAGGGTTTAAATTTACGTCCAAACCCGTAGGTTCGTGCTTCCAAGGTCATTTCATCCACCCCGTGGTGGCATTCCAGGGAAATTTCGGAGCCTTGTCCTGTCTCAAAGTACAAAAGGTTTGGTCCGGTACCGGTACCTTTCCGTTCCGCTAAAGCATAAGCCTCCGTTAAAATTTCCGCCGTCACCCCGAAAGCGTCATTTGCCGCTTGTGTCCCGGCAATGCTTTGGAAGATGAGATCGGCCGGCGCGCCCAATTCAACGGCTTTCATCTGAGTGGTCACATGAGCCAGTACACATGCCTGGGTAGGAATTTCCCACTTATGCATAAATTCTTTTACAGCTTCCAATTGTCTTTTTACGGTTTCCGCATTATCTTCCACCGGATTGATGCCGATCACCGCATCACCGGAACCAAAGGATAAACCTTCTTTAATGGATGCCATAATCCCTGGGACACTGTCTGTGGGATGATTAGGCTGATTTCTGAAAGCTAAGGTCCCCGGGACACCGATGGTAGTATTGCAATGGGCTTGAATTCTCATTTTTTTCGCCGCATAGACCAGGTCCAGATTGGACATGATTTTCGCGACCCCCGCAATCATCTCGCTGGTTAAACCGCGACCTAATTGCTTTAAGTCCTCATTAGTAGTGTCACTGTCTAAAATATAATCCCGCAATTGACCCAAGGTATAGTTTTTAAATTTGTTGTAAATAGCAATATTTAAACCGTCATAGATCACCCGGGTCACCTCATCAATTTCATAGGGAATCACCGGATTATTATAAATATCTTCCAGAGTCAACCGGCTCAGCACTAATTTAGCTGCCACCCGTTCCGACGCAGATTCCGCACCAATTCCGGCCAGCATATCACCTGACTTCTCTTCATTGGCTTTGGCTAAAACTTCTTTCACACTTTTGAAGGTAAACGACTTATTATAAACCTTCGCTGATAAATTCAAAATAATTACCTCCCCTCGAAAGATTAATCCCAATTTAAGATTTTCCTGATTTCTTCGATTCCTTCTCCTGTGAAGGCGGATACCACAGCAATAGATCCATTAAGGCCCAGGCTTTTCAAAAAACTCTTAGCTCTTTCCCCATCCGCTTGAGGATGATCAATTTTTGTCACTACCCCGATGGTCCGCTTGGAAAAAGCAGCGGCAAAACCGGGGGGGAAAATGGACCTGTTCCTGGTGGCATCTTGAATGAAAACCACCGCATCCGCTTCTAAAGAGGTGGCAAACAAAGCCCGGTAGTAGAAAGGATTCTCCACAAACTCGCCAGGGGTATCAATGGAGCATGCGGAATACTCCAAGGACTGGGTCTTGGTAACCGTCTCCGTCTCTTCTTTGTTTAGTACTCTGGCCAATGTGGTCTTCCCGCTTCCCACAGCCCCTACCAACATCACCCGGGTAATTTTTTTCATGACTTCGTCATCCTCGCCGGTGCGTAATTCAAATGGCTTTCCAAAAAATTGTTTACTTCTTTTAAGGCCGTCTCCACACTGGCCACATCCCCCACAATCACCAAGGCCCCGGTAAACCGGTCCAGAAAACCGATTTCCACCTCTGCTGCCTTGGTAGCAATATCTGCGGCGATTATTGCCGTCTCTCCAGGGGTAAGAGTTAAAATCCCAATTGCCCCCCGTTCGGGAAGGCCCATCTTTTCATAAATCTCCTGCACCGGATGGGCAATGACGTGGGCAAGGGTTACCTGCTTGCCAGGAACATATTCTTGAATCATGCGCTGTTTTTTTTCATTCTCGTCCATCAGGTACTCAACTCCTTATGACCATTAGAAATCATAAACCATCAGGGCACATTTTGTTTCTTGCCACAAAGGACATGCCCCCAAACCTAAATCGCAACCCCTCCAAGATCAGTGGCACCTTACACCAGTAAGTCATCTTTGACTTCTTTAAGTCATAAAATAATAAAGATCATATCCGGGAGCACCGCATCATTTGGAGGAAGCTATTCCACAGTAGAGGCCCTGCGCTTTTCTTCGAAATTCTTACGGGGCCTGCTGCCTTCCTGACTGCAAACCCCGTCTTCTATTTACTACTCGGCTTTGACAAATTTCTTATAATTGTCAGGAAGAATCATTTCCACATCAGCATGAGGCCGAGGAATAACATGTACAGATATCAACTCTCCCACTCTCTGAGCTGCGGCAGCTCCGGCGTCGGTGGCAGCTTTAACAGCACCAACATCTCCTCTTACCATTACTGTGACAAGTCCACTTCCCACATGTACTTTACCGATTAAATAAACATTCGCGGCTTTAACCATGGCATCGGCTGCTTCAATGGAACCAACCAGACCTTTGGTCTCAATCATTCCTAATGCATTAGTCATCGCATCATCCTCCTCTAGTTGCTTGTAGGATCAAATATGGAAAATTTCTACTTCAGAGCTCGGTCCATCCATGTGTTTCGATTCAAATCTTCCCTAAATATATATTGCAAAAACCATGCCATTTTTAAAACACTTACCATTCCTAGCCCCGGGATATCTAGTTTTTCAAACTACAGTTCATATTAAGTCAATAATGACTTGAATGAGTATTAATACCTTACTTCCCTAGTTATACTTAATTATAAAAGGGACTAAGCAAAAATCATACAAAAAAATCTTGGAAATTAGCTATCACATTAATATATACTTTTTCTTCAAAAATATGACACCCCTCTTGGTTCGGAAGCAATCAATATTATCCTTGCATTTCTTGTTCAATTTTAATAGCCATTGGCACAGACAGCCAAATGGTTAACCCGACAGCAGTAAGTCCCGCAAAAAGCTTGCCTGCCATAACAGGAACAATCCTGGTAGGTTGGAAATTGGCTGTAAATGCTAAGTGATCGCCAAAAAGAAAAGCCGAGCATACAGCAAAAGCAATATATTTTACTTTGTCTGCAGACATCCATTCTCATTTTTGCTATATAACTTTTAAAGCAATTTATAAAAAACCTATTCCTTAAATGAGATCATAACACAAGAACCGTTATCGTTCTTAAATTCAATAGTCCCTCTAAGTTTCTCTTTTATTAACATTTTAATAATTTGTAGACCTAACCCTTTTTGAGCTAAACTCTTTTCGTCAAATCCTACACCATTATCTTTAAAAATTATTTTTAAATATCCCTCTTCAGAGCTTAGGATATGGATACTTAACATCCCCTTGTCCCTGTTTATAAATGCATGTTCCAAAGCATTTTGTACTAATTCATTAATTACAAGTGCCAAAGTAATAGCTGTATCGCACTTTAATAAAAATATTTCACCCGAAACGGCCCATTCAATATTGTTTGAACTATAGAAAGAATTTTTATTATTTACAATTAAAATAGACTCCACTAAACTGGTTAAGTTAATCTTTTCGTCCACATTAAGGGATAAAATTTCATGAATTACCGCAATACTCATTATTCTATTGATACTTTCATTTATTACCTTCTTTGCTTCAATACTATCAATCCTTCTTAATTGTAATCTAAGCAAACTCGCCACGGTTTGAAGGTTATTTTTTACTCTATGATGCATTTCTTGCAGCATTGCAGATTTTAATATTATTTCCTTTTCTTTTTCCTTTATATCTGTAATATCCTTTATAACACCAATGGCCCCCTTAAAACTATTACTATTCCTTACAGGAATAGTTTTTAACTGTAACTCCATATTGTTGCATCTAAACTCATATATACGAGAATAACTATCTTTTGCAATCTTCTTAAAATCAACCTTCTCATAAAATAATGTTTGTGATATATTATTTATACTTTCATAATTATTCAATTTGAGAAATAAATCATTTGCTTTTGGATTAGAATAAGTAATTTCCCCATCATAATTTAAAATAATAAATCCTTCATCCATAATATTGGTAAAAACACCATCTTTTGTCGTAACATCAAACAATATTTCAGAAAATTTCTCACTACTTTCTGAAAAACTATCAAAGCGATATTTTTTTTCAACATCTTCAAACATGTTTTTTTCCATTATTAAACAGCCAATAATTTTATTTTCTGGATTCTTTATGGGGACAGTGCTTGAGTAAATCTGAATTTTTTCTTTTACATTTCCTAATTCTTTTAAAGTTGCTATTCCTAATATATTGTATGTTGGTTTACCTTTTATTAAGGTTTCAAAAACTCCTGGTTCATCTTTACGTTTAATGATTTTACCTACCCAATTAACATAGTTATAAGAGCTTACATCTCTCGGTTTAGCCTCACTTACCACTACAGCAAAATCTGTTTTGTTTTTTAGAAGACAATCAACAAATATATTTGATACATTTAAATCAGCAATAGACTGAATAATTGAATCATAATGTTCCAGAATAGCAATATCATCTTTAGATAAATTTGTTAAATTCTTACATAGTTCATTTAAACTCATTTAGAAATTCCTCTTTTCTTAAACCATAATAATGATCTTACAGGAACTTCAGGAACTTCATAAAATAGTCTTTTTTTAAAGTATGTGCCAAATCAATCCCTGGCTCTGCACTGATTTAATCAGTGCAGAGCCCCTTTTCAACAACTATCCAAAATCTTAAAATCTCATTTCTTAATGATATAGCAATGGCCTTTCTATGTCCAACATTGCATTTTCATTTAGCTAGCTCTTCAAAAATATTATACCCCCCAGAAGCAACTACAAAGACATATTATACAAATGGTTGTGTTACAGCATGTTTACTAAACGGTTGTACAATTCGTGCATGTAGTAGCTACTGTGCCTTCTTCCTTTTCTAATTCTATAGCTCTTGGTACAGAAAGCCATAAGGCCAAAACAACACCAGCTATACCACCTATAATCTTTCCTAGCATAACCGGAACAATTATTGTAGGCTGAAAGTTTGCAGTAAAAGCTAAATGGTCACCAAGCAAAAATGCTGAACAAACTGCAAAAGAAATACATATCACCTTTTCTTTGGCAGGCATATTTGGAATCATACGAAATAACGCAATGGCATTTGCAGCAGCTGCCAGTAATCCAGCACTACATGCAGAAGTAATTCCAAATCTACTTCCAATGGCTTCTAATGGTTTAGCAAGGTATTTTGAAATTAGGTATACCATCGGAAATGCACCTGACAACATTATTCCGACATAACCAACGACTTCTAAGGCTCGAACCTGGTCCTCACTATCTGCAATAATAGGATCGAATCCCCAGGAACCAAAAATTGTAGAAAATGCACCTGTGAAATACTCAACTATTGAAAATACCAATACTAACTTAACACCACTATCCAAAATTTTACCAAACCACAAAAAACCTTTAATCATAGTATTAGGAACAAATCTTAGTCCAATAGCAATCGCAACACAAATAACTATTAATGGTATTAAATTCATCATTATTGTTCCAAAACTAAGAATAAGCTGGTAAGATGCTTCCGCATCTGTTGAGATAACTTCTCTAACATAGGGCTTTGTTAATGCTATAATTATACTGCTAACAAATACTGCTATCGGCACGGCAAGAATACCTGACATTATACCGAGTGCCATAAACTTATGATCTCGTTTAGGAATCATTGCTAATCCTACAGGGATGCTAAATACGATGGTTGCTCCTGCCAAGTATCCTGTTATCATAGCCATAATCCAGCTTTCCCTCGTTTGTGCTAAAGCATCAGCAAGTTGATAACCGCCCATATCTACAGCAATAAAAGTAGTGGCTGCTATAGCAGGGTCAGCACCAATTAAAGCAAAAGTAGGTCCAAATATATTGGCTACAAACTTGGTTAGATAAGGAAGTGATGCCATAACCCCCGATACTGGAATAAAGCAATATCCAATTGCATGCAATCCTGCCAAAAATTCCGCTCCTAAACCTTCTTCATCGTTGCGAATGGATGCAAATGCACCCGCTACCGCGCAGGCCATAATTAGATATATTACACATGCTCCAATTTTTTCCATTGCATATCCTCCATTTTTTAAATTAATTTATAATTGATTTTGCTGCAGAAACCCCTATTTTGGCCTTTGCCATGATACATATAGTAGAGCAACTTAAAAGATCCACTACGAAATTGCAAATTGGTACTTTTTGCAGCAGAATCATAATTATTATTCAGCAAGAAAATAACCAATTATGCAGTAATATACTTCCTATTACTGGTTGGTAATAGTATTCCGATATTCATTCAACATGTTTTTTGGAACATACTTGAGAAAGATTTGCCATTACCTCCACAATAATTTTAGAAATCAGTTCAGAACTAACGGCCGGAATTCCGCAACATTCCGGCATTTTTTTCCCCTCCATGGTTTCATCCTGAGGAACATATTCATTTTTTATTTCAATTTTACATTCAATAGCAGCGTCTTTAGCTGCAGGTGTTATAAGCGTGTTAGGTCTCACATAAAGAATTCTCTTACCAGCACCTGCAATGCTCTTAATCTCAGCAACAGAAATTAATGTTTTCACATCTTTACCTCCATGATTAAAAACTGTAATTTAATTTCTCTTACTCGTTCTTAGCCATTTTTTTGTAATCATCAGGAAGAATCATTTCGACATCACTATGCGGTCTAGGAATAACGTGTACGGAAATAAGTTCGCCAACTCTCTGGGCAGCAGCAGCACCCGCGTCTGTGGCAGCTTTAACTGCTCCGACGTCTCCACGCACCATAACAGTTACAAGTCCGCCTCCTACATGAACCTTTCCAATTAAGTAAACGTTAGCAGCTTTTACCATCGCGTCTGATGCCTCAATGGAACCTACTAAACCTTTGGTTTCTATCATACCTAAAGCATTAGTCATAATAATAAATCCTCCTTAATATAAATAAATATCTTTTAACACCAGTCTGATTAAAATTTAAGTGGGTTCGCAGCAACATATATTACTGCATCGGCAAATGCATCACAAGCAGCCTTACAGGCAGACTGACTTCCTGTCAATAACGCTCCTCCATAGTTAGTGGGTGATGGAGGTCCAAAAAAAGATACCATTTTAACATCAGCGGCCTTTAATGCTGCATCCATAGCGTATACTGATTCTATGGGAGGTGCTATTAAATAAGACAATGGCTCTCCTTCCTTAATATTCGCTAATTCAGATAAATAAGATCCCGTCCTTGAGATGCAATATGCATAATATATAATTGAATCATTATCATTTGCACTGTAATAGCAAGGACCAGTTTTAGCAAATTCTATTGCAACATTTAATCCACTTCTTACCTCTGCGGGATTTGGACCAGAAATTATACCAATAAATTCTCCAGCAATTAGTGTTGTTGCATTAGCTGCACCACCATACATTGAAGTAGCATATACAACTTTCACATCTGCTTTTTTTGTAGCTTCATCTAAAATAGTATAACCAACATCATCACCATCACATGTAATCATGCCAATACTCCTGTGGTTATCAGGTAGCTTTAATTCTTTAAGAATATCAATGTCTACATTAGGAATTAATTTAGCACTAAGTATCTTAGTTCGAATTAAATCCCCTTTCATATTTTTACCTCCTTCTCGAATTCTCAAGAATACTCTTTATCAAAATTTATTTGTGCTTTTTCGATAACTGATTATTAACTCATTTTATTAATTGCTTTTTACAATTTATAATTTTAGGTCCAACCCACTGGCTTTATTATCCAGCATTTTTTTCAATACTTCTGCAATATAAGCTCCAGCCTCAGACGCTTGTGTCCCACCCTTATGAATATTTGCAATAACAGTTCGCTTTGCTTCTGGCATTCCGATATAAGCTTTATATGCCATATAACAGCTCATGCTTTCTGAAGTTACAAGACCTGGCCTTTCGCCTATTAGCAAACACATAACATCTGCTTGTAATGCTTCACTAATAGGTTCCATTGAAGGGACTCTTGCATACTTTATAAAAAACGGAGTTCCAATATCTATTCTGAATCCTTCTAATCCTTGTATCATAGCAGCCATTGTATCTTTAGCATTAGCCTCTATTGCGCTAGAACTCAAACCGTCTCCAATAATTATTTGAACCTGAGGCTTTAATTTACATTTACTTTTGATTAATTCTATAGTTTCGGGCGAGAAATTTTTACCGTAATCCGGTCGGGTCAAAAACTCGTCTTTATCTTTGCAAAGTGTGGTTACTGAAAACATCTGCATTTCTTTTACCCACTTTTCATCTACGTCAGCAAATACTGCGTCCATAGCTGCTGCATGATCGGCTCTTACTCTTAATAATGGTTGGGTTTTATACCTGGGACCAGCTCTCCATACTCCAATTCTTGCAGGAGTAGTTTCTTTCATTTTTCTTAATCCTTCAAGATTTTCGGGATTAGGTATAAGAATCTGTCCCTTTATATCAATTTCAGTAATGTCTTCAATATAAGCATCTTCCAAATTGCATGACGTCTCACGTATCTCACTTGCTTTACACGCTTCACAACTACTTTGTTCACCATTATTCTTTTTTATTTCCATTAGAACTTTTTCAACTACTTCTTGGATTAAATTTTCGGACAACATTGCTCTCCCTCCTTATTTTATAAATACTGACGGATCTCCAGCCTTAGAAGTTAAATGACCATCTTCATCCATAAAACCCATTTCTATCATCCATTGATGAAACTCTTTTGCAGGTTTACGTCCCAGCATCTCTCTCAATGTAGCATTATCATGATAGCTTGTATCCTGGTAACTTAACATTACGTCGTCTCCCATAGGGACACCTATAAAATAATTTGCTCCCGCTAAATTTGTAAGCATTGTAGCGGTTTCCTGATCATTAATATCTAATTTAGCATGATTTGTATAAACACATCCCATTCCCAAAGGCATGCCTAACATTTTGCCACAAAAATGATCCTCCAAAACACCTCTGATCATTTGTTTGCCATCATATGTTACCTCAGGACCTATAAACCCAGTTACTGTATTAATGCTAAACGGAGCATATCTTCGTGCAAAACCATATTTCCTAGCTTCCAATGTTAATTGATCCACTCCGTGATCAGTACCCAATGACATTTCAGCCCCTTGGCCAGTTTCGAAATACCATAAGTTTGGCCCAGCAGCAGTCCCTTTGTGTTTAATTATTTCAGTCGCTTCATCTAAAAGTTTCATGCTCAGCCCAAATGTTTTATTTGCATCCTCCGTTCCCGCAATACTCTGGAAGAAAAGTGATACGGGAGCTCCTTCCTCCACTGCTCTCATTTGATTTGTAATATGCGACAATATACATGTGTGAGTCGGTATGTTCCATTTAATCATAAAATCATGCATTCCATGCATTAATCTTTTGGTAACTTCAACAGTGTCTTCGTTTGGATTCACTCCTATTTGGGCATCACCACATCCAAATGTCAATGCTTCCATTACAGCAAGAAGAATCCCATCGACACTATCGCTTGGATGATTAGGTTGAATTCTAAATGATAGTGTTCCGGGTCTACCTATTGTGTAATTGGCTTTTGTCTCAATTATTATTTTTCTTGGAGCATATACTAAATCCATATTTGACATAAGCTTTGCTGTCCCCGCTACCATTTCAGGTGTAAGTCCGGCAGCTACCCTTTTTATTTCAGCATCGGTGGTTTTATAATCTAACACCCATTCTCTCAAATAACCTACTGTCCAGTTCTTAATCTCATTATAAATTGTTTCATTTACCATATCTTCTATTACTCTCGTTACTTCATCTTCTTCATAAGGAATTACTGGATTTTTTCGTATGTCTTCCAAAGTTAACTCACTTAAGACAACTTTTGCTGCAACTCTTTCTTTCATTGATGCAGCACCAATGCCTAGCATGGTATCGCCAGACCTTTCTTCATTAGCCTTTGCTAATACTTCCTTCACACTTTTAAACTGATAATTTGTTCCAAAAAGTCGTGTTTTTAGTTTCACTTCTTTTCCCACCCTTTCTTATTTTTTTGCCAATTCTTTAAGATATTTATGTTTTGATAACACTCCTTTATTTCCTTATGGCTGTTTGGGTTATGCAGTTACAGGATAAAAATCCCAACCCAATAGCAGAATTAAAATTTGGCCATGTTTTTTTATAAAATAAATCATAGCATTAATTAAATTGTTTGTTCTCAAGCTCCTACAAATCTTTCATTCATGAATTGAAAACAAGAGTTTTAATAATGATTGGTACCACTCTACCGTCTGCAACAGGCTTGCCAATATCTATATAATCACCGTTATCCAATTTAACGCTATCAATACAGATTATTTTGTATTTGCCGTTTAACAACCGATAAATCGTCTGCCCTAATACTTTTGCAAAATCATTCTCTATAACTACAATTATTAGCTTATTATTAATTATTAATTTATGCATACCTTTGATTATTTTTTTTGCAATAAACTGAACCATTTCAAAACTCGGATTTTTCAAACCTTTAAAAGCTATTGCCAATTGTTGAATTTCATTTTCCAATAGATACCAATTAATTTTTTGTTCTATGACTTTATCTAGTATTCCATAATCTTCTTCCTGATTATTGCCAAATAATTTTAGTATTGGTATATTTCTTAAAGGCAGTATTCCCGGGCTGTATGTTATCGTACTCCCACTTAATTCTGTAGTATGTATCCCTGCCCCAACAACTGTTGCACGAATAGTCTCACTGCCTTTTTTTATCTTATCTTTACTAATTACACTACACTCTTTTATACACATTCCTAACAAAGGACCTATATCGTTAAATTTAAACAAGTCATCGCTCTCATTGTTATATATATAATCTGCAACCCCTCCAGAAAAAATAACATAATCTATTTTATAATTCCTTTTTAGGTCATTCCCAACCAACATCTTTTCCAACATTGGAGAAATAGGTTTAAACCCTAATACTTCATCTATTATGCTTGTTGTTCTTTTCATTAACTTATCCAGTTCACTTGCGTCAGCGAACATGCCTTCTTTTAAGCTTATTCCTTCCTGCTCAATCAAATATTTAATCTTCTTTGATATATATATAATTTTATTTGTCTTTTCCTTAAACTTAATTAATCTTCCCCCAACATCCAAACAAGCAGTGTCTATAACATTTCCATCTTTAAATATTGCAATATTTGTTGTGCCTCCGCCAATATCTAAATTTGCAACGGTTTTAAAATTAACTTTTGAAAGCTGTTCCGCACCAGTACCTTTTCCCGCAATAATTGATTCAAGTGCAGGACCGGCCGTAGCTACAACAAAATTTCCTGCTATATTACTTAATAAATGCAATATTTGACTTGCATTTTCTTTTCTAGCAGTTTCACCTGTAATAATCACTGCACCAGTCTGTATTTCACCATAGTTTATTCCTGCTTTTGCATACTCATTTTCAATTATTTTTTTAATATTATCCGCATCTATTTCAGTATTTGAAATTAAAGGTGTAAAATATATATCACTTCTATAAATTATTTCTTTGCCGACTATATTTATTTTAGGGACAGATGCTACTGAAGCTTCATTTTTAATGTATAATTTACTAAAAACTAATTGAGTGGTAGAAGTTCCTATATCTATACCTACACTTAAAACTTCTTCCTCCATCTTCAACGCCTTCCTTTATAACCTCTGATTTTTTAATTTCTAGCTACTATAAGTTAATTTGATTTAGATTTTTTATAGTATACAGTTTGCAATACATTATTAATTTATTTTGGGTTATTTCCCAGCATTTTATTTAAGAAATACTGATGGGTCTCCAAATCTTTTTTTGAGTTTACCGTTCCGAATAAAGCCCATACTTTCCATCCACATTTCAAACTCTTTTGTAGGCTTCAATCCAAAAAGTTTCCTTAAAGATATGGCTTCATGAAATCCTGTACATTGATAATTAAGCATAACATCATCTCCAAAAGGAACGCCCATAAAATAATTACAACCCGCAGATGTAAGAAGTACGGCAAGGTTTTCTATATCATTCTGATCTGCTTTCATATGATTTGTATAACAACAATCACATCCCATTGGTATACCTGTAAGTTTGCCCATGAAATGATCTTCCAAGCCCGCTCTTATTACCTGCTTACTATCATACAAATATTCAGGTCCTATAAACCCAACTACTGTATTTACCATAAATGGTTCATATCTTTTTGCTAATCCATAACATCTTGCTTCCATAGTAACCTGATCTGTTCCAAAATTTGCTTCTGATGATAACTCCGATCCCTGCCCTGTTTCAAAATACATTACATTAGGTCCGGTAGAAGTACCTTCCCTTAGTGCTAACTCTCTTGCCTCATCAAGCAATTCAACGTTTACTCCAAAGGCTTCATTTCCTTTTTGAGATCCAGCTATGCTTTGAAATATTAAATCAGATGGTGCTCCCTTTTTTATTGCTTCCATTTGTGTAGTTATATGTGCCAATACGCACTGTTGCGTCGGAATGTTCCACTGAGTTATAAAATCATTAAATGCGTTTAATACTTTTAATACATTATCTACATCATCTTCTACAGGATTTAATCCAATTAATGCATCACCTGCTCCATAACTCAACCCTTCCATTACAGATATTAGAATACCTTCTATATTATCCGTAGGATGATTTGGTTGAAGCCTAATAGAAAGAGTTCCTGGCAAACCAATAGTAGTATTACAGTGGGCACTGATGTTAATTTTACTAGCTCCATACAGTAAATCCAAATTTGACATTAATTTAGTTACTGCAGCTATCATTTCACTAGTTAATCCTCTGCTAACCTTTTTTATATCTTCACCGGTAGATTTTTCACTAAGTATATATTCTCTAAGTTCACTAACAGTCCAATTTTTAATTTGGTTATATATTTTAACATTAACGGAATCCTGTATAACTCTTGTTACTTCATCATCTTCATATGGTATTATAGGATTATTTCTCAAATCACTTAAAACCATTTCGCTCAAAACTACTTTAGCTGCAATTCGCTCTTTTACAGTTTCCGCAGCTATCCCCGCCAATTTATCTCCTGACTTTTCTTCATTAGCCTTAGCAAGCACTTCTTTCAAAGTTTTAAACTGATAACTTGTTCCAAATAATTTTGTTTTTAGTATCAACGAATTACGCTCCTTTCCTTCCTTAACTTAATGTATTTTAGACTTTTACAAAAATAAAAGCCTTAATTATCAGGTTTCACCTCAGACCTGATAGTTAAGGCTTCTTTGCCTATTACAAACACCAATAGTAAATTTCTAGATGTCTGTATATTTATTATTGTTAATTATTATTCTTTACTGTTTAATACTATCATATTTGATATATCTATTAAACTTTTGCCTTTGTTCATACTTATAATCCTTAACTTATCATACGCTTCACTTTCTTTGATATTTTCCTTTTCCATTAAAATACCCTTAGCTTTTTCAATAACCTTTCTATTTTTTAATTGCTCACTTACTGTATTGTACTTTTCTTTAACTTTAACATATTTTTTGTATCTTGTCAATCCAATTTCTAATGCAGGAAACAAGTTTAATTCATTAACAGGTTTAACTAAATATCCTATAACACCCGCATATTTTGCTTTTTCAATAAATTCATTATCACAATATGCTGTTAAAAGTATAACCGGTGCAATATTTTGATTATATAAGTGCCATGCTGAACTGATACCATCCATTATCGGCATTTTTATATCCATTAAAACAATATCTGGTTTTAGTGTCTTACTTATTATTATTGCCTCCCTTCCATTAGAAGCTTCTCCAACAACTCTATGTCCATTCTCTTCCAACAATTCCTTAATATCTAAACGAATAACAGGTTCATCCTCGGCAATAATTACCTTTAAACTTCTCAATCAAGCAACCTCCCTCTTGTATGATTAAGTTAGGTTTTAATTTTTACCTTTAAGCTATCAATCAAAAAAGTCAGAATCTCCTGGATCTCTTCTTCCATTACTTGGAAACGTTTTAGTAAAAGCTTATTGTCATCAGTGCTTTTATAATGTAGCTTTTTTACGCCTTACATAACTGTTTGCCCGCTTGACTCCCATACATATTGGCAGCTACATCGCATATGCGGTTAGATCCTTTCGACTGAGTTTAATAATAAACAATATACTTGATTCAAGTGGGTTTTAACTGCCATATAAATATTAGAAGATGTTATCTAGAAGCTTCGCCGCTTATCCTCTCACTTAAAGAATCAAAAGTATTAGTAGCTGTTAGCTATCGGATAAACCCATGCATTAGATTAGTTATAAAAGTTAATACTTTAGTTATTTGCAGAATGCTAGAATCCTTAATTTTATTGGGTTTCTGCATTAAATACTTTACCAAAGAATTTAGAAATTTCTTCCATCATCTTTGAAAATTGACACTAAATAATCAGTTTGAATAATTGTTTCTCATTTTACATCCCTTCATTTTACAAATGCTAATACCTTAATGGGCGTTTAGATCTAGGCGGCTGGAGGATTTCCGACATGATTATCCCCTGCACCACCCCTTGGGAGCTCAAAGATAACAACTCCGTTAAATTTACCGGTTTTTTATCATTAAATGAAGGTATTGTTTCCTCAGCCATAATTTCAGGAATGACCGGTGGCGGAAAATTTTTCTTTTTTAGGCGATAAGTTTCTCCTCGTGCCGGTACGTTTCTTTCAAAAACCGGTTCTTCTGCCGCCTTTTCCTCCGGAAAAAATTCACCCTCCAGAGCCTCCTTAAGATCTCTTCCTAAATCCTGCAGTTTGGGGAAAGGCCTAAACGGTGGAGAAACTTCCCTTTTGGGTTCAAAAATAGGCCGGGGAATTTCCCGTTCCGGTTCCATCATAGGCTGGGTCGGCGGAACCGGCTGTCGTCTTCTGGCCTCATCCCAGGGTTGACGACCCCGGGGAGGAGTCTTCTTTTTCGCAGCATTGGATAAAATCCAAAACAACACCAACAAGGCAATCCCAAATATATCGATGGTACCCTCACCTCACCCTCGAACAGATTTCAAAATTTCTTTACCTGCAAATTATTCACTTATTTCTTCGTCGGGTCGGTCAATACCGAACCGCCTTCTTTACCCATACCGGAGATACTTTCCCTCATTTTTGTATCCGCTAAGACATTCTGCATATTATAATAATCCATAACGCCCAGCCGGCCGCTGCGGAAAGCTTCCGCCAAAGCTTCGGGGACCTGGGCTTCCGCCTCTACCACCTTCGCCCGCATCTCCTGAACCGAAGCCTTCATTTCCTGTTCCTTGGCCACCGCCATGGCCCGGCGTTCTTCCGCCTTAGCCTGGGCAATCCTCTTATCCGCCTCCGCCTGATCCGTCTGGAGCTGGGCGCCGATGTTTCTCCCCACATCCACGTCGGCAATATCAATGGAAAGAATCTCAAAAGCCGTCCCGGCATCCAAACCTTTGCTCAGCACCGTATGAGATATTCTATCGGGATTTTCCAGTACCTCTTTATGAGATATACTGGAGCCAACCGTAGTCACAATCCCTTCACCCACTCGGGCGATAATGGTCTCTTCCCCGGCGCCCCCGACTAAGCGGTCAATATTGGCCCGTACCGTGACCCTTGCTTTTGCTTTTACCTCAATCCCGTCTTTGGCCACGCCGGCTATGATCGGAGTCTCAATGACTTTAGGATTAACACTCATCTGCACAGCCTCCAAAACGTTACGCCCGGCCAAATCAATAGCGGCCGCCCGTTCAAAAGCCAGGGGAATATTGGCCCGCTCGGCAGCAATTAAGGCATTTACCACCCGGTCCACATTACCGCCGGCTAAATAATGCGCCTCCAGTTTGCCGGTACTCACATTTAACCCGGCTTTTTCCGCTTTCAGCTCTGAAGAGTAAACTTAATTAGATTTCTCTTAAATAGCAAAATATCTCAAAACATATATGTAAAAATTTTCCAATTGCCAAACCTGTTTTTTTAGCCGAAAGAGTAATCCACAAAATTGCCCATTTATTTTTTTAATTGTGGATCACCTCAAAATTGCTTTCCTTCGCATCACATCCTTGCTATAATGATACTGTTAGGTAAACCTTATTTGAATGGGTTTTGCCAACAGTGCTATATCCTCATCTGTTAATGTGCGGGTGCGAATCGCTTCTAACAGGTTTGAGGATATTTCTTTTGCCGCTTTTTTCAGTTCCCTCAATATTTTTGACCCGTTTTCATACAATTGCACCAGTATGTCCGCTATCTGTGTTAGCAGGTAATGATTCTTCATGGCAGTATAATTATGACTATTTGCATGCTCAATATGGTACCGTATGTTTTTTTGATTATTGAACCCCTGGTTTTCTATTTTCCACCGGCTCCGCCCGGCAGCAATAAGCCTTTCTGCGTTTCTTTTTGTTACTTTAATGTTTGTTATAAATAAATACTGTTTACTTTTGCCATCTTCCGTATCTATCTTCGCTTCAATTAGGTTTAGGGTTCTGTTGTTATATGCTATGTCATTTACCCAAAATAGATCCTGTTCTTTACCTTCTTCTATTTCTTTAATTGCATTAAATTCTTCCGCAATGCTTTTTATTCTCCCTTCCTTAAACCGGAAAATATATTTCCAATCATATTGATCGCAACGGCTGAACACAGGTTCGCATGCATAAAGGCTATCTCCTAATATACATATAGGCAGTCTCTTGTACGTTTGCTTTATTTTTTCTGCCAGCCTGTAAAATGCTTTTATCTCACAATCCTGCTTTGTTGCTTCTTCATTTTCATTTTCTATAAATTCCGTTCCTATACTAAAAACCATGTCCCCTACTACTAGCTTTGCTTCAAGTACATGGTGCATATAAATAATTTTTGTTTCCCCTGTTTCCTTATTCGTATATTCTCGCTTTAAACAATGTTCACAGTGCTTCTGGTCAAAGGAATACAGCCCTGTTCCATCAAAAATAACTCCCCAGTACTTCCCCTCTATTCTGTAATCCTCAAAACATCTCTTTTTTAACAATTCTTTTATCATGTATGTTCTGATATTTTCCAGTTCTGATAACTCTAATCCTGTTAAAAAATCGTTTATTGTATCATAATGAGGCAATTCTTCCAGTACCTCTAGTCCTAATACCTTCCGTATGTTTTCGATACATTCATCTTTATTAAAACTATTACTCATGCTCCGCATTGATTTTAAATCTGCCATGTTTTTCAATAGCATTGTAAATAATATAATTTCCGGGCCGTATGTTATATAACTTTGATTTCTGGGGTCTTTTATATTTTTAAGTCTGTCTGTAAACTCTTTGAAAAAATGCTTCTTGATTTTGATAAACTCGAAAAAATAATTTGTGCCTTTTTCCTGCTCTCTTTTTTCTTTTCTGGTCACCAAGCTTATCTCCCCCAAAATGTACTATTTTTCTACATTTCAATAGTTATATTATCTCATATTTAGCACATTTTGGGGTGTTTTTGTTTATTATTATTCCGAAAAATTTTTACTCTTCAGAGCTGAGTGAGATATTAAAATGACGTTCTACCATTCTGGCCTTGCTAATCCGTGAGCGTACTGCCTTTGTTTTGCTGACAATGTTAGAATCGGCATTTAAAAAATTTTCGAATTCAGTTTCTCTCATATACTCACCTCTAAGCATTATCCTCTATATACTCTAACACTTCTTGTAGCTTTTCAAAGTCGCTATCATCATTAAAATAGCTAACACTAAACCGTACAGTACCAGAAGGGAAAGTGCCTAAAAATTGATGTGCAGATGGGGCGCAATGTAGTCCGGTTCTAACCGCAATATCGTGCTCAGTTAAAATTTGCCCGATACTGTCACTACTGTAACCGTCAAATACACAGGATACTACACCTATTGTTGTGTCTTCATTAGTTGGACTGACGATTCTAATATTGTCGAAATTCCTTAATACTTCTAACAACCTTTTATGATTTTTCTTTTCCTTTTCGAAAATGGATTTAATACCAACTTTATCAATCCATTTTAATGCTGCATTTAATCCTGAAATTGCCATGATGTTTGGACTTGCCACCTCATACCTTTCAGGTATTGTTTCAGGCAGGCTCTGATTTGCAGAATCTACTCCTGTCCCGCCATAAAGTAATGGTGCTGGCTTCACTTTACCTGAGCAAGTAAAGCCAGCTATGCCCAATGGACCGTACAATGTTTTATGACCGGCAAACACGGCAAAGTCAAAAGCATCACTGCTTAAATCAGTGTCTATCAGTCCGGCAGTTTGAGACATATCAATAATATTGATAGCATCATAAGCCTTTGATAAAACACAAATATCATCAATAGGAGCCACAACACCGCACACATTGCTTGCATGGCTTACTACAACTATATTGGGCTTATTCTCTGCAAACTGGTACTTGATTTTCTCTAAATCATATGTAAAAGTTGTCTTATCCACCATTAACGTATGGATGTTTAGCTTATAAATGCTTTGCAAATAGTTTATTACCCTTGTTACGGCGTTGTGTTCAAAAGGCGATAAATAAATATTATAATTATCACCAATAGGTAAACCCTGTAAAATAATATTTAGAGCCTCTGTCGCTGTATGGGTAAAGACCACCTTTTTGTTGGGACAATGAAACAAATCTTGCAAGAGTATCCTTGTCTCTGCTATCAGGTTACTTGCGGTAAAAGCCAGTTTGTGTTGACCTCTACCCACATTAACTCCATACTCACGGTAAAATTTATCCATGAATATGTACACTTCTTCAGGCTTTGGAAATGTTGTGGCTGCATTATCAAAGTAAACGGTTTTATTCAATGTCAACCCCTCCTAACACATCTTTTCAAGCAGTTCCATGAGGACCTGACGCTTTTCCTGTTCAGAAATAGCCTGCCCCATTTCTTCAAGCGAAGTTGTAATTTCGTTCAAGAGCAGTTTTGCTCTGTCACTATATTTTGTCTTACTGAACGTCTTAACTACCTCGCTACCATCTTTGTCTACAAAAACAATCCTGTACATTTCGGAAGCATTTTCGTTACTATCCGCATAATTTTTATCAAAGTCCTCTACAGTTTCCTTAAAGGCAGCTAAGTCCTTTAAGAACATTTCTATAGTGTTTGCATTCCAATCATCAATCCTCAAAGATGTGACAGCTTTGCCTAAGCGTTCCATAAACGTTACTTCATCATTGGTAATTGACTTCATCAGCTCAAGGATTTTGCTTTCGTTATTAGTAAACAGATAATTGATGGTATTTTCGCCAAGAGATTCATACCAATCCTTAATAACAGATGTGAGACTTGCATTTTTCGTGTTCTGTCCTCCAAATATAGTTTTCACATCAGAAATTAGCACATTGATAAGGTTGCCCTTTGCCATATCAAAAGCTTGTTTAGTTGCTTTTATATGATTAAGAATCATGAGATTAAACTCATTCATTCCAAAGAAAGTAAATATCTTTTCAAAAAGATATTCTCTGGAATTGTTATCAATCTGTCTTAAGCTATTAATAAACTTTTTTTGTTCTCTCGGAACAGGTTTATTAGACTCCTTGCTATTGATACCACAATAAATTTTACTCATTTCTTTAACGTACTTTGGTAACGACATATACCAACGATTCATAGCAAACACAATAAAGGAAAAGCTGTTATAGGCCTTTTCCTTCTCAATAACATATTCACTAAAGATGCTTTCAAGTTCCGTCATGTACTTTGCTTTTTCCTCGTTCCAGTCTTCTAAGAAAACCGAATATTCATCAGGATTTTCATTTATACTGTTTAAAAGATCAGCTGTAATTCTTACCTCGTTGCCTTTATTTTTTATAACCAAGTTCTTTTTACAATGATGTAACACTACAGCAATATAAATCGGGATAACTCCCTTTTTCAATCCAATACCATTTTGTGGAAGAGTTAATGTATCATAAAGCACGCGGAAACTCTGACCGCCACCTACATTAGCACCTGTAAAAAAGTTCTGTATAGTAGTCAGCATATTCCGCATATTTGCATCATCAGGATTTAAGTTAATAACAGGTACATTGTCTGCATTCTGCAAAATTCCTGTTTGAATCAATGTACTTCGCATAATGGATACATCTTGTCCTGTCCCCGTCAATCCTAAGTTCGTGTCTAATTCGTTCTCTAAAAGTCCTGAAATTAACTTCTTACGGCTATTGATAGCAACCGTAGGCAAAACGTTTTTGTTTATGGACTCATTATTGATTATTGGCGTATAAGGATAGATTCTTTCGCAAATATCTGAAAGAAGTGCAGAAATCTGTGCTTTACGGTACAAATTCTTTTTTTCACCCATATAAAAGTATTCCGCACCACCTGTTTCAGGTCTTACGTAAGAAAATATAAAACTACCTATAACTTCCTCTAAATCCTCTATATAAATATCGTATTCATCAGAAAGCAAGTCATCATCTACCACAAGAGATTTAAGCTGCTTTACTGCGCTATACTCATAGGCAATCTTTTCAATTTCGGTATAGATATTTGGGACAACAAAGACAATTCTATTGTGGTTGTGCTGGCCACTTAATAACGCTTTTTTAATAATGTCTATTTCTTCTTGACTATTAGGGATTATGGCGTAAACCATTCCGTCTGCATCTGTTCCTTCGATTTTCCTTTCCCAATTCTCTACAGCCCAAAATTCATTACTGTCGATAAAAATAAAGTCAAAATAACGTGTAATCTCATTTTCGTCGTTGTAGCGAGTCGGATACATATAACTGTCAAAGGTAGATTTATTCAAAATCTCCTTTACGCTTAATGTACTTTTATTTTTCTCAATGGTCTTTATTATCTCACCAGGGATATCTACACCGCTACTTTCTTTGAGTTTTAAGTAATTGTTGCTACGCTTTAGATAAACGATACATTCTTTATCAATCAGTTCGGACAATACTTTACTAATTTCTTTGGTATCTCCAACACTATCTTTGAAAGTATCAGCGATAATATTAAAAATAGGTGGCAGTTTTTCAAACTGCTCGATGATATAAATAAGCGAAATTGTCTTAATGATCTTTGCTCCAAGAGAGTCCGGTTCAACCTTTCGAAGTACATTAGAAGTGAGCTTATACAGCTTATGCGTTTCGCTCGTATAAGGCTCTTTTCTAAGTAGTGGCTCAAAATAGTCATAAATGTAATCAGGAGTAAGCATAGGAAAATCACCCTCTGCTGTTTTCAGAAACGCAGATAGGGTGTACTTCTGATCCGATGACAGAAAGGTAAACAAGGTCCGCTCATTCTGAGCAACTTTTTCCGATAATCTTGGTAATATGAACGTTGAAATAGGATGCAGAGGATAGCAGCCTTTGATTGCTGTCTGCACCATATTTTCGTCTTTTTCATCCAATACTCCGTTCAAAGTAAAACGTTGAGTCAAATCGTCAAATCTGTCTTTATTTTCCTCGCAAAACTTATTCCAAAACGCCTTGTCTTTCTTAATAACAGCAGAAATAATCTCATACATCTGGGAAAAGTTGTTATGTAGATTAATATGCTTAAATCTACCAGACACACCACGCCATCCATCCACTTTTTCTTTCGGTAGGCTGTTGTCGATATAATTGGCAATATCCTTATGACAAATAAGCATTAAATGAATTTGTTTGTTTCCACTACGGTCACACTTCTCAGCAAAATCCTGTAACAGCTTAATGTCACTGATAGTAGCACTCGCGATGCTTGACTCTAAGTATTTACTAAACTCGTCATATATAATGTAAACACCATCATAACCTTTCGTCTGAAGCTTATCTACTACTTTTTCATAAAGTTCTACAACATCAAATCCGAGAAAGGGATTAAAGGTGCTACCAGAGGTAAGGGTAGGATATAACTTCTCAAAACGTTCATAAGCATTAACATCATATTCTTTCAATGCGAGGATAAAATTATCCACTGGCTCACTTAAGGTCTGAGCAAATTTCTCGTAGGTATCCGGGTAGCTTTGCTTCCAAAGCTCTATTGTGTTGATAGAAGCCTTAAAATTGGTTTCAGGCATTAAATCAGCTAAGTTTTCCGATCTTAAAGCCTGCTGCAAAGCATTGAGGAAAGACTGAGTAAGGCTTGCACTGCTTCCGCTGACAATAATAGGGAGCAGTTTCTTATCACTTTTTATATAATCAACCGCAAATTCATAAAGCATTGAGTTGTGTATTTTCATTTTCTTTAAGAGCATATCAAATAAAGTCACATCTTTTTTGAAAAGAAGTGACATCAGCACAAGAATTATGTGCGATTTACCCCTACCGTAGGCTCCAATCAATATCCTTGCCCTTTGAGTTGCGCTTTTGGTCGTGCTAAGGAGCACATCTTCTATAACATCAAAGGACGACATGGTTGGGATAAAGTTTCTTACTTTTTCATCATTGTATAAATCATAGGCAATGTTGACTGAGGTTTGAAAACCTTTTGCAACATTTATCTTTTCGTTAAACATAATTTTGTATCTCCCATGTGTCTTATTTTAGTTGTTGATTGCTCGGTAATATTCTCTTACACACTCCAAAAAGTCTACTTCTCTTTCAATCCGAACAACGTCAAGTCCTGCGGTGCGAACTACCTTGATATATCCCATAAGTTCTATTTTATAAAGCAGATTGGTTAGTGTGATTATATCCAGGTTAAACACCTTACCGGCGTTACAAGTATTGTTTTGAATCGCCGAAATTTTGATTTCACGCTGACCCGCAGCCTGATCCACAATAACTGCAAGCAATATCAGTGGATGCAAGGTATCTTTCTTTGGGGTGGTTTTCTTGTATATCTTTTCCTTTTTATTTGCAATGTCAATAAGTCCAAGCTCACCTAAAGGACAATCGATATTACTTTCCGGCTGTACCTTTTCAGGATTAGATTTAATGCGTGGCACATAGGTGTTAATGATACAGTTGTAATCGTCCTCTAATGAACGCTCCGATACCTCATCATCATTTATACGAATATAGTTGTTTAATTGCACCACAAAGTCATCTCTTGTAAACTCAGACAGTTTAAATTCGTTAAAGAAATAGTACCAAGCAGTGGCATCCGTTTTGTTAGTGGCAAGTTTATAGTGAAGAAGCCACAACGTACCCATTTCCTCAAAATAAGGATCGTTTTCATAAACTACTGTACCAAAATTGGTAAAGTTCTGTACCTTTCTTCCAGCAGGTGGTTCCTCAGTAAGTCCAACTGCCTGAAGCCAATATCGCAACGCCTTTACCATATTTGCACCTATACCTAAAATGTCCATAGGGTTTCCGTTAACACCCATGAAAACCTGTGGGTCATCTTGAACATTTCTCATTCCTTTATTAAGCCAACCTTTTCTGATAAAAAATGTATCATGTGCTCTAAATTTAAACTTCATTATTTCACTCCTAAGCCTTAGTCTTTGGTTTTCAAATATTTATCCATTAAGCAACCGCCATCTAAATACTTAGCAGTGACACACATCTTACACCGCTTGCATTTCTGCTCATTGATAAGATAGGTATCACCATAGACCGAGATAGCACCAAACTTGCACAGAGATTCACATTTTAAGCATTTTCTACAGGCATTGAATTTCCTAACCTGATAGCCAACCATACGCTGTAAATCATCGTGCTTGGCTACATTCAATGTCTTAACTTTTACCGCAAAATCGTATCCATCCTGCGAAAAAGGCTGAATAGATAGTATCGGCACATTGGTTTTTATATCTATCACAATGGTTTCATTGATAAGCTTTCTACCTAATTCCGGCGCAATTCTGCCAAAAGGATTAAAAAGTTGAATAAAGCTATCGTCCACTGGCTTGTTTAGCTTATAAATCTTTGCGTTTTCTTCTGCTGTACAGTTAGTAAATTTTATCTTGACGTCCTCAGCCGCAACAACACCATTTCCGCCTTGTCGGGCTTTCCATTTACCTGTATCAACATAAACCTCCGCATCAGGCTTTCCAATTCTCTTTGCAAAGTCCACAAGAAAATTTCTCCATCTCTCAGCCTGTTCCGGCATATAAATCTGCGAAAGAAACTGCGCTCTTTCGTTATTATTGGGGCAACACCAGCACCCCACACGGTCATAGCCTAACCTGTAAGCATCGTTAAAGTCTATCTGTTCTCCTAATATATAAAGCCATATATCAATGTCTTTCCAATAAAAAATCGGAGAAGCAACCTTTTGTTTTTGTATTTTAACAGCTTCCGCATTATCCTCAATTCGGTTATACTTACTTCGACTTACGGATTCACATTTGCGGATGCCGTAAAAGGTCAAAATATCTCTATCTCGATACATACTGTTTAAAACACGGGTTATCGGACCCGTCTTGAACATTGAACAACACCAGCGGAGCATACGAGCAGGAGGACCAATATCCTCACATACTTTGTAAAAATTCTGTTCCTTGTTTTTAGCTACCTTAAAAATTGCTTTTGGATTGTTCTTTCGGAATCGTTGTGCATACTCCATTGTAAGCGGGAATTCTAAAGTTGTATCCCCAAAAATATGTACAAGACTCGGATCGCTCAATGCTCTCGCTGCCAAATCTGCTGTGACTGTTGAATCCTTACCACCCGAGAAAGAAAGCACAATGCTTTCATGAGGGTATTTTTCGGCTGCAGATTGAATAAAGGCGAATGCTTCATCTTTCAGGTAATTAAGCCTGTCCTGATTGGCTTTTATAAACCTCTCAATAGACTGATTAAAATATAAATAATCATTTTGAACGCTATACTGATCCAGCAACTCCCTAATGACCTTAGGCGAATTTTTTTTATAAAAACTGGTGGTAATCAGCTTTACTTTCCCATCGATGTAATAACGGTTATTAGAAGCCCAGATAGCCTTGTCATGATAAGCAAACGGTTTTGCTCCGATAATTTCTAATAAAAGTCTCTCTTCAGGAAAAACTGGACGCAAATCAGCACAAAGATAAGTGGTGTTTCCATTACAAAGAGGGCAAATATTTTTATCTATACTGTTAGCCGCTTTAATAATCGGCACTTTACATTCATCACACCAAAAAACTTCATAGGGTATGTCCTGTTCAGTCACACTCCCACAAAGCTCACACCTTTCATCCTCTGTTTCTCTATTACAATTTTTGCACCACAAACGAAACACCTCCCTCACTATTATATTGTATCATTTCATCTGTCCCAAAAAACGGACTTTGTTTATGCACTAATGAAGAAAAAATTATTCCGGCTTATAGTATTCGAGTAAATCTCCCACAGTACAATCAAACAACTTACACAACTTACTCAGGGTTTCATAATCAATACGCTGCATTTTATCGTGATAAAGATTAGAGATTGTTGCCCTTGAAAGCCCTGTTTTCTCATAAACATCCTGTATATTATAGCGGTTTTGCCCCATCAGCGTTGACAGCTTACAGCGTATAGCCATTTCAGCGCCTCCCTGTAATATAATAATTCAATATACAGTTTAGCATGATTTTACCAATCGGTAAATAGATATATGCTTATTTTTTTATCATATCTAATCATTATAAACTCATATTAGTTTATACTTCTTTTTTCACCTGTAGATATTAGTTCACCTGTATATTTCAAGGGGATGCGCCTTTGGCCTGCCCCCCAGCCCACGAAAAGTTATAAGTCGGATATGCCATGTTAGTACTAATTTCCTTAGTTGGCTTATCTTGAACAAAAAGGGCTGCCCCCAGCTCACGATTGATACATGCTTCTCCCTTTACTCCCAGCTCTTTTTTTATACTACCATTCTCTTTTACCTGCTCTGACTGCTCCCTCTCCACTTCGGGTGACTTAGATTCTTCTTTCTTTGGTTCAACAATATTCAGTGTATAGAGGTTTGAAGTCTGTCCCCCATGTTTGCGTTCTGTATCAAAACGAGCTTCTTTAGTAATAAAACCTGCTTTCACCAGGTCATCTAAAGCTCTTTTTACTGTATTGACACTGTATCCGCACTCTTTTGCTATGGTTTTAATGGACGGAAAGCATTGTCCGTCCTTATTACAATGGAGGGCAAGACAGTTTAATACAAGCCTTGCCCTCGGTTTCAAATCTGATTGAAATGCATTGGTCATATATTCGATTTTTGCCATGATACCCTCCTGTTTCAATTACTACCGGAAAAAGCTCTCCTTACAGCTTTCTTTCCGTTATGATATATTCCTTTACGATAGGATGATAGATATGTCCGTTGATATTGTCGTTAAACAAGTCATGAGAAGCGTCAGCAATCATCAAATCTGCTCCAAATGTAGCCTTACAGTCGCTTTGAAATTCCAAAGGCACACTTAAAGCCATCTTAAAAGTTGATAAATTCTTGCATAAATGCAGCAACTTTGAGTAATTTGCTTCTTCATAAGGCAAAAGGCTTCCACAGACCAGCCTGATGGCTGCTTCCTTGAATGCATTGGTTAATTCCTTAATTACTCCACAGTCATAAATGATAAAATTGTAGTCCTTATCAATTTCATTGGTTAAAAAGCAGTCTACATCGCCAACAGGATAGTGTTCTCCTGCCTTCTCATAAGTATATCTCTCAATCAAATAATGCAGATGTCGGTTCATGTTCATTTCAACATAACAGGCGGTAGCCCCCCTTGCAATCAGCCAGTTTGCAAAATTAAATGCCGTTACTGTAACACCATTCCTGCGTTCAGCTCCGGCAACAGCAATCTTTATATTCTTTGCACTCCACTTATATCTTGGTATTTCGATTTCCACAGATTCCTTAATTTCAGATGGTACAATTTTTAGTTCTTTTTTAGTCAATTCCTCAGCCTGCTTATATCTCTGCATACCGGCTTCAGACAAACATTCTCTAATCTCACACTCTAAATCCTCCACAGTGCTTGCAGAAACAATATCGGTAACCCCTATTCCGAGTAATTTATCAATATATGCTTTTTCATTATCACAGCCGGATAAAATAACAATAATTCGAGCATTAAACATCATTTGAAAAGATTGCAGGGCGACGATAAAATCATCGAGACTATCCTCAATACACCCGATATCCACCATGAAATACTTGCAGCTCTGATAATTCCTCATATCTTTAACTACAAACTGTTTTAAAGTAAATCTGCCCACAAGCTTTTTTATAACTACTTCCGTTTTATTGCTCTGTGCATGCTCATTTTCTTCTTCCAAGAAATCCGTAAGATCACTTTTCCCGCTACTGGACAGATATAACAGCATTGCTCACACCTCCAAAATGCAAATCATTTATCTTTTCTTTATCTTTCAAATGATTGGTCATTAACAAAACTATACCCACAATGACAATCAATATATAAACAATCAGTTCAATCATTTTTTTCCTATTCATACTCCACCTCCTGCACTTCTGCTTATAATCCAAAACGGGCCTCCTGCTCCTGCACTCTTGCTGGCTTCGTTCAAGATAATAGACAAGTCCCATTCCTGTTTGCTTCTTTTATTACTTGCCGGGTCTGCTACTAATATTTTTCCTTCTTCTGTTACTCCACGAAGCACGATAAAATGTCCACTTGATGTAAAATGCCCTTTCGTCATAATGGCAACTACCATTTTGCCTGACGAAAGAGCATCTACAATACGTTGTGATTCAGTTGCCGAACAGCCTTCCACATCCAAGCCGAAAGCCTTCGCAGCTCCGGGGATTAAAGCATGGTAAGAACCGCTGCTTTTACACCAATACCCATTCTCATATGACCATTTTGACATTTGTACCGGATCTATCATGGTATTGGTAAGACTTGATACTACCATAGCCATAGAAGTTGGGCCGCAAGCATATCCACCTATAGTATCTGTTCCGTAGGGTTTATCCGCCCATCTGCTGTCAAGCTGATTATAATAAACAACAGGCGTCTCTCCCTGATTGTAAATTGTGACTCCCTCATAACTTTTACCATAATTGTCTATATAATCGGGATCGGTTTGCAAAATGCTTTGATACATGCCAAAGTCATTTTGAAGCTGCTCAACTGCTGTCAAAGCTTCACCATTAAAAAATTGTCCTAAAAACTCTAAAGGATGGGTAAGTATATAAAAAAACATTGTGATAATGAGCAATACAGCCATTAACGGTGTAAGGATAAGTATCAGCAGTCTTTTCCTCGCTTCCGCATCAGTAGCTGTTTTTATCGCTAAATGTGTAAGCAGCTTTGACGTTATCGGATCAATTGCCAATAGTTCCACCCCCTTGAAAATTATTAAAAGTGCAAACAAATCATTGCTTGCACCTTGTATTTTCCTATCTTCCTCCGGCTTTGCCCATGTAGTTAAACTTGTATTCCGGTATTTCAAAATTTACGTGAAGCCGCTTTGAGCCTATGACAAATAAAGCATGACCACGCCTTTTGCTTTCCAACAGTTCCTCCTCAGCCTCGGTAAGATTATAAAGCTCTTTTGTTTCCTTTAAGTTCTGACCGTCGCATCCCATAATCAGTTTGATGCAGGGAATATCCAACAGTGCCTGACCATACATCTTGATTTCAGGTGAAAGGAAGTCCACTACACTGTGGGAAATAATAATCAACCCTGCTTCATACTTTCTTGCTCTCTTTTCTACATTACGCAAGAATGCAAGACTCTGAGGGACCTGGGGATCAATCATCAGATAGGCTTCATCACAAATCAACAATACTCTTTCGGACCTGTCTTTACTCATTTGTTCCCAACACCAGCCAAGCAAATTGAAATACTGTGTCCTTTTGATGTTGTCACTTGTATTTTGCAGACTGTGGGTATCCAAACAAATACAGCAAGTATGGGTTTCAATGCTGCTGTGTCCGTTCCACAAGAAGCTGTCACTGCCATGGGCTACATCATAAAGGAGCAGTGCCAAATCACGATATACCTGATCGTTTTTATTGGCTTTCATCTTTTCTTCAATCAGACTGTACAAATCGCTGAAAATCGGAAACTGCTCATTGGTAAAGCCAGAGATGTCCGTATTCCAATCAATTCCGAATTTATGATACAGCTCGATGATACTCTGTTTTAGAATTGCTTTTTGCATATCATTAAGGCTCGGTAAATATAACTGAAAGAATATTTCCAGATTCTTGATATGAAGTGCCATATCACTCATACCATCTGTATCATCATAAAGCTTGCCACCTTTTTCTTCAGGCTCATCTTCACTGTCGCGCGGTGCCGGCCGAATTTGCAATGGATTGATTCTGCCATTGATACCGCCACCGGCGTTAATCCAATCGCCATTTAAATTAAGGCATAAATCTCTATATTCTGATTCAGGGTCTATTATTAGAAGCTTTGTGCCTTTCATATATTCAGACAGCATAATGTGTTTTACAGCCGTTGACTTGCCTACTCCCGCAACACCCATAACGACCATATTGGAGTTGGTACGGTCATTGCCACGCTTCCAGGTATCCACGATGACAAGGCCACCATTGTTATCCTTCGCAAAATAATAGCCATTGCCGTCATTAAATCCTGAGCTTGCAAAAGGAAAGCCTCCCACAAAAGTGCTCATGGGAATGATGCGCTGTACGATATTTTCAATTACCGGGTTGGTAGGATAGGTCGGCGATATGGTTTGCAATCCTTCTTTTTGCAAATTAGCAAGTGTTCTTACTTTACATTTCATAACATTGATGACACTTTCCACCCTTCGGCTCACTTTTACAAAGTTTTTCTCATCATGGGCAAGCGGCATGATAGAAAGGCTCATCAGTGCCACTTTTTCACCGTTTTGATCGATTTGAAGCATAATACGCTCTCCATCCTCAGCTGCTTTTTCCGCTCGCTGGCGAGTTAACGGGTCTTTTGCGCTTTCTGCAGCTCCACGGTTTTGAATGATGCTCTTACTAATGGCAGAAATTAAAGCACCATTGTCAATCGGTTTAATTCCGATTGAAACAATGGTGCTTGGAATATTGGTTATCTTAGAAAGCCAACCTACATCAACCTTTTGCGGATATTTAACAACTCCGTATATCTTGCCTGTATTTTCTCCGACAACCAGGCTATTTCTTTTTATTTCTAATCCCATTGGCGTAATAACATTTAAAAGAGCTTCATTTACGGGAACAAAATCTGATTTAGGCTTTTTCACCCCAATCACAGTACAACACCTCCGCTTAAAATTGGAATGCTCCGCTCGAAACTGGTATCCTCCAGGTGCATATAGGCAGGATTATTGATAAGATTGCAAAGCCTTACAATATCCTGCTGTTCCAAAATGTCGCAGCCGATTCCATTGTCCGTAAAATTGCTTGCAAACTCTTTTGCTTTCACCAGTAAATCTTTTTCAGCTCCCTGCTCTGCCTTATCCCAAATAACTACATAAAACTGTCGTTCCACCACTTCACCGGACAGAGCAAAGGTACTCATTTCAAGGATTTCCTGCTTTAAAAGCTCTTTTTGCTTCGGGTCACTCGTAGTAAGCAGCTCTGATAGTTCTGCAATAAGCGGTGAAATATCTACCGGCCTTGAGACAGCAATGAATTTAAAAGGATATTGTATGCTCGACATATTGGCAGTAAGCTGCTTGATAATTATGCTTTTTTCGCTTTTGCTGAATAAATCAATGCTGATCGGATTGATTTTCAGGTAGCACAGAATCAGACCATCTCTTGTATAGAGAAACTTGCCTTTAATGTCCTTTACATTAACAAACTCATTGGCTGTTTTCTGCTCTTCATCTGCTTGAAGTATCTGTTTTTTCTTTTTCTCTGAATTCTTGATAAAAAGAAATGCGCCCCCTCCAAGGACAGCGCATATCACAATCATAATGATGGGAAAGATCATTCTGCTTCCACCTCCAATTCTTCGGTTTCCATATTTCTATAAGGCTCTTGTAGTTCCCGATTCAACTCTTTTACCTGTGCCGACTGCAATAACAGGTCATAAACCCCTGAACCTTTTTCAAAGATTTTCGCAGCTTCAAAAAAATCAGTTATACCTCGTTCCTCAGTATAGGAAATTGTTAAGTTTACATTATGGAGGGCATGATCAATGGGTATGGTGAAGCTGCCCATTCTGGGATGATAAAAGCGGTTGTATTCCACTAATGCATGGTTTTCATCAAGGTTAAGAGTTACCCGCATTTCAAGCATTCCATGTGTGTCAAAGTCCTTGTCCTCGTTTTCGGTTTCCTCCGGGGTTAGCGGTTCAAAGACAAGTTCTGTCACATCTTCTGTTTCTAAATATTCTCCGTTATAGCTCAAATGCCCGAAAATCTCGGAAATACTTTTCTCAGGATACTGATTTTTTTTGATGTCAAAGGCATTTTTCAGTCGATAGAAACCGCTGAAAACTGTTCCTGCACCCCAATGGGTATAGTAACCTGTAGTTTTATTGTTCTCTGTCACCTTAAAAATGCCACGATGCCCCACCATCTTCACCTCCTATCAAAAAAATTCCAGATGTGCCTTATAAAGACACACCTGTCGTATTACAGTTCCAAATCTTCTTCATCATCTTGTGCAAATTCCATTTTGGCTAAAAAATCGTCAACGTTGACCGCAGGTTTAACTCTCGCAAATATCATATTGTCCATCTCTTTGTAAGAGAAGTATTCCGGCTCTTTGAAGCGTTCTGTGTATTGCTCTACCTGCTCATCAGTTAAAGAAATGTCTTCACCATAACCATTATCGCCACAGATAAAAAAAGTACCGGCAATAACATCCCCATTATCAATTCTACGGTTACCGGTCAAACCCAATAATTTTCCTTCTTCATTACAATAAATGTGAGCATCATCTGTTAAATATAAGTACTCAATGGGACCACCTACCGCAGCTTGCATAGCCCTAAAATCATTTTCTATATCTTTCACATAAGGCTGTTTTTGTGGCTCAACAATGAGCACTCGAATCAAGTTTGTATTTTCGTCCATTCAAAATCCTCCTTTACTGTTTTGGGGCAATATGCCAATCATCATATAATGATCCAGAAATATTCACATAATCGTTCAAATTCATTGATAACATTCCGGCAGGTGTCCATGCATCCTGAACATAGGTGTAGACTCTATACTGTCCGTTCGGATACCAGACAGGGCTAAAATGACATCTTTGACGATAGGTGCTATATGGATTCACCTTAAATTCAAACTGTGCCGAATAGCCGTTCACAGTACGTTCGAGTAACCTCCAATAGGTTTCATAGGAAAATTCGGGAAAATAACTTACCGCCGTTTGTGCACCGGTTACATGGCTGCTTGGCGCAGAAGATGAGAAATTTGTTTGGACCCTGTTATTGATACCGTAACCGCTTTTCATGGTTTTACCTGTTGCGGTAGGTGACTTGCTATCAGGTGTAATATTGCTTGATGCTGTCAGACTTGCACTGTAAACATCAGTAAAAAAGTCATACCATCCATGATCTTCCCACCAGCCGTTGTCAACCCAATGCCCCCATTCGCCATGATCGCACCAGTCCCAATCGGAAATCCATACCCAATAAGGGTGCCATTTTGCCCACCAGACACTCCAGGTTGCATAAGTTTTCTGATTCTTGTTTGGAATGCTTGGTGTTTTAAACCCATCGTTTCTATCTTTTGCAGTTGGATCAGGCGGGAGATTTTTGTCAAGGTCAACAATTTTGGCTTTTATCACGTTTTCACTCAGATAACCTTTGTTTGTACTGACCGTTATCGTTACATTCTGTTCGGTCGATGGCGTTATCCATTTGCACCATACCAGTTGACTTTCTCCTTCAGGAATTACAATATTGCTCATGGTGTATATATTTCCACCGACATTAAACGTTACTGTTGCAGGACTATCGGGATTGATTTCTTTTGTCGTATTAAGTGTTACAGCAGTAATCACCTGAGTGTTGGTTCTATATTCAATTGACGTATCAACCGGGTCAGTGGGCGGAGTGTCCTTATAGCTTACAATCCCTAAACCCAAATAAGTAAGAATAGTGGTATTGGATTGCCTTCCAGACGATGGTCCATTCCATGCGGGAAACCCCAAATCGGAACGTTCCAAAAACATAGCCAATGGCAAGTTTTGATGGGTTAGGCTAACCATCTTACTCCTCAAATCACCGTTTTGTATCTGATCGTACAAAGCAGCTTCATGAGCTGTCATGCCCATTTGAATACCTTGATATTTAAAATAAGCAATTGGTTCAAGGAGCAGTTTATAATTCCCATTCGTAAGTTGCTCAAAAGAGATACCAAAATCATTGGCAATCATTCGAGCAGCACCATCGGAACAAAAGTATTTTTTTATTGCTTCAATGCTTGCACTTACACTGCCACTGCTTATAATTCTCGGTAAGGATACAGCCGGGTTGTGATATTGATAACTCCCCATAATAGGCGAAAGTTGGCTTCCATCTCGATAGTGAATCTTTGAGTTTTTCCCAAAATGCACTATACCGGCCGATGGACTTTGGTTTGTATAGTCGATAGGCGTACCAACAGGCTTTCCTGTTTGTGTATCGATGATGGTAACTCTGACACCGTCATTACCGGGTGTCCAGGAGTTTTGACTTGTACCGTTTCCCATCCCACCGCCACCGTTATCTATGTTTCCATCTCCTTCTGCAAAAGCTGTTAACGGAGACGTAAACAAAAGGGCTATGATTAGAAATACAGAAAATATTTTGCTTTTCATCTTGACCTCCTCATAAAATTAAAAGAGGTAAATCCTTAAGACTTACCTCTGCTTAAATGCCTATATTCAGTTAATTCATGTCACCAATCTGTTTATTCCAGTCCCCATCCGATTGGCTTTTGATTTCTTCATTTGAACCACTGTTCTTGACCCAGCCAAATCCGGGAACATAGACTTCGCCTTTGCTGTTGGTTTCACCGCCCGTCGGCTTATCCTCTTTGGGTTTTGTAGGCTCTACCGGTTTGACCGTTACAGTAGGTTTTTTGTCCGGATTAGTCAAGTTTGTATCTTTAGGGATATCGTGTGGTTTGTCGCTATCCACTGCTGTATCAGGCTTTTCAGGTGGCTGAGGTCTCACAGGAATTTCCGTCAATTGAATATCGTTGGGTTTTAATGTATTTGTGTCCTGTGTCTCTTTCGGAGTAACCTCCTGCACAGTAACACTTGGTTCATTTACTTTATCATTTTGAATTTCGCCCACAGATACAGGATTATTTGTATCCTGCGAGGTGGCCGGTAATTTAGTTTTGTCCGTTCCTTCTCCAAGCACTGCAAATATCCCTACAACGAGCAGAACACACAAAGCAGACAATCCTGCAATTATAAATCCCTTTTTCATTTTAAGGGTTAATTTTTCCATAACAACATACCTCCTTCAAAGGCATAAATCAATATATCAAGTTGTACAGCTTCTTGGCTACATTATACCACCGGACTTGCGTAACGTCCAGTAATAATTACGCACTATGTTTCATATCATTTCTGATGTTTTATCAACATAAATCATATAGGCTCTATCAGAACTTAGGTGTGTAACCGGCTTTGAGTTTCATTTTTATCTGCATCGGCGGTAGATGCCCCCATCCAAAAGATAAGGGCACAGCTATATCAACTGTACCCTCAACGGTGAGCTGGCTGATTCCGTTTATATTTGACGGAGCCAAAGGAGCATTGGTTACACTTACCGACAATCCCGAAACTGCATACTCCAATGTACTGCCGGCATACTTTACATACTTGCCATTTTCTTGTTTCAATCCAAGATTATCCTTGAGCCTTCCGTAAACGTCGCCGGTTGTTATATTTTGATTCCAGGATGTCCCTGAAAGAACATATCCTCCTGAGTACCCTTCACGCAGACCGTTATAAGCTTCATCCCAATTTTCAGTAGCTACATCAATTACTGCTGATTGGACAGCATCTCTTACACCTACAGCCACTATCATCAGTCGCATATACTCAAAGGCAGAACTGGACAAAATAATGATAGCAAGTACAACTGCAATAATTAAAGGTGTAGAACTGCCCGTTTTATCAGATAGGACATTTTTCAGTTTCGTCACTTATGATACACCTCCGATGCACCCGTTGCTTTTGACGTTAATGTGATTGGAAATGAAGCAAATTCGCCAAACAGCCCAATGTTTACGGAAGTGGTCAAAGTAACGGTAAATTCCTCATTGAGTTGAATATTGCCCATTCTCGACCATTGTATTGTAGGGTTTAATCCTGTTTGATTACGAAGTTGTTCCGCTTTGACTGTGGTAGCACTTCCTACGCCACCGGCAATTTCAGCAGTCCTGCAAAGTTCAGTGGCAAATGTATCTAATTGTTGCTTTGCGATAAATACAGGCATAACCTTGACAAAAAGCGCCAAGACCATTGCAATCGCCAAAACCAAAACACATGCATCAACAAAGCTCGCACCTTTTTTATCTTTAAATAACTCGATCAATTGTGACCCTCCTTTCCTTGAACATGAAAAATACAGTTAGAACATCTTGCCGAGTGCATTAATAATCTCATAACCAAGGATGCCAAGATACATGAACAGGAAGCAGCCGAGCATGGTAAATGAATATTTCTTAACCTTTCCAGGCTGTTTCATAGCAATCAATTTCAGCTTTTGAAGTTCCATTTGCTTAAAAGCATGGTTAAGCATTTCAAAATACATGACTCCGTTATCTCCGCGTTTTACAGATATAAGCCCTCGCACAACATCGGACAGCATGGTGCTGCCGATTCGAGATTCCAACCTTGTAAGTGCTGTTTCTTCGTTACCTGATTTCATGTCTGCAATAGTTATTTCAAGTTCCTGTCTGAAACTTTCTCCTGCACTTTTTTGATAGGATTGCAAAATCGCCGGAACATCGCGAGTGGCTTTTAACGACTGTGATACCGTGGAAACAAACCTTGGCAATTCATATTCAATTTCTTCTCTCTTTTGTCGTAAAATTTCATCAGCAAAGCGAAGCTCTTTGAAAAGCACCGCAATAGCCAATAATATGATAACCGGTGCTAAAATTGGGAGCATGGGTAAAATGGGTATAAGCAAAGCAGCAATCAGCCCTGATTTAACCCAAGCTTTTGCAATATAGGTTTCAGGTGTCAGTTTGATTCCTGCGGACTTTAAAGTAGCAGTCATTTTTCTTTTCTTGTAATCGTCCATCCTTATAAATTTAGAAAACTTGGAAGCCAATTCAAAAATAATGACTTCCATGTTTTTTGTTTGCTTTTTATCCTGCCTTGCAACATTTAAGACTGCTTTGGTTGTTGCTATTCTCGGCAGGTGTAGTGCCTGAGCAAGGATAAAATACATACCACTTGCCAGCAGCAGTCCAGAAGCAGTTAAAATGAAGAATAACATCAAATCTCCCATTCATCTTCCTCCTCGCCATCCTGTTCAAAGCAATACATGCTGTCCAGTTCTAAATCGTCTTTGTTCAACATATCAGCATTGAAGCCCATTATTTCTTCTTTGGCCATCTTTCTATCACTCAAAGGAATTGCGTCATAACTTACATGAGGGGATGGATGGGGAATGCTTCCCCTCTCGGCCATGGAGTGGTAATTGATATTTGCAACGATAATATGGTCTACCACACTGATCTGAAGTGGTGCAAAGATGGATACCAACTTTTCTGTGATATCTCGGTCTTGGATTGAAGGATTTAGGCTTCCCCCAGGGTGATTATGAGCTAAAATGATTGATTTGCAGTCACAGTCAAGAGCAGCCTTTAGAATCATCCTTGGATAAACAACTGCTTCTCCAATACTTCCCTCAGAAAATGTTCTTGTTTCGATGATGTTGTTGCCGCTATCTAAAAAGGCTGCCATGAACTTCTCTCTGTCTTTAATTCCGCCCAATAAAGAAACAAAATACTCCCCTGCTACCGTAGAAGAGTTTAATACAATCTTGTTCTCCTTCTCCTGTAATTTGAGAAGTTTATAGGTAGATATAAACTCATTTAAGACATAGATCTTTTCAAGCTGCTGTTTGTTAGGCTCAATAATGTTGGGGTGTTCCAAAACATTAAAGAGATTGTTCTCGGCTGCATATTTTTTGAGTTTACTTTCAGAAATCCCTGTAAGCCTTGTCAAACCTTTAATGAAACTGGATGCATAAGCCTCATCATACTTTTTCTTCACTGCTTTGCACCACCTTCCGTGCTGTCAATCTTCTGTGTTCTTATTTCATCTATCAGTACCTCCGGCATTACCTCTTCGCCCATACCAAACAGCACGAGTCTAACAGCATTCAACTTTTCAAAGACATCTGCTGAAAAATCAAAGGTTTCAAGGTTCTTGAAAAATCCCCCTGCTCCATAGTACTGGATGCACCTGCTGATTTGTTCTGTAATGTCCGAATCAACTTCAAAGAGCTTCCCTAATAGTTGGGAAGCCCTTTCATAATCTTTCTGTTTAATTGTTTTATCTTGTAACATGGTAAAAACTCCTTTCTTGCTTATATTTGCGCTAAGTAATCTGTGGTTTTGATTTGATACTACCTCTTATACTCGATTGGTTTGGTAAGCCTGATTACTGCGGCAAAAGAAATAAGTATTGCGAAAGCACATATAGCCAATATTCCCTTACCAAGTGCCGTATTCATGAGTACCGAATACCAGTCTCTGTTTAAGAAATAAATAAGCGGAATATTTGCCACCAAAAGCAGAGCCATTGTGATAAACTCTTTCAACGGTTCATACATCAGATAATCCAGCTCTGCTGAAACAATTCGCATATCAGAGAGCTTTGAGATGATTGGTGACAATGTAGTTTTTAGTGTTTTGTCCTCCTGGCAGGCAATCATGGCATCTACCCACTCACTAAAAACATAATGGTTCAGCTTTGGTTTCATATCAGAAAGAGCCTGCTTCACATTAACATTAATCATTTTTGCCTGTGTCAAGAATGATTGAAAAACATTGGAGATTGGTGGATTCAGATAGGTGATATTCTCCTGAACAGCAGTAATAATACTCTCATTTCTCAAATAGCTTGTGGTAATTATTGATAGAGCTGTTTCCATTTCTGCATTCATCTGCTTTTTGTAGGAATGAGAAGTAAAAATTAAATACCAAAAAGGGACAAGAGCCAGCCCAATTGAAGCAACAGGAACCATTAGAAAGTTATCCATGAGAACAGAAGCAAATAACCCTATTACCATGAGAAAAAAGGATAACGCACATATTGCTCCGAATTTGCCCTCCTTGCCCATGAGGGATAAAACCTCTTTGGCATCTCTTACAGTTTTTCTGATTCCCTTAACAGGCTTTGGATTTTTTATTGCTTCAATTCTCTTTCCAATCGGTGTTTTGCGGTTCTGAAAGGGTTTTACAATATTTTCGGCAAACTCAAAAGGCGATAAATTTAAAATCAAAAAAAATCCTGCAATCAGACCTACAAAGGCAATTAAAATAAATAATGTCATGCTACATCAGCTCCTTCTGTGATTTTTTCAAGCAGACTCACAGGCATACCGTTTTCAAGAAGTCGCTTTTGCAGACTTTGCGATATATTGCCGACCTTCTGATATTTACCCTTAATCTGCACCTTGCCATCCACAACTGTATTTTCAGTGATATGGTAACGAAAAAGAGTGTGAATTTTGCGTGTCCCGTCTTCGCAAATCTCACACTCTGTTATTTCCATGACTTTACGGCTGTTATCCTCTAACTTCTTAATAAACATGACCAGCGGAAAGGCCTCAGTCACAAGGTTATATAAGGTCTTATCATTGATATCATATTTCTGGGTACACAGTGTTACCATACGATGATATGTTGCGGTACAACTGTTTGCATGGGTTGTAGTAATAACGGCATGACCGGTTCGAGCTGCTTCCTGGGCTGCAAAAGCTTCTGCCGATTTCATCTCACCGACGCAGATAACATCAGGGTTACAAGTAAGGGCATACTCCAGAAGTTTTTCCTGGTCAATATTCTGCTTGGGGTCTTCCGAATATCGGGTGACGGTATGCACCACATTGTTGATGACGTTACCCCTTTCATCCTCTTTTACAAGGTCAAATTCTCGACAGCCATTCTCAATGGTAAAGATACGTTTTTCATCGGGAACGGTAGATAAAAGCCAGCTCATCAAAGTGGTTTTGCCTGAACCCGTACTACCGGTTACACACATTGACAACCCATATCTCAAACAGGTACTTAAAAAGTCCAACATTTGTGCTGTGGCCGTATTATTTTTTATAAAATCATTTCTCCTCAGTTTTTGAGGATTAACAATACGGATTGAAGCAGCCACACCCTTATCTGCATCAGTGATAGGGTTTCCCAAAACAGTAATACGGATTTTGTTGGAAAGATGCCCCACCACACCGGGCTGTGAGTTATCAAGTATCATACCCGATTTGTGAAGTAATCTGCGGACTACATCAACGGCGTGTTCAGGACTGCTAAACTTCTCAGTGGAAGGGAGAACCCTTCCATCTGAATAAGTTATCTTGACATCTTTCCAACTGTTGATATTGATCTCCTCAATATTGGTTGCAAAAAGATATTGGGTTAGAAAAGAGAACTCTGCCATCTCTGTATACAGGCGTTCAACGAGTTCTTCTCCATCCATGCCTTCTACGCCCAATCTGTAATCCGTAAGGTATTTTGCAATAAATGCTGTTATTTGTTGTTTCTGTTCTGCCGGGTTATTTGCAATCATGGTAGCATATTTACTTGATAAGTATTCCTGTATTTCCTTTAGAACCTCAGAGAATCCCTTTTTGTTTTTGGCTACATTATAGAACAGGCCGATGTTTCTACTCATCGCCAAACACCTCCTTTACGATTACCTTTAAGACCATGTCATATGCTTTTGCAGCTTTCCCAGGTATACTATCAAAAAGTGTGAGAGAAGAATTTTGTTCATCAATGGCTTGTACATAGGGCAAAGTATAGGAAACACCGCCAAAAGCATTCTTATATTCTTCGCCATCCTGCAACGGCCTTACATTTGAAAGCACTTTAATATGTTTGTCTACATTGAATTTAGGCTCACTAAGCAGTGGCAATACGGACCTGAAATAGGACACGCTTTTCAAATCACAGCTTCCAATCCTTAATACTCCATCAGCCACTTCCAAGGCTACTGTTGAAATAATACTTTCAGTTAGCATACTGGAACAATCTATAACCACATAATCAGCAATATGGCGAAGAAGGACCAACAGATCAACTGCTCGGTCTTTCTTGTACTCAGCATAGGAAAATGGATTTTCTCCGGCCTTGTACCCCAGCAAACTAATATAAGGATTCTTATCAAAAGAAACACAGTTTCTTAAAATGACTTCCTGTGTAATGTTAGGAGCTGTCAATACCTCACCGATTGAAACATCAATCGGCGTTTTGGATTTAAAAATTGTGGGTAGTGTGGGACAAATATCATCACACAGCAGGAGCAGCACATTTTTCTTTTGATCTGCAAGCTCTTTTGCCAGTTTTATGGCACTAACCGTTTTCCCACTTCCTGGACTCCCCCATACTGTTAACAATTGTTTTCCTTTATTCGGCATCAGCGTTACCCTCCTCTTTCTGCTCATTCTGTTTGACGTTTGTAACTGTGTTTGGGGTGCCCTCCTTTTTCTCAAAGAGTTTGTCCTGTTCAGCTAAAAACTTGTTGGCATTTTCGTTAGTACCACGGTAAACCAAGGTGGCATGAACGTTTCCTTTCTGCTCAAGGTCTGCAAGTATCTTAGCCTGTTCTGTATTGACAAGCAAAGTTATAGTCGCCGGCAATTTCTTTTCTTCGTTTTCACCGCTGGTTTCTTTTTGTGGCACATATTCCTTATCATCACCTGTTTCTGCGGTTGCTGCCAGAACTTTTACATATTGAAGTTCAGGTGGAATAGTTGCTTTTCCCAAGTTATCGTAATTTGCAGATATAAGGGTTACGATATCACCGGCTTCCAATTTGCCTGACAAACCAGCAGCAAAAGACTTGATGGTAATGGACATAGCAACCTTTGTCCCATCCAAGTCATTTAAGTATTCAAACTCAGCAAGTGGCTTTTCAGATAGTTTTGAAACAAGGATATAGTCACCTTTTTGCAAATCAGCATTGATATATTTTCCGACGGCACTATCTTTACTCTTAATAACGTTGTCCGGAAGGTTATATGCCCCCACTTTCACGATTTCCAGCTTGTCAGCAGTAAGCACTTCACCTTTTTTCACTGTCGATGATACTCTGACAATTTCCGTTTGTGCACGCAATCCACTGTTAATCAAAGGCGTAAGCCCAAAGCAGATGACAAGAGAAAGGAAAATACATACCAGTCCGATGACTGTTCGGTTTTTAAAAATATTCAAATTCATATTCAATAGCCCTCCTGTTTTTTAATTGATTGCACTTACTAAAAGTGCCAAGTATGAAAAAATACCTCCTACACAGAAAAAAGGTGCAAGAGGTAATGCGATTGAGTTTAGCTTTTTACTTTCACTCGAAAGTCTTATACATAGTCCTGCTATCATAGCAAGAACAAGAGAAATAATGCTTTGCATAGCCCCAAGGGGTGCACCCAGCACAAAACCACAAGAAGCCATCAACTTTATATCACCACCACCAATTGAAAAGCCGTCATCCCTGTGTATCAGGATTGCCGCAAGAAAATACGGCAGTCCTGTCATAACAAGTCCTGAAAGTGCATCCCAAGTATCAATTGCCAATAATCCTGTTATCATTATGAGTAACGAAATAGCATCTGGAATTTCACGCTTTCGTATGTCCCACACAGCAGCTAAGACAAGTAGCAAGGCAAACAATCCACCTTTTATTATCAGAATCAGCATTGTTCTAATTCTTCCTCTATTTCTTGGGGAATCTCCTGTTCTTCGTTTTCGTACTCGGCATAGTAGTCCTCCATAATGGCAGGAAGTTTACCGTTAAAATGATAATTATGAATTGTCAGTTCATGCTCCTGCGTGTCAATCAAACTATTCATGCTGTCACGAAGCATATCCATATAGGAGTAATCGCTGTGCTGCCATTCGGTATAAATGCAGTCCAATGGGTTTTGCATGGTAAGCAGGATATTGATTTGCTTCTTGTCCAAATCGTGATATTCAAGCAAAGACAAAATATCTGCTTTCATCACAATCTCATAAGCCGCATCAATGATTTGCTGTGGTGTTTTTCCTTTCAGATTTTCAAGAAATTCCGCATATTCGTTGCTTGCTCTTTCATAAAGCTGACGATCTCTGTCATCATAGTCCAATTGCTCAAGAAAACGATGAGTTACTTCATAGAAGTCATTTCGCTCTAATTTCACGGTTTCAAAATCAAGTTCTTCCCAATAGTCAAGCATACGGTCCAGAATGTTATCCAGTTTTTCAATCAGTCCTGCCATTCTTTCCGTCAGTGGCGTATTATATAAGGCATTTCTAAAAGCAGTTTTTACTTGCAAATCATTAAAGAATATATCGTCGCGCTTTGCTACGGAGACTGATTCTTCAAACATTTTCAGTTCCTCATCAATTCTTTTAATAAGTCCTTCCTTATCTGCCACAACCATCATCCTCCATTTCCCGTTTAACTTCCAATATTTTCATCCCAAGTGCAAAAACCACTGTAACCGTTACTGAGTTTCCTGCTTGTTTATACAGTTGATTATCAGAGTTGATTGTCCTTGCTTTATCAAACATCTCATCAGAAAATCCCTGCAATCGCCAGCATTCTCTCGGTGTTAATCTGCGGATACGGCCACAGCCAATAAAAGCCGTTCCTTGGTTGCATCCGGTTTCCAGCGTTTGTGCCACACCTTTGCCTATTCGCCCTCGTCTTGTTTTGCTATTAGGAAAAGCAAAGTTGATGGTGTCACCGCATCCGGCTTCTGCATACCCCAGTTTTGTCGCTTCCTTGATTCTGATTCTTTTTTGGCAATTCTCACAATCACAGAGCATAACACCGTGGCGGTCTTGTGCTGTCAAAGTAAAACTCGGTTCACCGCAAGGTTTAAAGCGAGGACCGTTTTGCCTTTTTTCTATTCGGTTCGGAGTCAGGACAGCTCTCGCACATGCATAATAAACGCCGGAATTATCAGCCCCTCGGTTGGTAATTCCGGCGTTATATCTCGCTTTTATACAGCGAGCCGTGTCGGTTATTTTACTATTTTTGTTTAGGTCAATGAAATACAACCCTGTTTTTCCACCCCAGCCACCGCTTTGAGCTGAAAGGGTTACACTTGTACCTTCGGGACTGTATACTCTCTGTCCCTGCATTCCTCCAATGAGTTGGATAAGAGTTTTTCCGTCGCTTCCGGTGAGAGGAAATATTTTTCCGGGACTTTTGTTTCCAGAATGTCTATAAGCGACAATGTAGATCCGTTCTCGATTTTGTGGGACTCCGTAATTGCGTGAATTAAGAAGTCCGTACTGACAATCATAGCCGAGTGTGGCCAGCGTATAGAGAATGGTTGTAAAGTCCCATCCTCGATTAACGGATAACAGATTTTTAACATTTTCAAAGATAATCCATTGGGGTTTATCTTCGGCATTTTTGCCCTGGATGAGTCTAACAACTTCAAAAAAGAGTCCGCTTCGCTTTCCGTTAAGCCCTCGCTGGCTGCCTGCGACCGAAATATCCTGACAAGGAAATCCGGCAGTCCAGATGTCGGCTCTTGGAATTTCTTCTGGTCTGACTGCTGTGATATCTTTTGCAAACCATTCATCCTCCTTTACATCAAAAATTGCCCGGTAGCTTTGATCGGCAAATTTATCTATTTCGCAATGTCCGATACATCTCATCCCACAAGCTTCCAAGCCTGCCCGAAAACCGCCAATTCCACTGAAAAAATCAATGAAGGTCATTTCCATAGGCAAATCACACTTCTTGTCCCAATAGTACGGCTCATTATTTATTCATCCTCCATTCATCTCCATAAGCATATGGATAATATTTTTGGCTTCTCGCAAATCGCACCATGTTTTGAACCTGATCTACTACCGAAAGATTTGTCTGGTCTTTTGTTGTCATCATGACAGAACCGATAATCCCCGTAAGGATACAAATTACAGCAGGTGTAACATTATGCGAAAGTATCCATATAAAAAGAGCAACAACTCCTGCACCGATTGATCCAACAATAGATTGCAGAAGTTGTTTTCTTCCAAATCCGGGAAAAATCTCGGTTTCGGTTTTTACTCCCATAGGTATATATAGCTTTTCATCCATTTTCATCCTCCCTTAAGCATAGTAATAAAGCACCAAGTCTTTGATCTGCCAAATGCTTTCGGCAATAATATAGAAAACTACGGTGTTTTTGGCTCGTTTCTTATACTGGGCAGCTTCCTCCTCAGCAGCAGATAAGCGCACCATACAATAAATAAATCTTGCCGCTGCACCTATTCGTACCAGGCTGATGATTGCATTTGAAATGTCATCCATTGTCACCACTGATTAGTCACCGCCTTTCATATAGATATTGTAGTTTGCATGTCACCATTTAACATCTTTACCACTTCTATTTGGCCAGGTTTTTCGCCATACCGACAAGCCTTACGCTGTGATATACATTATTAATTACACCGGTTCCGCCACCACCGGTTGTGATGAGAAAATCTTGCAGGAATCTCGGTGTCCTGATTGCCAATACCATACAAGCAACTCCCCAAAAGATATGCATATTCAGCATCAGTCCTACGCCTAATTTTGCAAGAGATATTTGTATTACAACAGCAAGTGTTGACTGAAAAAACTTATTGATATATGTTTTAAAAACACCTTTATCATTGTCAAGAAGTCCAACACAGGCTAAAGGTACGCCGATCCTCAAAATCAATATTTCCAGTCCCCTCATAAGGAACTGGAAATACAGCATGAAGTAGCAGATAATAAAAATCAGCCCGAAAATTGCTGTTACTATCCCTAATGAAGAAATACCATTTACCCATGCCTGCCAATCGTAGCTTGTTGCTGCTCTAATGGCTATCAAGAGTTTATTGGTCATATCCTCCACTATACTGCCAAGCCATCCATAGATGGTAGGAAAGCATATCGCAACAGCTAACGCCCTAAAAAAATTGGTGAGCAGATATAGAGGTTCTTCATCAGCATCACCGTCTGTCCACATTACATAAGTTTCAAAGCCTTTTTTGAGAAACTTTAAGATAATCAAAGAAATACCAAATCCAAATATAATGTCAAACAGAGTTTCTGCAAGATTTACACCGGATACAACAGTCATATATTGTTCGGCATACAATGTCATAGGCACTATATCGGTTAAGAGATTGTTGATATAGGCTATAGAGCCGTTGAGCAAAGCAACGATTAGCATTACTAAAATGACTTCCAAATTTCAATCACTCCTTTCCAGGGGAGTACCTGAATGATACCCCCAAAGAAATTTCGTATCTGCTATTCGTGCTTTTCGTTATTGCTATCTGTTGATGTAATAACCGCTTGATAGGCTTCCAATACGCTTTTTTCTATCTGCTCTCTTACATTGGATTTGATCGGATGGCATATTTCAACATAACTTCCGTCTTTAATCTTGCCGCTTGGCATGGATACAAAAAGCCCCTTTGCTCCATTTACCAGCCGCACGTTTTTGATGATAAAACCTTCATCAATAATTAGATTTACAACTGCTTTCAACTTACCGTTGTCCTTGAATGTCTTTTTGATTTCTGTTTTGATGTTCATCATAAAATCCTCCTGATTTTTGTTTAAAAAAGCATTGGCGGTGCCGTTTGCACCGCCAATGCTTTTGATTGAGTCGTTTAGCCCTTGTAGTTAAACATCTCTTTGATGCGTTCTGTGATTGTCGGCAATACTTTTCTGCACGGTCGATTGACACGATTAAAGTATGCGGTTGTCGGTGGTGCGAGCGTTGTGAACTGAATTTGCTTGTTTTTCAAGATAAATCCCTTCTTTCATTTTTGATTTTTAAATAAAAAACACGACCAAACCTCACAGTTTAATCGTGTTCATTATTTCGCTGTAAATAGAACCGTTTATTTACTCCAGCGACTGCCGCTGCATCAGGAGAAACAGCTTGCCCCTTAGCATTTCGCATTCACTTTTCAAAGCGGTATTTTCTTCAGTAAGCCGACGAATCTGCTGATCATTTTCCTCAAGTTTTCGCTTCATTCGCTGCTTTGCAGTGGATTCAGGCGGCGTGCTCTCTGCCTCGCAAGCTTCTGAGGCTATAATTCCCTGACTGACCAAAACAGCCCGGATATGCTTTTTGCCGAAAACAGAACGGGACAATCCGGTATAATCCATAAGGTTTTTAATCGTCAGCCTGTGCCCTTCGGCTCGAAGCTCTGAAATTGCTCTCATTACGGTATTGATCGTGGTTTGGCGCTGGTGCTCCTGCCGCGCAATAAGCTCCTTGGGTACTTTGTTATTCATCTTGCTCACCTCCCAGCAGTTTGGCTGCGATCTTCTCAAATAAATCAGCGTTTCTCAACGCATTGGCGTGAATGGCCGGGAAATCCGAGAAACGGTCTGCTTTGCTGCGCCATGCGACCGCTTGTTCCTCGAAATAGGAAAGCTGATCTCTGTCCGGGATAAAATGCCCGCACTCAAGACAATCCCACATATCGCTTTTGCATCCGGTAACGTCGCCACAGATGCCTCCCGGAACCCTGTGGGCGCGGAGGTTTTTAAGCAGCCTCTTTTCAAGCATTTCCTCCATATGGAGAATTCGTCCGCCGAACAGGATATATGGATTATCCGGCGGCTTAGGCTCATTCAAAACATACCGCTGCTTTTGCAGGATAGTCTGAGGTTTTAAATCCAGATGGGAGTATGCATTCCATATCATGGCGTTTCCGTGGTGGCCCGTCATGTCGGCAATCTGTTCCAGCGTAAAGCCTGCCTCCAGCCTGTCGGTGATTCCGTTATGGCGGAATTGATGGGATGTCAGGTTGTAGACCTTCCCATTTTCATCCCGGACACCGTACTGTTCACAAATTCTTTTGAAATGGTAGTCCACAACGTCAGGATAGACACTTTGAACCCTGCCCGGCTGAGATGCCGTGCCATTTTTGTAATGAAGCACCCGCCGATAGGTAAAAAGACAACCGCGTTTGTTTTCAGGCAAATGCTCCTGCAATTCTGCCGCCGCTGCCTGCTGTTCCCGAAGCAAATCGAGAAGATATCCGGCGATTCCCGTATCTTCAATGTGGACAGAACGCAGGACCGGTTCCATATTGCCTCCGTTTTGCTTCCATGTTGGAATAAAGAGAACAAATTTCCCGTTGTACGGCTTTACACAGTCGATTGCCATCCCCAGCACTTCGGATATCCGGGAAGGAATGAGCCGCAACAGCCAGTAAATACACCGGATGTGCAGATCTATTTCTTCTTGCCGGAAGATACCGTCCAGCTTTTCAGCCACCTTATCCGGGATATATTTGGAGTCTAGCTTTTCAGCTCGCGCATATGGATTGCAGGCAAAAGGATTTTTGCAGGGTACCCCGTCAAACCCGTTCATAGTGCGAAACAGAGTGCCAGCCTCGCACCAGATGTCCCGTATGGTACTGTCCGCCAGGTTGGATGCATCCAGATGCTCCTTTAGCCTTGAAGCCGTCCATATGTCACAGCCCGAAAGCAGGGGGGCCGAGCAGGCTGCAGTCAGGAACTTCAGGAATGGAACCAGACGGGTTATCCGTGACCGGATCGTTCTGACCGTATCACCATGCAGCAGCCGCAGGAGTGAATAGTATTTCACCAGTTCTTTGTAAGCGGATGGAACGGCAGAAAAGTAGATGTTACTGTAATTCTTCGGCTCCGCCGCACTTCGCATTCGTTTGTCACACACCCATGTGTCCTCATCGAAGTGAATATTGCTGCCAAGCTGCGGCAAAAGGTCAAGATACCGGCTCTTTTGCTGCTCGTCGTAGTTTTCAATGTATTTGTATTGCGGAAGATTCATACCGAGGCACCTCCTTCTATAGCGTTTACAATGTTCTCATAGCAGTTAAGAAGGTATGTTGCCTGTCTGTATTCCCTGAATTCCTGATAGCCCGTAATACCAGCCTCAGCATAAGCGGCGAGGAGGCTGTTCACAACCTCGCGCTGTCCGTTCATGAGACTCTGCCAGTACGGAAGATACTTGGGTCCTGTACAAAGATTTTTGCAGTTTACACAGTTGATCAGGCTGCTCCTGCTTGTACAGCCGCCATCGGCCAGCTTTTTCAGGCAGAAGCCAAACTCCACCCGCCGCTGCTCCAGCCGGAAATCCATATACAACAGCCTGCGTTCTTCCTCTGTGTACTCCGCAAGCTGTTCATCCGACAGCAGAAGATCAAATTTTTCCCGGAAGAAGCTGGTATTGAGTTCCGCCAGCTTCATTTTCCGGACTTCGGCATAGTAGTTTGAGGCAGTGCTTCTGCTGAGATGTCCGAGCCAGTAAGCTAGCTCATCCACGGACGCTCCGTTTTCAATCAGGGTAACCGTCAGTGTTTTGCGCTGCTGCTTGCTGGTAAAATGCCATAGCCGGCCGTTTTCATCACGGAGGTCATATTTTTTAATGAGCCTGTTGATGACCAGCAGATAATTGCTCATACTGATCATGCTTGCCCGAAAATTCGGCCGCTTGTTGACAAACAGATACGGCACGCCAAGTTCCTTTCGCCACTCTTTCGTTTTGTGAATCTGTCCCGAGATTTCGTCTGCCAGTTCTTTTAAAATGAGCACTCTGTGATAATCCGGCACACCAGCCTTCCGTCTGGCGGTCAGGGTTTTATACTGCTTGTACTTAAGCTGGACAACGCCCTCATACTGTGACGGTTCCAGACAGTCCGACTCCAGAAAAAGCACCTCCTTCATACGCATGCCTGTGGCGGAGAAAATCCGGTACAGCAGAGCCTGCACCGGGTCAAGCTCATCCAGATGCTCATCGATCTGCTCCGCAACAGCCTCCGGAATAACGGCGGTCCGTACCTTGTAGTCCTTTGCGTTATGAAACCGGTAACGGGAAAAGGGGTTGTCTTGCGGAACCGGGCTGCGCATTGCTTCATCCCGATGATCGCTCATCAGATATTCCATGAGTACCGATAAAATACTGAAAACCCGCATGATATTGGACACCGACTTTCCTCCGGTTGTCTGTCCATATCTGCGCTCCATGCTCATATACAGCGCCCGGACATCGACGTCATCCACATCCGCGAAAAAATGAATGTTTGGATTGTTATCCGTGAGCAGATTGGTCGCGTACGCCAAGGTAGTAATGGAACGGTCTTTGTCGGCGGTGATGCTGTAATATCTGTGCTTCATGAAATATTTGATTTCAAGCCGCAGGGAAGGTGAATGAATTCCTGTAAAATCAATGGTTTCCCGGTGCAGGGAGGGTCCGTGCCTATGGAAGAGCGTCCACTTGTCACTGGACATATCAAACTGCAGGTGGTTTTCAGCAATGAATTTTTGGCACTGGATTTCAAACTCGCGGCTAACTGCGGCAGCAACCAGTGTTACAAACCTTGGATGAAAACGCGGGCCGGAAATGGATGTATCGCTGCCAAGCAGTTCGAGGCAGAAGCTTTGCGTAGTGATGAGCCTGCGCTGCTGCGTAAATCTTCCTGCAATGGTTTTGAGGTAATCTGTGATGACAGTCTCCGGCAGAAGACAAAGGTATTGTGTCGTTCTCAGAGGCCCAATCCGTTCCCGGATGGGGGCAAGTGTTTCTTGTTTCAGAACCTTCTCCCTGATCTTGTCTGCCCAGAAGGATGAAAAGCATTCCTCAAAGATATTCAAAAAGATCTTGCTGTCACAGGGGATGTCTCTCAAGATCGTAATCGGACTATCCGGCTGTTCAACCAGCCTGTTTCGGAACATGAACTCAAAAACAGGAAACATGGCCGTTTTGTTGGAAACAAAGCATCTTCCGGCTTGTTCCCATTGCTCGACATAGAGCTTTGAATAGTGCTCAAACATTTTCAAAAATTGCTTTTGATACACCTCAATGCCGATTCGTGCCAGAATGTTGTCCGTTAAGATGCAGGCAATGTCGCGGAGCATTTGCGGGCAGCTTTTGTAGGTTTCATTCAGCAGCAGTTCCCGGTACCGCTCTATCGTCCGGCCCGTCAGCTCGTCATCGACGCGCTTTCGCCTCTGAAAACGCAGGACAGTCCCATCTATGTCCCAAAAGGCGGTACAAGTCTTAATCTCAAGCAGTTTAATCATTGGCGCCACCTTTCTTCCGGTGCAGCTTTTCCATAACCGCTTTGGCTATGACCTGATTGTTGTGGTTCCGGTAGTGGACGATGGAATCGGCAGAGCGCCAGCCGAAGCTCTCCATAATGACGGCATCGGTGATGCCATCCTCCGGATGGAGTGCCTGACGCTCCAGATACTCCATCACCTTTGTACTGCGTCCGCTGTGCGTTCGTATTTTCTCAGGGTCAAGGCCTGCCCTTTGGGCGCATCTTTTCAGGATGGCATAGTAATTGCCGTAGCGAAGCGGCTTCCCCTGTGTACTGTCCCGCTGCAGGTTGATGAAAAGAAAATCGCTGATGACGCCGCTCTCGTTTTCCGCAATCATTCTCTCGGTCTGGATGTACCGGTTGAGCAGCTCGCAAAGCTCTGAGGGCAGCGCAACCACTCTAAGGGGATTGTCCCGGCCTGACCGGGCGCTTTGTTTCCCCTTGGAACGTGAGGGCCGGATGGTTTGTTCCACCGGATCATAGTGCTGGAGCTGCATACTCAGCACTTCATCGATCCGGAAACCCTCCAGCGTAATGCGGAATACCGCCTCATCCCGCAGCGTTTCAAAATGGCTGCACAGCGCATCCTTTTCCGCCTCCGAATACCACTTGATATATTCCCGGCGGGACTTTTGCCGCGGCAGGCTGCTGTCAAGGATGTACTGGTAGTCGCAGGAATAAATTTGGCCATACAGGAAGGATTTCCTCGCCCTGTATGTATCTGTTTTTGTTTGAAACGTGATGTTGGTTTCATAATTGTTGGCAAGCCATTTGTACAGCTCCGTTATGGCTGTCAGGTACCTGCCGGCTGTGGCGCAGACGATCTCCGTTTCAAGGAATTTCAGCTTGAGTTCCTCAAGACCGCCATAAAGCAGATAGTGAATAAAGCTTTTCACATGCCTGTTGGTGGCGGTATCGTACTCCACGCCGATACTATGGAGATAGTTCAGGTACACCACCAGCTTTTTGGCATACTCTTTTCCGGTGTTGGCATTTTGGAGGCTCCTGCTCTCGATCCATTGGTTGATCTCAAACATGGGAATCTGATAGTCGGTAATCATATACCTGTAAACCATTCCGTCGGACTGTGTTTCAAAGGCAAAGCGCACAAGCTTGAACCTTTTCTTATCATTTTTCATGACATGACCCCTTTCTGACCAGGCGGATTATTTTTTGCCTGGTCAGAAAAAGTATAGCATGCCCTGTGTTTTCACAGGAAAAGGATGCTCTTAACCGCCATAGTTGAACATGTCTTGAATACGGTCGCGTAATTCCGGCATAATCATTTCTCCAAAGAGCGCATAAAGCCCGGCGAGGAGCAGAGCGCCGATGACAACAGCAATTAAAATTTTAATTGCCGTATCCACAAAGCCTTCGCCGCGTTTATCCATTAATATTCTCCTTGTTCTTACTGCCATCTCAAGGGATTTGCCCTTGATAGAATTGATTAATTTTTTCATGGATGATCTTCCTTTCGTATTTGAATTTTGGTTTGGTTTGCATATGATGAGAGGGAGGAAACCTTATTGAGAAAAGTTTTCCTCCCCCCAAACTCCCCCTCCTTCCAAAAGGAAAGGAGACTGTTTAAGCGTAGCACTTTCTATCGTGTTTATACCGTGAAGAAAACAGCACTGTACCGTTTATAATAAGATACAGTCCGGCAAGAATGAGTGCCCCAAGCACAATGGAAATAAGGACGGTAATTGCAACATCGAGTGTGCCCTGCCCTTCACGATTTGCAAGTGCTCTCTTGGCTCTGCCAAAGATTTGATTGACTGTTGATTTTACATTGCCAACAGTTGCCATAGCTTTGATTTCCGCATTTCTTAGAATGTTTTTCATTGAATAAATCCTCCTTTAAAATATGAATTAGTAAAAATAAGACTGTTCTTATACAGTCTGTAAAACGTTTTTAGAATTACTTATAATATCCAACGATGAGATTAAGTGTTGCCGAACCGAGTACCGCACCGATACAGGAAACAATAGCAACGACAATACGGTTATTCCACTTTTTCTGATCCATCTCATCTGCAGCTGATCTGCGGATGAAGAAATAGATAATGAGAAGTCCTGATACTACCGGAGCAAGAACCATTAGCCAGGTAGTAACATCTCCAATCAGTTTTTCAGTTCCTTTGACAATCTGGCTGTCTTTTATGTCGTCGGCATAAGCAGGCATTGTGCTCATAAAAGAAACAGCAAGTGCAACCATTCCTGCACTTGCCGTTTTCCAAAGGTTTTTGCATTTTTTCTTTACGGTTTTGATGTTCACAAATTTGTCCTCCTTTCATTATTCTAAATCAGTTTCATTGTTGGCAAATCCACCATTACCTTTTTGAGCTTGTAATTGCATTTTCCTGATAATATCTTTCTGATAGTAAATCCAGATATTCCATAATGCGATTTCCTCATTCGTGTTAGTGATTGCAGGGCGCTTTTTCTCCCGTTCCTCCCGAAGTCTACGGTTGTGTTCCTTGTCGCCAAGCCCTAACATCCTGTTAAAGTACCACTCTGATAAGTCCGGAGAATACATGATAGCAGGATGCGTACGGGAAGTGACAATCTGATAAGGCCGTATAATACGCCTGACCTCATCTACATTCAAGAGTTTCCGTTCTACTAAACTGATACTATGAGAACTTGATGGAGTGGAATATTTTGTGTGGTTTGACGACAATTGATAACTTGAAACAGTATAAGTACCAAGCTTTTCCGATATCTCACGCAAAGTATCCATATCATCTGCTTGTAGATATACCCAGGTTTGGCAGTTGGCTTTAATGGTGTCCGAGGTATTTTCATCATACTTCTCTTTTAGCTGTGAAAAGGACTGAATAAACAGATTGAAGCGCATACCCCTGCCACCGCCGACTGTCAGCTTATTTGTGAAATCAGTGATGGTTGTAAAGTTTCCGAATTCATCCAAAATGAAATTGACACGCTGCTTTAATCGACCTCCTCTCATATCTGCTAAATTGGCAAGCAATTCATATTGCTGAGATACTATCAGCGAAGCCACCGGGTAAAAAGTGGTTTTTTCATCAGGCAGAATAATAAATAGTGCTTGCTTTTTCTGACCGATGTCCTGCAGCTGAAAATCGCTCTTGTGGGTTATGGCATAAATAGATTTACTCGTAAACAATCGGAGTGTCGTCAAAGCTGAAGTATAAAAGCTTCCCCTCGTCCTGCTTGGTGCAACATCAGAAATAGATAGTAAAGCTTTGGCAGGATGAGCAGGTGGAAGCTTTTTAACATATTCAAGCAGTGGCATTTTATTGCCGATTGTCTTGACCATTTCAGCAATAAACCAATAAACATTGGTAAGGTTCTGATACTCCGGACGATGCTTGTTGTCACATACCACACAGAGTATAGATGCAGCAATAATGGAACATTCACCATTGGTCCAGATCTTTTCACCTTCCGGTTTGCCAACAAGATTATTTGTCAAATCCCATGCGAGCATTTCAGCCTTATCGGCATCACCTGCATTAACAGCATTAATGATTGGCTGTAGTAGATTATAGCGTTGGCTTTTCGAAGGATTTTTAAAATCTAAGACCAGAACCTCATATCCGAGTTTCTTAAGGAACTCAGATGTATAGTCAAACAGCTCAGCCTTTGGATCGCTGACTACAATGGATTCCCCTGCAAGTCCAAGGGTACAGATAGATTGAACTACCAGATTTCGAGACTTACCGGAACGGGTAGCACCAATACATAGCAGATGGCTGTCCTCGCCGACAAAATAGATGCGTTCTTTGTTGCCTTCTTTCTTTACACCGATGACAACACCTCCTTGCTGGGTAATTTCACTCATAGGCATCAACTCCTTTCAACTAACTCAAATCATTGAGAATAAACAGTTATATTAAATCCATGAACTAATATAATCGCTTAGCCTTCTTTTTCTTTCATAAACTCCAATCCATCATAACCAGTCTTAATCAACTCCACGATTTGAGGATGGCTCGGGTCTAGGATAAAGCTGTCAAAGGCTTTATCCTTTTCTTTATCTTTTAGCCACCTTGCGGACCCATGCTGATATTGTCCGACTGGTACTGGGGTTTTTATATCCGGTGTTATCTCTACTAAATCGGATTGGTATGGCCGTAAATTTGTGAAGAAATACATTACAGCCATAACCAAAGCAAATCCCTGTAAACAAAGAAACAGCATCAAATGCTGTCTGCTTATAAATATACTTTTTAAACATTCATTGATTGGCAATAGCTTCAATATAGTCATCTGCCTTGATAGTAACATATGGACAGCGGTGGAAAAAAAGATGTTAATAAACCCTCCAGCCGTGAAAATCATAGAACAGATGATCAACTTCGGTTTTGTTTTCATCTTTCCAAATCCTCACTTTTCTCCTGTTCCAATATAAGCATTTCTGCAAGCTCATTCTTGATCGGCGTATTTTCCAGCCACTTCTTAAGGCTTTCCGGCTTTACTATGCCCAAGAAGTCAGCTCGTTCCCAGCGTGCCTCCCGTCCGTCAAAAAGGTTTTTGGCATATACCGCCTGACCTCTCGCCCCATAAGTACAGCCAAAACCGTTATAAGCAACCCACAAACTATTTTCTGCTGTCCGGCAGTTACTAATCAATGCTTCCGGATTCAGCACCAAAATCTTATTTTCATAGTCATCCCTGTCACTTCCAGTAATACAGTCATCCATACCAAGTGCCTTGCTGCTCTGTCTGATTTTTAACCCCTCCTCAAAATGATGGTCCAGAACATAAATCGTCGGGATATGCAGTTTGGCTGCCAAATCAATTTCACCCTGCATCCCCTGCGATATTTCATCCCCGCACACCCAAATTTCATCGCAGCGCTTTAACAGTTCCAACCCCATTTTTAAGCCCTGTGCCCTCTGTTCTGGAATGGTATCTTGCAGGTAGGCTGTAAAAATCGTATGAGGAGCCAATGGTATTACACCGCATCCGGCAGCATACTCACAGTATCGGTGCGCTTTTTTGATATTTTCTTCAATAGCTCCCCTTAACGGGGAACAGATATATACCAGTTTCAAGCCGTTTCACCTCTCAATCTCAAGTTCAAAATCAATCTCATTAAAGGTTTCAAACCCTGTGTCCATCCCGGCATCATCAAGCTGCTTTAAAGCCTCCTGTCTGGCAATAAATTCAGGATCGGTTACAATGCCTTGCTCTATGAGTTCATCAGCGACAATGGAAGAAGAAAGCTCATCAGTAAAACAGAGATTTTCACCATCTTTCTGAGCCATATCAATAACAGTTTGAGGCAGGATTTCTTCTGCCATTTTCTTTGGCATCATCAGCCCCTTTTTGTATTCACCAACAATCTCATAAATGCCGATAGCAATCTCTCCACAGGTAATGATGTTTCCCCATATGTTTGGATTAGGCCTGCTGTCCGGCATATGTTTCACCTCCGTCTATATAAGGCATAAAGGCAATGGCACTCAAATATTCCATGCCGAGCCTTGCTATCATTTCATTCTGATTCTTTAATACAGTATCGACTGTATGTTCTGTACAATATTTCATCATATCTTCCACATACTGCCCAACATCCAGCCCGACAGGGTTTTGCATATACTGTTCTTCCGACATATTTTCAATTTGCTTGTTTAGCTCTGCCTTATAAGCCAGAAACCTTGCTATAGCAATTACTTGATTTCTCTTATTTCCCATGCTTAACCTCCAATCTCCATGTCCTGCCTGAATTCATCTTCAAAGTCAAAGTCATAATCCCTACCTTGCAGTTCGGGAACAATGTCTTCAATTTTCTCGATCATTCTACCGACAGAAAGCATATCGTCATTGGAAAGGTTATTATCAAGCATCGTAAGCTTGACAAGATTAGAATGAAGAATCATCAGCTCTGTTTCGGTAAACAGAGCCTTTTCATCCACCAAACCGGAACGGATGGCAAAATCCTGTGTGGCTGATTCTTTATTGTAGAAAAATTGTCTTTGTAGTGGCTGTTCACTCTCAGGAGCCATGCGATAGGTTGAAAATACATAACCAAACAGGTGATGCAGCTTACAGGCTAAAACTACACCGTTATATTCAGCCAGCTTATATGAACCGTTTTTGAGTTTCTCATCCTTTTCTGTATAAGGACACTCAGTGCATATACCGGCTTCAACTGCCGTTTTCTTGGCGGTTTCCTCCAATAAATTAAAAACTTTTTCCTTAACTGAAACAAACGGGTTTCGCTCGATCATATCAGCTTTGGTATAGAATGCTATAAGCTGATTTTTATAATAAATATCAGCAAGATAATCGGAGGAAGTTGACCGTTTCACATCAAAGCCACGCCTTGCAAGCTGCTCAAAAAAGCATCTGTAGAAATCCATTTTAGTCCGCATAAATACACCTCCATTAAGAAGAATAACCGCCCTGATATTTTTCAAGGCGGTTATCATCATGTTTCTATCTAATCAAAATAGTAATTTACAGAATAAGTAATGTTAGACTTGTTATACATGCAATCATGGTTAGTATAGTAGTAAAACTCTAGCTTGGAATAAGTACCTGTCGGTAGATTTCTTTGGAACGTTATACCATTTTTGGTTGTTTGATAGTCAAGCTGATCCCATGAATTTGTTTTAATGTTATATCCCCTTACTCGTCCAAAATCACTTCCGCTATGTCCGCTGACAGGCGGTACAGTAAAGGTGTATTGCGTAATAGTAGCTCCCTCCAACCCGTTCTCCATGATAACTGAATCCGGGCCAGTAAGCACCATACCGCCGCCATTTGTGGAATCTGCCACGAAAAATACAATAGCCGACCATGAAGATTCAGCTCCGGTACTGTCAACTGCCTTAACCTTCACTACATTTTTGCCCAGTGGATAAACATAAGTTTCAGCAGGACGGTTTTCCCAAACATAGGTAATGGCATCTCCATCTGCATCATTGGAAGTTGCTGTGATTTTAACAGGTGTACCCGGTGCAACGCTGTTGCCGGCTGGTGTCCTTGTAATAACAGGTGCAGTAGGTGCAGAATTTTGGATAGTAAAGGTCACTTCTGACCACTCGGAAATACCGCCATAGTTGTCTTTTGCTCTTACTTTTATCGTATGAGTACCTACAGGATAGTAATTGTCCTGAGCCTTTCCATCGTATTCATAGATAATTTCATCACCATCTGCATCGGTACTATTAACAGAAACATTGACAAGAAATTTCCCGTCTTTTGCGTTTCGTGTAACATTTGCCACAATAGTTGGCTTTGACGGTGCTGCATTGCTGATAGTAAAGGTTACGTCTGTCCAGTCGGAAACATCGCCATAGTTATCCTTTGCTCTTACCCTTACCGTATGATTACCAACGGTATAATAGTTATCTTCAGCCTTTCCACTATATTCATAAGTAATTTCATCTCCATCGGGGTCGCTGCTGTTGGCATAAATCTCAACAAGAAATTTACCACTACTAAATGTACGGGTTACATTGGCGTTTGCAACCGGCTTTGCGGGAGCTGTATTAATTACTTCAACGCTCTGTTTTGAGGTGAATGTTCTGCCAAGCTCATCAACAACGGTGGCACTCAAAATATAGTTTCCCGGTGTACTGATTGTCACAGTTCCGCCGTGGTTTCCCAAATTACCCTGTATATTGCCATCCAACGGTATAGATTGCCCGTCTTTTTCAAGGCTCCAAACAATATTTTTGCCACCAGGATTTGCAGCCTGACTGACTGTTACTTCAAATGGTACTCCTGTACGTACACTGCTCGGCATCGAGAAATCACAATTTATCAATGGGTAAACGCTGATTTGTGCGCTATAGCTGAAAATTCTGCCTAAAACATCGGTCATTGTTGCGGTAAGGAGGTATTCACCTTCCTGCATTAGACGGATTTTTCCACCTTGTTCATTCATCGTTCCATTGACTGACTCATCCCATTTAGCAGGCTGACCGTTTCTCATTAAACTCCATTCAATCGGCAGCACTCCCATATCGCCTGTAGTGCGAATATCAATATCCGTATCTGTATGGGCAATCTGAGGAAGATTAAATTCTATGGAGAGGACAGGGAGAATCTCGATCTTATTTTCACAATTGAATTGGAATACTCTTCCGGTTTCATCTGTCACACTTGCTTCAATGCCATAGTTTCCCGCAAGTTTGAAACGAATGTCTCCACCATTATTCACAAGTGTGCCGTCAATATAGGTATCCCAATCCTGAAAACCTTGCATATTGTTCACATACCATTTAACTGTCAATCCGTCCATATCGGCAGTTGTAATGTTGACGGTAATAATATCATCGGTATGAGCAGCTTTGGGCAAAGTAAATACAAGCTGCGGAATCGGATATACCTTGATTTCATTACTATTTTTGAAACTTCTGCCCGTTTCATCGGAAATAGTAGCTGTCAGCGTATAACTGCCTTTTTGAGTAAAGCGGATATTTCCTCCATCATTTCCGAGACTGCCTTCGATATAATCGGAAACAGCAACTTCCGTTCCGTCCTTTGTAACACTCCATACAACAGGGAGCTTACCTGCTTCAATAAGCTGTGTTTGTACTGTGACTGGCTTATCTGTATGAGTGGTTTTTTCTATTGTAAAGTCCATGTTGATCACGGGATAAACCATAACTGGTGAGGTGTATTCAAAACTACGTCCGGTGCTGTCTATCACCGCAGCCTTTAAATGGTAGTCCCCCTTTTCCTTAAAGCGGATAGTACCTCCGTTATCGTTAAGCGTTCCTTCAATACAGTCGTTCAAATTAATCTCTTTACCATCTTTCGTCAAACTCCAGTGAACCTCAAGCCCCTGTGTTTCCAGGAATGAGGTTTTGACTTCTACAAAGGTATCGGTATGTGCAATTTCCGGCAAATAAAAGCCTGTAACTGCCACCGGATATACAACTGTACTTGCCTCATCAGAAAATACCCTGCCTGTCGAGTCAACCAACACAGCTTTTAAGATATAGACTCCCTTTTCTTTAAAACGGATAGTACCTCCTTCATTGGAAAGCGATCCGTCGATACAGTCTGAAAGTGCCGCATCCTTACCATTTTTGGTAATGCTCCATACTGCTTTCATATCCCCGATTTCGGAGGATGTCACCATTAGGGCAATCTCTTTGTCGGTATGGGTTGTTGCAGGCAGGGAAAAGGTAAAGCTCGCCACAGGGTAAACAGTAATTTGCGCAGCAGCTTCAAATTTTCTGCCCGTTATGTCAATGACAACAGCTCTAAGAGTATACCAACCTTTTTCTTTAAATTGAATATTGCCACCTTCATTGGTAAGATTTCCATTGATGCAGTCCTTTAAGCTAACCTGTTCCTCATCCTTTACAAGCTGCCAGACAATATCCAGATTCCCTAAATCCTTGCTTTCTACCGTTACGTTTACCGTTGAATCGGTATGTGCTGTTTTAATCATATTTAGTGTCAACTGTGGCACAGGATAGACCTGAATATCGGCTTTTCCTGTGAACTCACGGTTCGTTTCATCAATGACGACTGCAACAATGGAGTAACTGCCACTTTCCTTGAAGCTGATAGAACCTCCATCATTATTCAGATTGCCCTCAATATATTCACCCCATTTTACTTGCTTTCCGTCCTTAAAAAGACGCCATGTTACAGTTTTGTTATCTTTTACCACCACTTTGACTTCAACCTCTTTATCGATATGCGTCTTACCGTTAAGATCAATGCTTATATCTGGTACAGGATAGATTTTGATTTCCTTGCTGAAAGTGTATTTTTTATTGCCATAATTGGTTGCGGTAGCCGTTATTTTATAATCTCCCGCCTCTTTAATGCAAATCTTACCGCCATCCTTGTTGAGTGTTCCTTCCAAAACATCTGTTGCAAGTGACTCTGTATCTTTCTTTTGAATTGTCCACTCAAGATTTTTCACATGGCTTAAAGTTGTCTTTACCTCAAACGGTGTATCGATATGGCTATAATTGGGCAGTGAGATTTCTACCTTTGCCGCCGGATAGCTTGCGCTGCCACCACCGCTATTACTGCGATTTGACTTCTCATCCGGCTTGGTGTTTTCCTGCTCTTTATTGTTGTCTGCCTGTTCTTGTGAGATACGCTCCATAGCCGCAAAGCGACGCAGAATCATCGCAAAGGCTTCCGCTCTGGTACTGTACGCCATCGGACGCACGGTCTTATCGGGATAACCATAGGACAAACCATACTTTTCCGCTACATTGATATATCCCTTATCTTCTTTAGTAATTTGACCGTCATCAACAAAAGGCGTATCTCCTGTCATGATCTTAGCCATATCTGCTTTGCCTATGGAACGTACCATCATGCGGACCATTTCCATACGGCTGATAGGCTGGTCAGGCTTAAAATCTTTTCCGTAATCTTCTTTTGCGATTACTTTGTTTTTGACAAGAGCTTCAATGAAACTCTCTGCCCAATGTTTGTCCGTATCATCAAAGGTATCGGGGCCGGTGTGGGTATAACCCTCCAACTTTAAGCTATATGTCAGCAAACTTACAAATTCACTGCGGGTAATAGTCGCATCCGGGCGAACCGTACCGTCAGGATATCCGTTTACAATGCCTTCCTGTGATAGCTTTTCAATTGTTTCTCTTGCCCAATGATTCGCTGCATCGGGGAATACTTTAAAAGCAGCATAAGCAGCATAAGCAGCACCGCCAAAAAGGGTTAAAATAAGAGCGATAGCAGCAACAATTGCCATCGCCCGTTTTAATGTATTTTTCATATTCAATTTCCTCCGTTTATTTAAATTTATCTATCCAATTCGCTCTCTGCTTCATGATTTTGCTCATGGCAGTCCAATGACAAATTCGGAATATTTTCTTGAATCCTGTTCATTACATTCATCAACCTCTTTTCATCATCAAAGCTGATTTCTCTGTCATTTCTGCCCCTGAAAATACATGCTTCATATAAAGTTACCAGTTCATTTTCTTTGAACAGTTTTTTCTCATCAATCAAACCGGCACGTACTGCAAAATCCTGCCTTGCTCCGTCATAGTCGGTGTCAAAGTAGTGTCCATAAGCTACACTGTCACGGTTATACGAATACCTCCACGTTACGAACCTCAACTGATCGTTATTATCCATCATTGCTGCCAAAAGAAAATTTCCAAACTCACAAAGCACCTTGTAATTTTTCACACTATCAAACGGCAGATTTTCAGCTTTTTCATAAAGATCGTAAGCATGTTTCATGGAAGAAAATAATTCTGATAATCGGAATACATCATCACGAACTGCTGTGTTATCTTTATAATGAATTTCACCATCCGGCATCAAAGAACAAATATATTCTCTGCCTTTGTAAAATTCCACAGGTTGGCCGACAGTTTCAAATTCAACCACAGTATATCCAAGTGTGTACGCTCGTCCTAAAAATGCCCGATACAATTCGTTACTAAATTTTCTCATCGAAAGCACCTCACATTCTCGCTTTCAACATCCTGTTCACTATCTGTCGGTGGGGCAGGCAAAATCTGCTCAATTTTGGAGATAACATCGCCTATAGCTTTCTCTACCTCTGATGTAAGTGCAGCATCTAACTTTACACGTTCGATACAGCAAGATAGCAGAAGTGAAAGTTCGGCATTGGAAAACAGGTTATCCCTTTTGACTTTTTGCTGTTTTTCTATAAAGCCACATCTTTCTGCAAAATCCTGTTGTGCTTCTTTAAAACATAAAAACTGCCGAGCATAGTAATAGACTTCCGACTTGTCATAGTCCATTCCTTTTTTCCATGTAGCATACTCATAACCAATCAGAGGGGACAACCGGCATCCCATTACAATGTCTCCAACTTCATAAAGCTTCATATACCCGTTTGGCAGATTCCCTATCGGCTTAACAGGCAAGTCTGAGGAAAGATTAAACTGCTTTTTTAAGTCCGAAGCAATTTCCACTATAATATTGGCACTTTCACATTGGCATCCACTATATATCAGCCTGTCATCTGCGGTTATAACGGCTACCAGCCCTCCGGTATCGTTAAAAATTTCTGCTGTTACATCGGATATTTCAGGTTCTTTAATAGTTAGCTGTACCTTTTTTAACCGCTTAAAAAGTTCGCTGTATAATTGCTTTTTTGAAACCAAAATTATCACCCTTTCATTCAGGATATTGATATTGTTTTAGTCAGGCATTTTATCATTTTCCTTTCCTGTTAATCAAAAAGGATATGGAAAACTTATTTCTCCATACTCTTGTCCCTGTTTTTTAGATATAGTTCTTTTTTCGCCCTTTTCGACAGTTCTGTACTCATTGCTTTTTCTGCATCATCATAGTCCATGTTTAAATCTGATGTGTTTTGTTCCAGCATAATCAAGATTTCATAAACCATCTGTTCGGTATAATAAATTTTTCTGGCTTCTGTAAATTCTACATTTGAAAGCTCACGCTCCTTATTTAATATTGTTTTGACAACACCAAGCACTTTATTGGCAATCAGTTTGTCCATTTCATCTACTGCCTTATCTTTGTGCTTGTTGATGTTTTCAGGGTCTGTATCATAAAGCATGGCAAGCTTTGACTTTATCTCTGCATATTCATTTATTAAATCTTTAATGTAGGGAACACTTTGTTTTAAATCAGCTATCAGTTCATCAATTGCCTCTTTAACTTCTTCCGGAAGCAGTTGATAATAAAGCCTTCCCTTTTTCGGCATTATGTCTTTAAGCTGAAACAGACGGACCGATAATGGAGATAGGTTGATACCGTTCAATACTCCATCAAGCGGAATGGCTGCTAAATCATCTTCATCAATTTTCCCTACAAGTTCTTTTAAGTATTTATATTCCTTAGGGTAAATGGATTTCATATAGTCATCAAAGCCTTTTACCAGTTGATCTGTAGTTTCTTTCAGTGCTGATTTACTGTTTTCCTTAGCTCTGCAATAATCCGCAATTTTATCTGCAAAGGTTTCCTTTATAAGCTGTATACGAATGCTGTCGGCTACTTCCGGCTTAACAAAATTCTTCATAGTCTTTTGGTTTTTGTCCCAGAAGACTACATGGATATGAGGATGACTGACTTCATTGTGATGTGCACAAGCCCAGGACAGATTTTTAAGACTGATTCCATTTTTTTGAGCAAGAACCGCAATATGCTTCTCAATGTAATCCTCCCATGCCTTATGATCTTTTAAAAGCAATTCGGCTGCTGTTTGAGGCGTGAATGAAATGACACTTCTAAATATATTAACCTTTTTATATGACAGCTCCCGCACTTCTTTTGCTACCTCTTGCCAGGTTTCAAACTCTACCAAGTTACCGGGATAAAGTTTGCCAAACAACCCGTGACGCATACCCTCATTCTTTGATGCTCCAGGACGAGTAGCAATATATCGGATATGGGCATAATTGCATTTAGGTGTTTTTTTATAATTTGGAGGACGAAATCTCTGCTTATACATCAAAATCGACATAAGCAGCTGTTCCTCCCTTAACTTCTGCAATTGCTTTCTTCATTTCTTCATCATCCATAAAGACTGCGATTGCATCAGCACTTTTCATATTGGCGTAAACTAAAGCACGTTTTCTTGCCAGCTTTTCGATTTTTTCAAAAGAAGAGTATCTGTCTTTATCAATCAAGTCCGATATAATGGCGATATTTGCATAGTATCCTGCGGCTGAAATAATTGTAAGTCTGTTAATCATTCCTGCAAGACGGTTAGCCAATGATTTAATTGAAGTTTCTATTTCCTGATGTATGATGGCTGTTATCGTGTCTATGTTTTCTTCGTATCCATTGACAGCCAATCCTTTCTCCACAAATTCTCTAATAATATCAGAAGCAAACACATTCTTCTTTACTGCCAGCTTTTCAATCTGTTCCAAGGTTTCGGTAGAAAAAACCACTGACCTTTTTTGAGTTTTTGGAGTGTTACTTTTAGGCCTATCTTTCACAAAACCCCTCCTTTCCGCTTGTCACCCCAATGGATGACTAAAAATGCTGCAAGAACCTCGTTACCGGCACTGCCGGTAAGCTGTTTTCTCGTGGGGTGGGAACCCCACTATTCCTGCCTTACCTCAAAGGGGAAGGGATTAAACCCTTTCCCCTTTAGGTTCGGGGCTTCCCAAAAGGGAAGATTTCATACTGATGAAAAGAAAGTTCATGGTTCAACCTCCTCCATGTCAAGTTCCTCATTCGGCTCATCAACGGCATCCTTTTCAAATTCGGCTTTCAGTTCATCTTCACGCATGGCGTCAAGCTCAGCTACAGTTCTTCCTTTCCGGGTTTCAATCAGATCCTGGTTAAAGTCTTTGAGATGCGGTCTGTGGATTGCTACTTCGTAGCCTTTTTCGCTGTATTTATCACACCATTTCATTGCAGCCATCTGACCCCAGTTTCTATAACATCCGTCTTTATCTTTAGCAAGGTAGTCATTGTCCAAGGCGAATACTATTTTTTTGATTTCAGGATGCCACTGCAAATATCGTTCAAGGGCGCCATCCCAGGTACATCCGAGAGAGATGCGGTTATCCTGCCTCCAATCATGTCCATAGAGTTTTGCAAAGGTAGCATGGCTCATGGCATCAATGGGACTTTCGCAAACAAATACCATATCGCTCTTCCCTCCGATCACAAAGGGATAGCTCTTATCGGAATTAACGGCATCCATTTTAAATGCCTTATCAGTATAGGTTCCGCGCATGGAACAGTACTTAGGAATACCGCTCTCATCGTATCCGACAAACACACAGTTTCCATATTGGGCTTCCTGATAAACTTTCTTTTCATTCATCAGTACGGATACAATTTCCGGTTCAATACCTCGGATGGAGATTAAATACCAATAGGTTCTTTTAAAATTTTCTGCCTTATCAGGAATAATCAGCGGGCCTTTCTCTTCTTTTTCATAAGGTACTACAGTTTGAATATAAGGTTCATAACGTTCACCAAGCAGTTGTGCAACGGCTTCGGGATAGGTTATATTGCCGTATTTCATCACAAAATCAATAGGACCGCCTTTTTCATCGGCAGTCCAGTGATAAAAACGGTTGCTGTCTTTAAAAATGTACAACCCACCCGATTTTTTTGCATGAAGTGCTTTTCTTCCTCCATTCTCAAGTTCAAAACCATACTGACGTGCAAGATCAATTAAGCTTACGCAGTTTGCTCTTTGTATTTCTTCCTCCGTAAAGTGGCGATATGCCTTCCGGGTTTGCGTCTGCATAGGCTATACCTCCATTTCTTCATCCAGTTCCTTTATCTCCTCCAAAATATCTTCAATATCTGCATCGTCATATCGATATTCCAGGGATTCAACAATATCTTTGCAGTCATCCGGCAAATACTCTTTTATTTCATTCTGCACATCACGAATTTCACCCATAAAGCCCCAGCAGCTTGCTATTTCCTCGTTGCTTTCATACAGTTTAAATCCGTAGCACTGATCGGTAAGGTAATAATCATATTCCCTAACTTCGCTGATTAAAACCTGTCTTGCCTTTTCAATAGTTTCAGGAGTGACCACACCATATTCCTTTTGTATGTTATCGTATGAAACATAAATCCAGCCTACCTGCCCACTGTCCCAAGGACAGGAAAAACCGGTTGTATTGATTGTAATTCCACTGTGGTCATAAAGATAAATAGGCTCGATAACGAAACTGCTCGAAAGATAATCCAAGATATTATCATGGATGGCTTTTCTGTATGCACCATAGCGATTTCGATACAAAGAAATATCAATCTCCTCTGTAAGTTCCTCGAATTTTTCCTCGGCTTCTTCATAGTCGCCCAGCTTTTTTTCCAAAAGATCCATCAAAAAATCGTCCGGCTCATGAAAGCTGTGTTCGTCACCAAGATTATATCTGCTATGGAAGCAGATCATTGTTCCGAGATTATCTTGTTCCGCACGGGGATGCTGTGGCGTATCATCATTTACCACGAACAAAACATAGGGCTGTTTTACCGCAACCATCGGCATTATGATCACATCCTTTCAAAATAAAGTAATTTAAAATGGCTTTAAAATAACATCCTTAGATATCCCGTTCTGCAATTGCATGTTCAGGCTCTCTGTCATCAGATGAATACCGTGAATCGCTTTCCTGTCCGTTTTCATCAATAATAACCTCCTCCTGCTGCCTGAGTTCTTTAAACTCCAATTTTGTATTAATCTCTGCCTGACGTGCTGAATACTCTGCTAAGCGCTCTTCAAATTCAAATGGTTTTACTACTTCCTTTTTGGCTTCGGAAAGTTGTACAATCGCATCCTCAAGTTTTTGCTTTGTCTGTGCCAGTATGCTGTCGATTTTCTCTACAGCATTTTCAATCCTTGTAACACTTCCAAGCTCGGAATCACCGAGTTCAACACGATAGGTTGATGCTCCTTTGATTTGCACTTCTAACTGGTCAAATGCAGATCGGGCAAGTAAAAGTTTAAACCCGCGATAAGCACCAACTTCCAAAGGTTCCCCGTTTACAAAAATGTCATGGAGCTTACTCATCATGATAAGCCTTTCACCGGCTTTTACCCTTTCATCGAAGGTCTTGCCGTCAACAAGCATTGAAAACTCTTGCCCAACTGATTGATTTTTCAGCTCAATATCTTTTTCCAGAGCTGCAATTTTTTCCTTACAATGAGCAATCATTTTTGGATAATGACTTTCGATGTTTCTTTCTAAAATAATCCTTTCATTGTTCCAGTTAGCTTTGAGCAATTTCAATCTTGCTACTTCATTATCAACTTCCATTTTTTCTGCCAGAAGTGGATTAGATGTTGCTATGGCTTTTACTTCAGCAGCAGAGAGAACGGTTTCGTCCATATCCTCACATGAACGAGAAATGCTCTTGCCTGTCATGACTTGACTGATATATTTCAGTTTTTGCTCTTGGATTTGCCACAAGTAAGCATCAAACGTACCTTTAGTGACATATCGAAAGATACTTATCACGGGATTCTCATTACCTTGACGCAGTATTCGGCCATCGCGCTGTTCAATATCACTTGGGCGCCAAGGACAGTCCAGATGATGGACAGCTATCAGCTTATCCTGAACATTTGTGCCTGTTCCAAGTTTTAATGTGCTTCCAAGCAAGATTCTCACCTCACCCATACGTACCTTTTCAAACAGTGCTTCACGTTGTTCATCGGTCTTAGCATCATGAACGAAAGCTATTTGTTCTTCAGAAATACCCTTTTCAGTCAGGCACTGCTTGATTTCATCATAGACATTAAACTGTCCGGGCTTAGGCGTGCCGGAATCACAGAAAATAATCTGAGTGGAGCGTTTTTCTTTGGTCTTCTGCCATATATCAAACACTTTATCAATGGCAATATTCAGCTTGCTGTTCGGATCATTTGGGGCATCTTCAATAATCAATCGAGGGTCGATGGACATGAGCTTAGCTTCATTCGTGAGTTTAAGCATATTGTCGGTAGAAGCATCAACTTCGCCGCTTCGGATTTTATCAGCTCGCTCAACAAAGGTATCCATCAGCATTTTTTGAAATGGTGTGGCTTCTGTTGCGATAATGGCTGCTTTACCACCCTCAATATCTGGAGTCGGGAGATTCAGCATATCGGCAGTCTGAATATCAGCTACGAGTTGAAACATATTCATGAGTTCAGGCAAGTTGTGAAATTTTGCAAAACGGTTTCTCATGCGATAGCCGGAACCTTCCGGTGTTATTTCCAAAGAAGACACTACTTCACCGAAGGTGGCAGCCCAGCTGTCAAAGTAGTTTAAGCCCATTTTTTGAAGCGTCTGCGGCTGCAAGTATCTCTGCATGACATACATCTCGCTCATACTGTTGGAAATAGGTGTCCCTGTGGCAAATACCACACCTTTCCCATTATTAATTTCTTGTAAATACTGGCACTTTAAAAGCATATCGGTAGCCCTTTGGCTTGCCGATTTACCGATACCGGCAACGTTCCTCATTTTTGTATAGCTGAAACAATTTTTGTAAACATGGGCTTCGTCTACAAACATGTAATCTACACCAAGCTGTTCAAAAGTTAAAAGGTCATCCTTCTTTTCCTCAGCAGCAAGCTTTGTCAGCCTGTTTTTGAGGTTGTTTTGAAAGATGACCATTTGTTTGATTGACCAATTGTCGCCCTTTTCATCACGCATTTTCTTGATAATGTAAGATAGTTGGTTAATTTCTTCATTCAATTGCTTTTCCTGGCGCTCTTTTGAGATGGGAATACGTTCAAATTGACTGTGACCGATTATAATGGCATCGTAATCACCCATTGCGATTCTGGAAACAAACTTGTTGCGGTTGGCTTTATCAAAATCCTTTTTGGTTGTCACTAAAATATTGGCTTGCGGAAAGAAACGGTAGAACTCTTTTGCCCATTGCTCTGTTAAATGATTAGGAACAACATATATCGGTTTTTTAATGGCTCCAATGCTTTTCAGATACATCCCTGATGCAATAAGGGCTGCGGTTTTCCCTGCACCAACCACATGTCCTGCCAAACCTGTACCTGAATAAATAACCCTCGCTGCAAAATTCCTTTGGTGCGGTCGTAATTTTACCTCATCACTCATACCGGGGAATATCAAGTGAGAACCGTCATACACACGAGGTCTGATGGTATTAAACCTTTCATTATAAATATTAAGAAGCACCTCAGCCCTGTCTTTGTCACTGAACAGCCATGCTCCAAAAGTTTCTTTAATTTGATTTTGTTTAGCTCTTGCGATCATGGTTTCATTGGCATTGACAACATATTTTACTTGATCTTTCCCGTTTGCATCCACATAAGGTACAGGGTCACGCACTGTTGTACTTTGTAAGTTCAAGCAGTCCTCAAAAATCTGATAGGCATTTACTCTGCTTGTTCCATAGGTCTTATTAACCTTAACAGAACTGGCGTCCCTTGTTTTGTTCAAAACGCGCCACTGGGTGGTGTACTCCATATAATCAATGTCAATAACATCTCTTAGATTATAAGGAGTTCCAAAGGTTTCATGCATAAACTGGCGGTAATATTCAATCGGTATCCAGGGAGAACCAATGCGAAAATCTATATCCCCGGGCAGCAGCCTTGGAGGCTGCACTGCTTCTAAAGCCTCTACATTTCGTGTGAAAAGGTCCGGATATTCTTCTGCTTTTATTTTTGCATATAGCAGCTTATCTTTGACCTGTCCGCTTAAGTATTCTTCATTCAGTTCCCAGCCTTCGTAATAGTTGCCGTAGTATTTCTGTGGATTTAAATAGATTCTGTCTCCAAGTTCATCAATCAGCTCATCTGCGGTTTTACCGGTCAGGTTTGCCATATACGGCAAGTCTATTTTCATTTTAACATTAAGGCTGATTTCAAGTGCTTCCTTTGCTGTTTCCGCTCTGTCCGGCAAACGGTATGATTTGATTGTTGCTTTATAAAATATTGGTGCTTTAACCCATGACTGTTTATCCTCGCTCTGATCCTCAATAGAACGTAAGAGCGGAAATTGGTCGTCATCCGAAAATACTGCAATATTGGATTTGTCATTGATAAACCCACATCGGTCAACGAACCTATCATATACGCTGTTAAGTTTTTTCTGCGCTTTTTGAAGTTCATCAGGCTTGTAATCCCTTGTCTGTACAGCAATGACATTTAAAAGCGCACCTCTGATTTCACAAAGCCCTTTAATCCTTTCGGCTCGTTTCCCTGTATAATCCTGTGGTATCAACTTGTTATGCTCACAATAATATATTTTTTCATCCAGCACCACATAGGTATAGTTTTTAGTTCCTTTAGGAGCATCCAGTTCAGTTACTTCATTCACTGATTCTTCCTCAGCGGCTTCTAACGGTTTATCAGCTTCTGCGGTAAAGGTTGCGTGGAGCTTATTAATAGCCTTGTCAAGTTCTGCATATAAATCTTGCCCTTCCGGTGCAATACAGGCTGTACCCTCCTCATTTCCATACATATTCCTGCTGTGCCTCATTTCACCTAAAACCATATCAGGGTGCTCATGAAAATATTGATTTAGGTTGATGTAGTCTGTTTTTCTCGTATTGGTAAAAACCCAGTCCGGCAATGAATAATTATCAACTTTTCTTGGGCGGTCAAGCTTTTGAAAAAATAAAATATCTGCCGTAACTTCCGTCCCCGCAAGTGCTTTAAATGCATTGTTCGGTAGCCGGATAGCACCAACCAGATCGGCTCTTTGTGCTATATATTCCCTTACCGCAGTATCTCTTTTGTCCATTGTTCCTTTACTTGTGATGAAACCAATGATACCGCCCGGTTTTACAAGGTCCAGGGATTTGGCAATAAAATAGTCGTGAACCAGAAAATCCTCATCAGCATATCTCTTGTCGTACAGCTTTATATTATTGAATGGAATATTGCCAAGAATCACATCAAAAGAATTATCCTCAAAGTTTGTGGTTTCATATCCCTGTACATAAACGTTGGCTTTTTGATAAAGTTGCTTTGCAATTCGCCCTGTGATGCTGTCAATCTCAACACCGTAAAGGGGTGTGTCAGCAATTGCATCGGGAAGAACGGAGAAGAAGTTTCCCGTTCCCATCGCAGGGTCAAGAATCTTTCTGTCCCTGCCGCCTTTAAAACCGAACTTCTCAATGGCATTATAGATGCGTTTTATTAGTTCCGGCTCAGTATAATAAGCTGTAATAGTAGAATTTCTGGCATCCTCATATTCTTTTTCATCAAGTAAAACTTTTAATTCCTGATACTCATTTTCCCATCCTGATGCTGTATCAGAAAAGGCATTGGCGAGGCCACCCCATCCCACATAACGTGCAAGGATAATCTGTTCTTCGGGATTGGCAAGGCGTTTTTCACTTTCAATCCGCTTTAAGAGTTTGATTGCTTCAATGTTATTTTTATATTTGGTTTTTGCTCCGTTTGGATATAGGTTATAATCCTCGGAATAACGGAAATTCAACTTGGTATGACGGGACTGTCCAGACTTTGCTTCGACAGATAAGGGAATATCCTTAGCCGTTTGCTCCTGCGGTTTGCTTTCTTTTTCTTCCGAATCCTTTTCATCCGGTGTATGGTATTGTTCTATTTCTGCCAGTTCCTTTTCAAGTTCATCTTTCAAGTCTTCAAGGTCCTGCCAATACTCCGACTGTTTGTAAGAAAAAATTGCTCCCGATTCCCACTTCTTCTCAATCTCAATCAACTCAGCCTTTACTTCTTCAAGCTCGTTTTTAAGCGAGTTAAACTTTTCATCTTGGTCTATATTTACTTCCTGTAAATCCAAATACCGTCCTTCATCAATCAGTTTTCGGATAACTATAGCAGCTCTCAGCCATGTTATATTGGTTTTATGCTTTTCTCCGTTTTCATCGGCCCAGTCAAATTCAATACCAGTGCTGTTGTGGTTTTCAAATCCAATCCCTTGTTTATTTACAGAATGACCTCCAACCCCATATTCGGCTTTCAAAAACGCACTAAATGCTGAGCCTGTCGGATTAGTCTTTGCAAAATCATATATCCGCTTCTTACCATCTTGCATTACACTACCTTCAAGAAGCACAATTTCAATAAGCTGCTCCTCAAGGCTTTTAGGTGTCACGTCAAACAGGTTCATTTGTTTACTCTGCATTGGCTCTGCTTCAATGGTTTCAACTTTATGAGCTTTTGAAATATCTTCAATTTGAGAATAGATGGGGTTATCCTGAATTGCTGTTTTAGCTGTAGGTAGAGATACTTGACCTACCGGCATCATTCTATAAAAGCCTATTTCCTGAAAGTTTGGCTCGCTTGCCTTTTCCTCTTGCCTTATTTTTACATCCTCGAATTCTTGCAGTAGATTAGTAATTTCAATCAATGGAGCTTCAAATTGCTTAAAATACTTATCGATATCCGCATCGGTTAAAGAAACATATTCACCTGTGTTATAATTCACTCTTGCAACCAAAAATGTTCCAAAAATCGGCTGTCCATTAACAATGCGGTTAATAGAAGTGCTGTCAAAGTCCACGTCATCAGCACATATCGCATCAATACCTTCTGTAATTTCAATAGTAGTAAAAGTACCTCCGACTTGTTTTTGAAGCTCCTTATATCCATTATGGATTTCAGTAATATAAGGCGTTTTGTCATGTTCTACTACCAAAACTTTCAATAGTTTTTCCTTTATCTTCGGCTCATCAGTTCCCTTCATTTCTTGGAGTTCATCAGGGATATTATAATCTCCGATGGGATCATTTTCGGGCATAAAAAAAGAGCCATCCGTTAATGACTCATTCTTTTCGGATAGCTCCACATTTGGAATATAAGGTTCACTGCTTATCTCACTTTGTAAATCAGTTCGTTCAGAACGATTTCCTCTGCTGCTGATCTCAGGCTGTTCATATGTCTGGTTTTCTCCATGATGTCCTCGGTGTTCGGCATCGGATCGGACTTTAACATCTGTTGTGTGATGTGCTCTATTTTCTCCACTGCTTTCTCTTGTACCCAGTGCATGGTCGCCATCAAAGTGCCATCCATTTTCAAAATCATATATCGCTGTGGATTTTGTTCTTTGAGATACTCCATTGCCATCCTGCCGTATTTCCCCAGTGGCCTGTCGTCCTCGCTGTTGTTCGAGATTTGGATATTGGGAATATTCACTCCGTCTATCTCTGTGTAACTCACGTCTATTTTGCTCATTTTCTGCTCTCCTTTCTTTCTCGATGATTTTTATGTTCCGCTCAATTTCAATCAAGATTCCTTTGGAAATATCGGTGACAGTATGGCCAAGTTTTGCAATTAAAGGAATGGTATTAAAGTGAGCAATGGTAGCCATTCCGTATCCTAATTCCATTTCTTCATCAGTTAATCCGCATCTTTTCCCTACAAAATATGAAACACTGTCGCTGATAAGTTCTTGAAGCTGCATTTCCAGCCCGTCATGCGGAAGGTCTTCAAACAGGTGATTTCCAAAGTCATTCTGAAAGTTTTGCAGGTAAGTGTCCAGGTTTTCCATAACAGCTTCATAAGAGATTTGGCGAAGACAGTCTGCAAAACCTGATGTCTTTATGTTATGCCCATATGAAAGACGCAGCTCAATACGCTTCTTCATATCTTCATCAAGCTGCCAGCTTGTTGCAATCGCATCTCTGCCATTGGTCTGTGAAACATCAAACAAGTGCTTGATAGTAAGTCTTGCGTTTTCATATTCGCAAACTGCAATACCTGTTGCACCTTTGTTGACATATCGTCCAACCTTATTCCAAACTGCCGTAGGTGCAAGCATAGTAACATTTGGGTTTTGAGCATATACAAGCAGTGCATTATCAAAACTGTATTTGAAGAATTTAGATGCAAACTTAAGGTAATCTCGCCAGGCAATCTCGCTCCGGGTAATATGGGGAGCGATTGTCTCATAGATCGTTTTTAACCTTTCATCTTTTCTCAAGCAGTGTTAGCCTCCTTTCTGTCAGGGTGGGTTTGGAAATATAGTTCAAGCGCTTCTTCCACCACCTTTTCAATTTCACTTGCCTTGGTATCAGGTGAAAAAAACCTGGAGTAAACCTTATGCTTGATTTTAATTGGTGGAGCTGATAATGATTTTGGTTTTCTATTTATCTCACCTGATATAATTTGATATGTGGTTTTCTCGTTAAGTTTGCTGTTTACTGAATAGCTCCTAAGCATTTCAGTCTTTTTCATATCCACTTTGAACTCGTTTTCCGAAAGAACCTTTTCAACTTCTTCTTGTTCCGTCTCAGCAAGATAAGAAAGATCAACCGCACATCGCAGGGAAATTTCATCGCAGTCAACCCGGCGCTTTAAGTCGGCAATCAGTTTATCAACTCTTAACAAACGAGCAACAGTATTTCTTGAAAGTCCATATTCAATCCCTACTTTATCAAGAGATTTTAACTTGTTCCCCACTGGGGAACAAGTTTCATCACTCCCTTTATATTCAGGGTTTTCGAGCCTTATTAACTCGTTGATGATGTCATTTCTTTTGCCCTGTGAAAACATTTTAGAGTGCCTGAGAGCAAGCACGGCCGCTTTTTCCGACGGCAGCATATCTGTAAAGGAGCGCTGAATTACATTTGTTTCTACCACATACATGAGGGCTTCTTCATCAGACAAGCTGTCCTTTACAATACAAGGGCCTTCTGTAAGTCCTGCCAGTTTTGCTCCGTTCATTCGGTTATGACCGGCAAGCATCTCGTATTCATGGCCGTTTTCGTCAGATTCAATCCTTCTTACGATCATCGGCATCAAAATACCATTTGATTTAATGCTCTCTACCAAGTCATCCAATCGCTCATCACTATATAAACGAAATGGGTGATTTTTATATGGCCTGATTTTATCAAAAGGTATCATCAAAATCCAATTTTTTTCTGATTTAGATAGCATTGATGCTGGTTCAGCAGCCTGCAATAATTCATCAAGAGATTTTACCTTCTTAGCTGTTGGTCTTGTTACCATTTGCTATCAACTCCTTTGCAACTTCACCGTATGCAAGCCCCGCCTTTGACTTCCTATCAAAGTCTATGACACTCATACCGTAACGATTTGCTTCACCAACCCGGATAGAGCGAGGAATATGCACTTTAAAAATTTTCATCCCGTTACCATAGGCTTCTGTAACTTCAGCACAAACTTCCTTATGAAGATTGGTTTGCATATCGCACATCGTCATCAAGATTCCTTCAAACTGAATTCCGGGGTTAATTCTCTTTCTGATTTTTAAAATGGTTTTCGTTAAGTCTGTAAGTCCCATTGTTGCGTAATATTCAGGATTAATCGGAATAATTACGCTGTCGGCAGCTGATAGTGCATTAATGGTCAATGGACCCAACGAGGGATTCGTATCAATGAGGATAAAATCATAATTGCTGCGCAATGGTTCCAGGATATTAGAGAGCAATTTTTCACTTCCCATTTCCATACGCAGGTTAGCTTCAACAACAGATAAATGAATACTGCTCGGAATAAAATCTACTTTGCCGTGAGAATGAATGTACTCTGCCTTATTTGGTAGTTCTTCTTCATCCATAGCCTTATTCATAACTTCTGCAATTGTTGTATGAACAGAAGTGCTGTTGTCCACAAAAGATGCTGTCAAATTGGCCTGCGGGTCAAAGTCCACTGCCAATACCCGCTTACCAAGTTCTCCAAGAGAATATGCCATGTTTCGGACACTGGTTGTTTTGGCGACACCACCTTTTTGGTTCGCCACCGCTATAATTTTACACATTCGTATCTTAACCTCCTCAAAACTGCTGTTATTTGCCTTTTTCGGCATAAAAAAATTGGACTAAATCAGTGAAACCCTTGTGTTTAAAAGGTTTTCTAATTTAGTCCAAGTATAACAGCTTCATCTACTATAACCATCCCATAGTCTTTAACACATTCTCTAACTTCGCCCTGTCTATTTACTGCATTTATAAGCTTTAAAATAATTTCATTGATATCGCTTCGAGGCACGTGCAGCAATGATGCACATGCCCATATGCCATCAAACTCTTCTGTAAAGTCCATGTCATGGAATCTGAGGTTTAGACACGCCTGTCCAGTTAATTTCTGACACAGCTTGACCATTGTCTGTGAGGCATCCATTGAGGTTACCATATTAACCTCTATTTATGAAATACAGGAATCCCTACCGGAGCCACAACCTGCATCTAAAATTTTGCCTCCTCTAGGAAGCAAAATCAAAAATAGCTGATACAGGTGATGCATTTTAACTCCTATAGTTCTCTTATAATACTCTAGGCCATTTTCATTGTAATAAATAATGGTTTTGTCCAATTTGCTATCCACAGTTACTGTACTGCATCTGCTGTAAACTAGCTTCGTGCTTTATCATCACTTTGCATTTTCTTAATCCTTCTAGAAAGCAGGTAGCTATATGCTAACGCTGCTAAACCTAGCCCAATAGCCAAATAAGTTAGGTAATGTGGAAGAGAGTTAACTCTTACTGAGTAATTCATACCAACTGAGGCAAATTCTATACCTGCTAAATTCATTTCTTCATTAACCGCATCTCCCCCAGCACGCATGGGAACTTTTTTATCCTCTAATATCCAAGAAATGCTTAAGAATTCTTTATCAATATGAGGTTCAATTGCAGCTACAGTACCTTTATCCCATACAGCTAAATGCAGTTTATTACTCAAATCTGTGGTTCCTGGAGGAAATTTGAAATTAACATTGATAGAATTAAGCCTTGTGTTTTCACCATAATTATATAAATCAATATTTTGGCCAAAATACCAGCCAGTTTTACCTTTTGCTCCTCCTACAAGGGAACTGTCATATTGGTGCAATAAAGTTATGGACTGGGTTTCAAAGGGCTCAATTTTTCCTGATACTTTATAACCATTTCCAGTTCTTTCGATATTTAAGTTTTCTGATACAGAGAGGATATCACTAGGTGGTACATCCTCCCTAAATATCCTATAGCCTGGTAGAATAATTGTTTCCTCAAAGTATAGGGGAGATCCAGTCTCATTTTCATAAGATCTGTTCATAGTAAATGTTAACAGACCAGTTTGACTGCCGGTGCCCCATAACATTATATTTACATCTACTTTTTGATCTTCTTCAGAAACCTGGATATGTTCATAGGAAGTTAAAGGTACTTCATCTCCGTCTTTATTTAGAGCTACGATATCTGTCTCTTGAGCAGGTTGATCTGTAATAGCAAACCAAACTTCAATTTCTTCACTGGCTTTTACCCGTGTGGCTGGTTCGTTGTCTACTAATAAATTTTCAACATCAGAATTAGTTGCAACTGCATAGGTCAAAAATGTTGGTGCTTCCCCGTAAACAGCAGTAGCATAACCGCCGCTTAGTAAGTTTATATAATCGCCACCTGTTATCACTTGCCAATGCCCTTCCTGTGTTTCCTCTAGCTCCAGATAACCATGTGATAACTTCCCTTCACTTACATAGAACACAAAAAATCCGTTGTCAACTTCCTCAGTATGAAGAAGTTCATCAAACTGAAAACCTAAATCCTTTAAAATCTTTTCTACTTCAACTACTGCTCCTTGATAAATTTTTTGCCCCTTATAATATATTTTTAAGTTCTTACCAGGCATTTTTTCTGCTTCGTATATTACACCACTTTCATAACTCTTTATATCAAAATAACCATTATAATAATTCCAAAAGCCCGGTCGATTAGTATAACTAACAAAAGTATCTAATATTTGGTTAAATAAATTAATCGCTTCGGCTTCTGATGGTTCTTTTTCTACCATAAGCCTAAATTTTATATTTTTACTGCCATCAAATGCTGCTGCAGTGATATCCACCTTATCTGATTGAGTTAATAATTCTTCAGCTTTCCCTAATGCTTCACTAATATTAATGTTAAAATATGCTTCTGCCTTCTGCCTTACTAATGGCTCTAAATCATGAACATTATTTCTAGAAAAAATTCTATCATGGTACTTTTCCGGGAATAGTTTGCGAATAGAAGATGCGTACTCGGAACCGTCTAGTGGTCTATGATGCTCTATAACATTAAACTCTCCATGGTCATCTTCCTCTAATACTATTACCAGCGGCAAACTAGACCCACCACCTAATTCCGATGCTAATTCCCCATTTTCCAGGTAATATTCCTGGTAGTAGGTCCATAGATAAACATATATTTGGCCGTCATTTTTTTGTTCTGTTCCATAAAACTCTTGAGCTGAAAAAGATATACCATTATGAGATTTATGAGCTACTTGCTCTTCTATATACTCTGCAATTACCTTTTCCATATCATCTGTAACTGTCACTTCATCATTTTCTTCAACTACCACTAGCTGGTTTTGTGGTATTTTACATCCTGCTATTGTTACTAATAGCAAAGCTACCATAATTAAAAGTATAATTTTCCGCATTTTGTAAGTCCCCCTCATGTTTGTTACCTATAGTTTAATAAAATGACTTTGCTATAATGTTTCAAGGATGTAAACAAATTGTAACAGTTGTACCCACACCTAATTCGCTTTCAATAGTTAACTCCCCACCGTGTTTACTAATAATCTCTTGACAGATAGAAAGGCCCAAGCCTGCCCCTCCTAGCTTCCTACTGCGAGATTTTTCCACCCGGTAAAATGGCTCAACTATATTCTCTAGGTCATCTTTAGATATCCCCTTACCTTTGTCCTTTATTTGAATATAAATTAAGTCATCATGCCACAGCTTAAGCTCCAATTTATCTCCTTCAGAGTATTTGATGGCATTATCTATTAAGTTAATTAAAACCTGTCTAATCTTCTCGCCGTCTACTTTTGCTTTAATCTCTGCTAAGTCAGCTTCAGTAGTTAGACTAAATTTTTTCATCCTAAGTGCCATTGCTTCAAGGACGTTTTCTATTATCTCTTTTAAGTTTTCTTCTTTTTTAGTTAGTTTAAGGTCATATTGTTTAAGTTTAGAAAGTTCTAATAGGTTTTCTACCATTTTAAGTAAGGTACTACCTTCCTGCTGAACATATTTAATGCTCTTTTCCTTCTCAGCATCATCTTTTATCCTGGTGATTAGATCAGCATAACCAATAATATTAGTCAGTGGAGTTCTAATCTCATGAGTGACACTATCGTAGAATCTCTTTTGCTTTGCCTGCTCCTCTTCTAGGTTTTGGATCATGGTTTGGATATCCTGGCCCATTTTTTCAAAGGATAGAGCAAGACTTTCTACTTCATCTCCCGTTTTTATTTTTTCTATTTTATCAAAGTTACCTTTACCAAACTCTTTAGCAGCCGATTGGAGCTTTTCTAAAGGATTTATCAAGCGGAATGAAAATAGGTAGCTAAGAGCAAAGACTAAAATAATGGCAGCGATAAAGAGCACTAAAAAGATTACTATTAAATCTTGCCGTAGTTTATCTAGCTCAAATAATGAATATTGATAGGTAACTGACCCTAATATTTGCTCATCAAAAATAATAGGAAAGGAGAAAGAGAAAACCCTTTGGTCATCGGCTGTGTTTATGAAATAAGCCCTGTTACCTTTTAATGCTTCTCTCTGCTCTGGTCTTAAACCAAACTCATTTGGCCCAGTAATTGCAACCGGATAACCAACTTGTCTCATTAGTTCACTTTCTAATGAGTTTTTATTCTCCTCTATCAACAACTGAGGTGCATCAGACGATCGAGCTTCTAAATATTGAATTAAATATCTCTGTGAGAAATTACTCTGGCTTAATAGCTGGTTATAAATATTATTCAAATTATGGTCATATACTCTTTCAATGGCCACTATTCCCATGAGTAAAAAAACTATAATAATAATAGTAGCATTGATAGCAAATACTTTATTTCTTAGCTTCATTCTCTCTCCCCTTAAAGCGATATCCTATGGCAAAAACTGTTTCAATTAATTCCCCTTCTTGACCCAGCTTTTTTCTCAATCGCTGTACATGAATATCTACAGTTCTTGTGTCTCCAAAATAGTCATAGCCCCAAACTCTGTCTAATATTTCATCTCTAGGAAAAACCCTGTCAGGATTTTTATATAACAACAGCAATAAATCATATTCTTTAGGAGTTAGCTTCACTTCATCTGTATCAATGGTTACTCTCCTGGAATCTTCTAATACTTGTAGGCATGTCTGCCCTTTTGCCTGGCTTTCAGCTGCAGCAAATTTATGATTAGCTTGGAGCTTTTCTAGGCGTCTAAAGATTGCTTTAATTCTTGCTATTAATTCCCTGCTCTCAAAGGGTTTTACTATATAATCATCCGCACCTAGTTCTAGGCCAATCAGTTTATCAGAGATATCAGTTTTTGCAGTTAGCATTACAATGGGAATTCCTGTTTCTTTTATTTGCCGGCAAACCTGGTAGCCATCTTTTTTAGGCATCATAATATCCAGGATAATTAAATCCGGAATATGCTTTTTCACTTTTTCAATAGCTTCTTCCCCGTCGTAAGCTGAAATTGTCTCATAGCCTTCCAAAGCAAGGTTTTGCTTAATCAAGTTTACAATTAATTCATCGTCATCAGCTATTAATATCTTCATTAATATACCTCCATGTATCATTACATACCATTTTACTACAGACCTGAAGCTAATTCTTATCCATTTTGTAAACATTTTATAGCAAATACTGTAATCGAGATAATTAAAAAAGATGCCCATCAGGAATACTGACAAAAGCATCTTTTCTTACAAAGAAAAATTATTTTCACTATCATTTTCAGCTAGCTAAAATGGCCTTTATTGTGTCATATGACTTTTTTAATTCTTCTAGATCTTGTTTGCCTAAAAACTTGTCCTCATATCTTGCATCCATACTTGCATTATATAATACCAACATTTCTGCTTGAACTACTCTACCTTTTTTAACTCTTCTAGCCTCATTTAAAACCTGAGTGTGATTTTGTGGGTGATAAGGGGTTTTTCTATTAGCACAATGTGAGTGAACTAAGTGAAGGCAAGAATAGTACATCATTACTGCCAACCAATCAAAGTGAGTAGTTGTTTCTATTTCCATAACAGCTTCATGTATCAATGCTTCAGTATTGGAAAACTTTTTCCGATGGTTTTGAAAGTCCATTTTAACAGTTTAACCTCTTTTATACAGTTTTGCTGTGCTGGGTAATGCTTGTAAAGTGTGACTTTCGGGGGCTAAAATACGAAAATCAAAAAGATAGTCTTCTTCAAAATTCTCTTCGACCTTTTCAGCAAAAGCATGGCAATATTGTCTTTGAGTTTTGATATCCGAAACTGTTGAAACAACCCAAATGCTGATATTCTTATTATCTCTAATATAAAACACTTTTTCAGTAGTATCCATGTTGGCTAAAAACTCTATTAAGTCATATAAAGAATTGCTCTTTGGATAGTCCATTTCAATAATACTCTCCCCTAAAATACATTTGTGGGGAATAGATGAACTTAATTTAAACAGATCTAATAAAATATCCATATCATATCTCTTTAAATCTGTTGTATTGGATCTGTATCTATCTGAAGACCTTTTGCTGCCTACAAAGACTCTTTTTATTAATTCTTTATTACTAAAATCCCCTGTACCAATATATGATTTATATCTTAAAAAAGAACCTGCAAGCATTGCTTCCGTATTTGAACAAAAAGCTGTAGTAGTCTCCATGTTCTATTACCCTCCTTAAAGCTTCTCCAAAACTTCTTTTAAATAACCTAAGTATTCAGGAAACTGCTTTATAATTAATTCACTAGTTGGAGTCACTTTATCAAAGTGAATATTACATTTGAAATCGACTTGGCTATACCTGACTTCTTCAATTGGCAGGAAGTTTATTGAAAACTTTGCTTCTTTAATATTAAAACTAAATCCAGGAGACACAGCAATTATATCTGAGTTGATTTTTTTGCTGAGATTATATCCACCTGCAAAACAAGCCTCTAGCAAATGTTGATTATAATCAAAATCAGGGGTTTTGCATATTCCTTCAATATTAAAACCATAGGAAACAATTTCTGCACCTGGAACAGCTTCAAGAAAGTTGTTACATGATGTAGCTAAAAAACTACTAGTTTCATCACTACTTAAATATTGAGTATTAATAAATAACCGTCTATCAGAATATATGGCCTGTGCTTTTCTATCTTTAAAATTTACTATTAATATTTCAGGAACCTCTGCAATTTGAAGCTGTTCATCTGTAAAAAGTCCTTTTATTATGTCTCGTCGAACTAAATCCTTATCAAGCTCACGGAAAACTACCGTGAGATTAATATTTTCTAGTAGCAATTCTGCTATTTGCACTTTAAATCCCACCTACAAATTTATAAGTAGAGAACTTCAACATTTTTGGCTAAGTTCCTGCAAGAATAGATAATTTTTCCATAAAAAAAATATACAAGTCTAACGTTCTTAAGCTCTCTTTTATCTAAAACAACAAGTTCTGAAGGCCAACTAATTATTCCTTTGATATTATAAATGGCGGAAATAAATCATCTAAAGATCGGTTTAGTACATCTGCTATTTTGCAGGCATCTGATAGCTTAGCTACCACTTTACCAGTTTCAATAAAACATATATTAGAAACTGAAAGCCCTGTTCTTTTTGCAAGCTCTCTGCGGCTAAGCCTAACCTTCTTTCTGTATGCTTTAACTTTATTCATTGTGATCACCTCATGTAATTTTGTTTTGGTGGTCTTGCGCTTACCATTTAAACATCTAACATCTAACGAACTTTAAGCTAAAATACATGGGATGTTTAAAAACAAAAATAGCCGAATAATCGCTAATGGTTTAGCAATCATCCGGCTATTTGGTAGTTCATTGACTCCGCTGCTCGGTATGAATAATCATATTTCTGTGATTAATTCAATTCAAACTAATGTTTATTATCTGCTTGCACTTTGGACATTTTATACCAATTGCCCCTGTGCCCTCAGTATTTATGTCAAATAATCTCTTATTACAATTTGGACATTTTACTTGTCTTGACATAAACTCCTCCTTCTTGCTATTGACCTAAAATATAAACCACTTTAATATAACCTACGCTGCTTGGCTTCCTCTTTAACCTTTTTAATATCTTTGATAAACCCAAAGTTCTTAAGCTTTATTTCTGCTGCCTTTCGTGATACTCCAAACATATCTGCAATTTGGGCCGGTAGACCTAGCTCTGCATATATGTCATATTCAACATCTACACCAGTGACAATAAACCTTTCCTTAAAACCAGCGGTCTTTAATACATTAGCAGCAGCTGCCATAAAGGGGGTCTTTGGCATTGCAATTGCTGATGCCATATAATCTGCCTGATACTCCATCCAGTCAACAGGTGTTGCGCACTTTCTATAAGCAAAGTTTTCTAGATTATAGGATCGACACATTATTGCTCTAGGGCGCTCCTCAGTAAAAAAGGTTAGCTGATTCTTATCAATTCCATAATAGTCCTGGTGACACCACCAGTGTCCTGCACCTTCATGCAGGGCTGTGAAACGTAGGCGGCCAGCTTTTTCTTCTGCCAACAGTTCAGTGTTCAGAACAACTGTTCCTTCCCTTACATCAATTCTTTTCATACGTCCTGCATCATTATCATAAACCAATGCAAAATCATCACCAAATGCAGTCATTCCAAGAATATGCTCGTCAGGGTTGTCCGATCTAATATCTTGATATTCTAAATTTACACCTAAATAAAACTCTAAAAAATGCTCATAATTAATAGGTTGTGGATCTTTTATTAATTCAGGTTTATAGTCACTCACCAACTCTTCTGCAAGCTCATCCATTTCCCTTGCACTCATTATTGGAACCCTATTCTTATCTCTTTTATTCCATGAGAATTTTAACATACTTTAATCCTTACCCTTTTGATCAAATTCTTCAATAATTTTTTTCCAATCATCAATGGTAGCATCGTTCTTCTTTGCTTTTCTTAATGCAGCTCTAACATAATTTGATACCTCAGAGTCCATTGTGTATTCCAACAAATCAGGGGACACCTCATTACGTGCTTTGCCAGCTAAATCATACAAAATTTCCTGTTCTTCTGGGCTTATTCTTAGCTCTTCAATTAAAATTTCAATTTTACTGTTGTCCATTGGATATCTTCTATTGTTTTCAATGTCGCTTAAATATGCTGGTGATACCTTCAAAACGTCCGCTAATGCTCTCAATGTAATTTCTTTTTCCATTCTCTTCGCTTTAATAAAATCTCCAAATTTAATGTTTTCAGTTTTCATATAAATTTTTCACTCCACTTAATATCAATAACCATTCATTTATTTACGCTTGTTCGCTTATTAGCTAACATGTAAACTTTAACATACCCCTGGATTTATTGTCAAGGGGTTGATGGTATTTTTTAGTAGGTTTTTTGCAGATAAATCATACGCCATTGTCTATAGAAGCATTATTGTAATATTCTTATATGCATAATACTTTATGGTCTTTTCAAGGGTAAGCCCAGCCGGTTAACCTCAGATGCTCCTCCACCGCCTCTTGCGGGAGATCTCAACGGTTATCTATATAAATATCGTCTATACTTAATAAACTTATATTATCATTCTTAACAACTCTTAACTTCCCAAGATCCTCTGCTAGTTCAATTTGGTCATACTCAACCTTCAACAATTTATTTCCATTAACGTCATAAAGGCCCATATGGCCAACAAAAACATCGTAATAATCTTTAGCTACATAATCTCCTTTTAGAACTACTATTAAATCATCATTTAAGTAATCTGCATAGGAAAAAATTACTGGTATTATCTCTTGCCCGTTAATGTCTATGAAACCATATCTTCCATCTCTCAATACTAAAGCTGCTCCACCTCTGTAGTACTGCATGGAATCATAGATTGGTTTTACAACCTCTACACCACTTTGATGCAATACTCCCCACTTTTCTCCTTCCCTCACAATAAAAAGCTTATACTTTATGAAATCTGCTTCATGAGCAGTAATAAAATCATATTTTACCTCAGTAACCTCATTACCCTCTAAGTCAATTAAGCCATATTTCCCATCAAAATGAATACTATCAGTCCATTTACCAAACCCCACTATTGCATATCCATCATAAAAATCTGTTGAATAATCAAATTGGTGTTCAATAACTGTATTCCCGTTCTCATCTACGTAACCATATTTGTCATTCTTTAAGCTTATGGAGAGTTTAGTTGGAATGGGCATTACCTCGTCTGATATTGAAATCTCCGACTCTTTGCTAAACTTCTCTATTATACTTGGTTTTTGGCACCCCAAAAATACTAAAAGTATGAAAATAATAGATATACTTAAAATAAACTTATTCATTTGGACACCCCTTTAGAAAATCCACATAAATCTAATATAACGGAACCGCCAATATTTCTTTCAAGAAGTAAACTTTGTTTATCATCAACCCATACATGTTAATCTGCTTATACATGAAGTATAGTTGGACACAAATATTGGGCAAAATTCAAAGGTTGGTCTATATCCGTACTGCTGCCCACAGAGACAGCCAAAAGATAGTAAATATCTGCTACCATATAAGATATATCCTGTAAACACCTATAAGTAATATGGCTACACCAGGTATCCTTATGAGCCACCATGCCTCTAGAGGTGATACATTCCTATTTTTAAATACATTAATAAAGAAGTTGGGTCTTATAATTGCTATCAAATAGCCTGCCATTGCCGTACCCCAAAAAATTGTATAAGATATGGCTTTTTCAATACTACCACTCTCGTATTGAAAAAAAGATAAATTGAAATAGCTGCAATTAGTAGCAATAAAGCGTATACAACCCTATTAAGCTTCATATTGGCTCCTTCCTGCCAGTTTATGTTATTACAATAAATCTAATACGCCTCATATAGAAACTACGACCAAAAAATCTATGAATTTATTCCATTAATAAGGGGAGTTATTAGCTTTGTTAATGTAATCATGAACTTTCCAATAACGCATACGGTATTCTATTCGACTTATCCTTTTATCTGTTAAACAGGAGATATCTAATTTCCCATATCTATACTTTATAAAGTTGTACCCAACAGGTCCAGCGATAGTTGGAATTCTTATTTGTCTTTCTTTCCCATACTTATATGCGTAATATAATTTGTCTTCATAAACAAAATAGCCTTCAGTATTATTTTGTGTTAGCTCTACTATTAAATCTCTTTCATGTGTATAGACCTTACCTTTTACAACATAATAATATGCGTTATTGGCACGAAAATTAGCGTCTGCCCAGCTATGTGTTTTTTTATCTGGACTTTTATCAGAACTGTGTTGGTACCTTGCTAAATTAGCACCACTTCCACCTAGACATGAGTAAAAAAAATAAATGAATATGATAATAATGAAAATTGTTATGGACCAAAATACTATGTGGTCTGCTCTTTTTTTCAAAGATAATTCCATTTCATCACCTCTGACCCTGTAAAGTTTTTACCTAGCACTAATATTAAGTCTTACTTATTAGTACCATTGAATGCTGATTAGTTACACTTAAGTATAAAAACTTTTTTTCTAATATTCTATTCGGGTTAAGACCCCCACTTCTATAAGTGAGCTCTAAATCCGGCGGAGTAGAGTCTCCATCTGGCTAAACGGATGTACAGCTTGTCTGAACAAGTTCACCTGTATACAAAAAAGCAGCTCCTGGGCCTACGAATAATACTATTGGTAGTATAGACCAGGTGCCGCTCTTTTGACCTAGCGTTACTTTACCAATCGACCCCGAGTAATAACACCAAATGGGGTAAAATCAATGTGGTCAATCTTTTTACTAGCACTTACAGTAAGGTTTCCCCGCATGTAGTTTTGGAAATGCATCCCATTCAAAACTGTAGGATAATGCCAAGCAATGATGTGAAGGTTTTCCAATTGTATCATACAACCGAGGACAACCTTATTTTTAAAACTAATTTAAATTTTCATTGAGCCTGTATGCGCATTTTAAACTCTACTCTGCTTAACTTTTTGACTTCATATTTAGTCATATCTACTTTATACGCAATAATATCGTTTTTTGTTATAGCCAAATAGTAACACCACCTGTTTTCCTTCATCTTAACCTTTTAGATTTCACCTACCGTTTGCAGGAAACGATAGAGAAAAGCCGCCATATAATTTTGTCCATGTTTTAGTGTATTATTTGCTGTTGAGCCCCAGTTAAGAAGTCTATATACATCTCTATCTGGATGGGATTGGTCAAGAATAAATGTTGAATCGTAATAAGTGGCATAGGCACATCCATTTGCAATGTTTGCTCTCATTACATTCCAGGAACCACCAATATGATATTGGTTACCATTGATTAACCTATAATTATTTCTATTTGCATCCGCCCAATCTTCAAAGGCAGTATGGTCAGAATCTAACGCAGTATGGTTATGAACATGGTGTGGAGCAGAAAGATCGCTTAGGTAATGTAATGAGCATCCTAGATAATGTAATGCTAAGGCTCTATTTGAGTTCCAATGATTCCTTGCTTGATCCGACCATTGCTCAAATCTTATTTTGGCCGTAGGACTAGTCTGGCCCATGTAGTTCCTTCCTGTTGTTGGGTTGTAAAAGTGCCCCGCAAATGAAAGTCCGTCTGTTTCCCATATATCGGGCCAATCAGCACCAGCCATCATTTGACCTATATGACCACCCGCATAAAAAGGATCTGTTACCCAATAGCCAAAGTCATTTTCTAGAACTGCAAGTGCTCTGCTTACCATCCATTGATGTACCTTTGCTGATCCTTGACTACCCCAATGAGGTGATATTTCACCATCATTTTCCCACAAAAACAAAATTGTTATTCCATCTTCATCATAGAGTATATCTTCTCCATTTGCAATTCTTTGTACGATTTCACGGTCAAATTTTATTCTCTCTTCCAGACATTCAAAGTCACTATCCGATGCCATAGACATAGCGGAAAAAACAAACAGCACTGTTAATATTATTATAAAAAATCTTTTACTGATATTCATATTAATTCACTCCCTTGTATGATAGTTTATAAACTTACGCTATCTTTTACATATAGACACTAGTAGAATAATTATTCCACTCTCATAAGCACCACCTCCACTTCATGATTACAATGCCTAATCTTAATTAATAAACAATGCCCCTGTAACTGCTGTAGTTGTATCTTGTATCGTATTTGTTGTTGCTTTATGTACCGTTCTTACCCTATACTCAGATCCTTTAGCAACTGAAACGCTTTTTGCTCCACTAACCTTATTAGTGTAGTGGCTGTACCACTTTTGACTGTGAATATCTACCCATGTTCCGTTGACCTTTCGCTGCAAAATCACATCTACATCAATGTAGTTTGCAGTTTGGTTGGTATAGGTGTATCCATATATCTCTACAACTCCATTACCCAAATCACGAATCCTGGCTCTCCACTCTTCGATTAAATACTGCTGCGTTGCTTCAATCCCATAAATAACCCCGCTGTCCATTTCTCTTTTGAAAGTTACTTCAGATTCACTAATAACCTCACTAGCCACTAACAAAGTAGAACTTAAGCAAAGAATTAAAAGCACTACAATAATAATTTTTGTTGCCTTCATTTTTAATTGACCTCCTAAAAATTTGTTTTTTCGATACTTAGTCGTTTTTTTTAAAAAAAAGGTTCCACTTTTAGAGGTAAATTTTTGTAAATATAGAATTTTTATTTTGAGGTGAGAGTTTATGGAGAAAAATTCAATGGAAATTCTGTTTAAACTTCACTATGAGAGGGTCTATAAATCTACATTTATTGCTACTGGAGACGCTGAATTATCAAAAGAAGCAACTCAAGAGGCTTTTTGTGAAGCATTCCGTAATATAGATACCCTTAAGGATAAAACTAAGTTTCCAGCATGGGTATCTGCTATAGCTGTTAACAAAGCAGTTGATATAATTAGAAAAAACAATCAAGCCAATAGAATTAAAAATAAAGCTATTCTCTACTATATGAACTTTAATGCACATAACCCAGAAGATCAGTTTTTTATTAAAGAATCCAGAAATGAAATGATTACTGAATTGAGAACTTTGCCTGAAAAATATACTGAAGTTTTGTTATTAAAGTTCTACCATAATCTATCAGAACAAGAAATTTCCTGTTTATTAAAAATTCCTAATGGAACTGTTAAAAGCCGTATTCATAGGGCGAAGGAAATTCTAAAAAAGGCTTTTGAGGATAAACAGAGCTATGGGAAGGTGATTAATCGTTATGAATAAAGATATAGACGATAAAATAAGAGATGAATTCAAAGGCTATGATGAATCTATAATAGTGCCTGATATAGAACAGGCATGGGTGGACTTTGAAAAAAATCTGCCTGTAAAGGTCAACAAAAGTCAGAGGAAAAGAATACCTAGATTTTTTCTTGTGGCAGCAGTTATTCTACTTATCATTGTTTCTACCAGTATTCTTTCTAATAATCAGGCAATTGCAAACCTGTGGTGTAGATTATCAAATTAAAGCAGAGTAAATTCTCAAATTAATTTAGGTCCATTTTACCAGATATTAGTGAATTCTTTCAAATTAAATCAGGACAGATAATTAAAATTTTCATATTACAGTAGTATTATCAGTGTTTTTGCTTACAAAATATGGTTTGAATCTATTAGGTAGATTTGTTAATATTACTGGAAAAATAGTAAAAGAGCAGGTTTTCTGCCCTTTACCATATACAGTATGCAATTAGAGATTAAGCTTATCTGCTAAAACATACAACGCCTGAGCAACAGTAATCCCATCAACTTCCCCTAAAACAGCAGTAAGTTTTTCAGTGTTCCAGAACTTGTCCTTAAGATTACTAAGATGACAGCCGGTATTGTAGTCAGGCATGCACGCAAACCCTCCATTTGAGGTTTTTCCAAATACAACCGTGATGCCTGATCTACTTTCAATCCCAATTTCAAAGTGACTTCCATGATTTACAACCCTGGGAATGATCCCATTCCAACGTTCTATGCCATCATCAGTCTTCATTTGGCATTCAAAAGATAACTGCATCAAACCATCTCCTCTACATTTTAGAAAGGTATTTCCGAAGAAGCAGAATCATTAATACTAATTGAAACCCCAGTATTATCCTTTTCATCAGCAAATTTAAACACCTCTTCAACAGTTGTTCCCCATGCATAATAAATCAAATGTTCAATTACATGCCCCAGGACTTCATCGTCAAGTACAAGAAAAACTCTATCTCCACTCTGAGTTTGAAAACAAAGCTTTATACCATCGTCGTTATACTTTACCCCAACCTCATCAATAGTTTCTGGTTGTAGAATAATCTTCACTAATTACCTCCAAAAAAGACACCTTTGATTCTCTTAAATATCAAAGTCTTTTTGTCCTTGATAAACAGTTTCTTCATCAATTTGGTTCTGACGCTTTGAGCAGGCATACATTAGACTGGCAGTAGCCAGGTTATTAACTAAGCGGGGTACTCCCTTAGAAACTGAAAAGATAGCTTCAGCTGCAGATGGGGTAAAGATATTCTCAAGAACACCGGCTGCTTTAAGTCTTGAGGCTAGGTAATCCTCCATTTCTTCCTTTTTCAAGCCCTGCATTAAATGCTTAATGCTGATTCTCTGCTTAAGAGGAGCATTGACAGACAAACTCAGCTTGTTTCTTATCTGTGGTTGTCCTGCTAAAATGAGTACAAAAGGATTTTCAGAATCCATTTTGAAGTTGAAAAGGAGCCGTATGTCTTCAAGTATGCCATTAGACACTAATTGGATTTCATCTAGCATAATCACAGGAGTAATTTTTTGATCATAATACAGTGAGCTGATAGCCTGCTGTATTTGATGAAACATAGTGACCTTCCTGTTAGCAGGAATTTCACCTAAAGCCATTAAAAGCCCACGGTAGAAGTCCATTACCGTAACTGTAGATAAGGTAAAATAACAAGGTTTAAAAAGCCCTGGGTTTAGCCCGGCAGTAATATTTCTTAAAGCAGTAGACTTGCCCGTTCCTGGCTCTCCCATAAGAAGCAATATGCCGCGGGATGATTGAATGTACTTAAACCGTGACTTGAATTCTGTAATATCATTGCTTTCATAAGTATCATTAACATCAAATTCTTTTAAAAAAGGATTGTACTTTAATCCAAAGAATTGGGTAAACATTTAATTTTCCTCCTCCATCATTTGAGTAAAAGAAATTGTCTGTTCTACCGGTGGCTCATCCAAGGGGGTCTTTTTGATATCATTATCTTTACCAGTAGGATTAGATGGAGGTCTGCCTTTTCGTTTCATGTGAGCATTATCGTGAAAATTAACCTGCAGTGCTTCACCAACCTTTTTATCATCGGAATAGATGAAAACTGGCCTGAAAGGTGTTTCAAGCCACGCTGGTTCATACCTGATTTCCACTTGCATACCAGCAAACTTAATCTTAGTTTCAAACAGGATGTTGTCAATGCTAAATGTCCCATCATGACTGACTTTTCTTTTCTTTCTAAGTAAAAATTTTTCATCAAGACTTTTGGGGTCATTACATAACTTAACCCTATCCACTTGACTCATAAAAAAATCAAGGGGACTCAAACCATTAAGAGAACTGTGGAGCTTTTTATGGTAGTCCTCATCAAGCCATTTAAAAAGCCTTTTGTTTAAATCATCAATATCCTTTATGCTGTCCATATCTAATGTGCTTAAGAACCTTTTTCTTACCGTTAGAAATAGCCTTTCAACCTTGCCCCGACTGTTTGGCTCGTAGGGCCTAGAGTGGATTAGACTGCAGCCTAGGCTTGCACATACCAGTTCAAATTGTTGCGACCGGTAAATTTTTCCGTTATCGGTAAAAATCATGGTTGGAAACCCTCTTTTTAAGAGAGCTTGCTTAAAGGAATCTCTTAACGACTCAAAGCTCTGGGAAAAGTAAAACTGAGCATGAGTCACCAGGCGGCTAGCGTCATCCAGATAGGCAAAAAGATAGGTTTGTCTTCTCTTTTTCCCATCTTTGATGAACGGTCCGTACATTACGTCGCTTTGCCAAAGTTGATTGATGTACTCATGAGAAAATCGCTTCATCTCTTTATCTTCTTCATCTTTAGCCAATGAAGTTTTTAATCGTTCTGCCTTTAGATATCTGTATAAGGTGCTAATTGATATTTTGGCAGGATCTATTACACCATCTTTTATCAAAAGTTCATAAATGACGGTTTTTGGTGCTTTGGGATGCATTGCTTTCTTTTCAATTATCTTAGCTCCCAGTTCTTCATTAATCCTGCGGCTGCCACCCTTATCCCCTCTAGGGAGAGGCTTTAATGCATCAATCCCACCACGCATATAATCGCAGTACCAGGATTCAACTGTTTTTGGTGAGTATTTTCTGGCACCATAATAGGGCATCTCAATAGGCTTTTCGGTAACAGTAGAGTAATAGGCTGTATTGTTTGTAACTTGTCCATTGAGCACTGGGCTTATCAGAGAAAATCTTTTTAAAGCTATTGCATTTCTGGTATTTTCATCAAGCACTTGTTAAGGCCTCCTTTAAATGAACTTAGGAAGCCGTGACCGGTCAAGGCTCTATACTAATATTACCAAGTATGTTAGCCCAAACATAGGAAAATGAAGTGTTGGAACACATTTTTCTAACCAGGTCTTAAAATATGCTTTTTTTAATGCTATAATTATTTGCAAAGAGTAAGGAAAGTTTTGTTGGTTGTCTCATAAAATTTTTGTGAGAAGGAGTTCTCTTGGTCAGGTTCATCCTTCATCATAACCACTAACTTCTTTGCTCTTTCTTTTGCTGAAAGGGTAGCTTTTGGTAGCTCTAGCTTCGGGTTTAGTTGGCGTAATCCGGTCTGGATTAGACTTAAGTTCTGCATAAACCTTTTCATGTAGTGATACACAAGCTGTCTTGAAAGACTCAGACCATCATTTATGCTATTAAGCTTATCTAGGCAAGCCTTCAAAGTTCCTTTACGTAAAAAAGCTCTTTCCAGGTACATAATAATCTCCTTCAACCCATGCACAAATCTTGGCAGACAAAAGCTTGGCAGGTATGAAATGGTATGGCCGCAGATGGGACAGATGTAGCGCCTGATAAAGATTTTATCCCTGTAGATATTAGTAATCAAATGCCTTTGATAAAATCCATGCTTCTTAAACTGCACTACCTTATTACAATCGTGGTTGTGACATCTTCTAAGTGGGGGTGGAGGAAACGGATAACCCTTCCCTTTTTCGATGTATTCCTCTATGCCTTCCAATACTGTAAAAAATATTTGCATGTAAGATCACTCTCCTATGCAAAATATTTTACAATAAACAATCCTACTGTAAAGTGAAAATATTTTTGCACTTTCCAGTAGGATTACTCTTTTGTGTCACCTATTTTAATGTGATAATATTTGGTTAAATTTCCGATATTAATTTGCTAAGCTACATGTGGTTTATTGAAAAAATTAGAACCACTATTGATGGAATTACAAGTATAAACATAACTACCTCTACTAATGAACAAACTAGTACTGAAGAGGGTACACCTATTAATCCATTGGGAGTAACAACAGAAAAAGACCTGCTGTCAATGGATGAAGCAAGTCAGATGGTTAAATATCCTATTAACATGCCTTCTTATGTACCGTTAGGCTTTATGTTTGATGGTATTTATATAGATGATCCACAATCTATTTCAACATCTATTGAGATCCACTTTTCTACTGCTGATGTCAATGACAAGCTTATTGTGACTCAAATACCTACTACTGGTGCCACTAGTTTTTCACATAATGTTAGAGGAAGTATTGAAGAAAAAACTATAGCTGTTAATGGAAGTGATGCAACGTTAATTGTCTTCGAGGATAGGGTTCAAATGATATGGCAGTATAAAACATTTGTTTTTATAATAAGCGGCAATATAAATGAAGAAGAAATAATCAAAATGGCTGAGTCTATAATCTAATTGTCATAAAAAGTCTCGAATGACATCAAAAAAGAGTAGCTATCTTGTTGGCTACTCTTTAGTATTTCTAAGGTTTACTCTCTTGGTTAAAGGATATGTCATAGCTTCGCATAAACCATCAAACGCGTCGCATCCTATATGATGTGTCATACCCTACGGAGGATGGTAGTTCTATTATCATATATACTCCTACTCTTCTTGTACCATTTGTGGTGCTATATTGATAATAAAATCCCTAATTGCCTTCGCACTTATTAAGGCATCCTGCATATCTCTTTCCTCTAGCATTAATTGCATCGGATACCTAGGTTGTACCCCATAAGCTGTCAAATCAGAACAATGATCTGTTATATCTGAAAAACTACCAGATATATTGGCACATAGCTTTTGTAATTGATTTAGGTCATGAGTCTTCGGTGGATTCATCTCATGCAGTACTAGATATCCCTTTAGATATTTTTCAGCTGACTGTTGACAATGATAACAGATAATTTCAATAGGAACAGGACGCATCTTAAGAAGATATTCTGCACTCATTAAGTCCATTTCTGCAAACCTTTGCCATTCCTTTGCACTTGTTAAATTATCCATAGAGCACCACACCCTCCTGCGCTATTTGACGCTCTATAGATGGAATATACTTTCGTTGATTAAATTTATTTTTCTTGCTAACTATCACATCTACAGGCATTGTTTTTTTATCTCTAATTGCTTTGTTTATCAGTTTCATTGCATCAATTTCTCGAATATCAGCATCCTCTTTTATTACAACAAAAATATCTAAGTCTGAGTCAGAATGTGGTGTACCAGTTGCATATGAACCAAAAAGAAATATCTGCTCCACTGGAACAATTCCTGTAATAATGTCTATATGCATGATTTGCACGCACAAACCCTCTATGATGGCATTGGGCTCTATGTTTTTCCTCAACCTTCTCTTTTATACGTATAGCTAGTTGAGCAAATTTTATTCGATCAATCTACTTATCACACTTACAGTAGTTATGCAATTCCAGGATAATAATCCCAATTTCATAACCTTAGTGTCAAAAATTTTGGCCGGAAATAATTCCACATGTGCGAAGTGAGCTGATTCCGATTAGCGTAACATGAAGTTAATCCAAGGTTCTGCTTAGCTGTACGATAAAAAACTTCAATTTTCCATCGTTTAGTATAGGCCTTAGCCGCTTCTTCTGGTGCATCTGCTCGATTGCTTAGCAGGGGATACGTACCTTGTTATATTTAACGGTAAAATAATATTTAATTTAAGGGTGCGCAGGACTATAGGGTGGATTTTTTAAAAGTCTAACGAAAACAAATAAAAAAAGACTTTGCATGTAAAAACCTGCAAAGCCTTGGTATTCAATGGATGGTGCCGGGGACGGGTGTCGTCCTAAGCATAACCTTATCAAATAAATTAAAGGTAACTTAATTGATAACAGAAAATCCATACAATCTTTCTATTATAGGGTTTTGGCAAATAGCAGCTAGAGCCCTATTTATATTTCATTCGAGGCAGTTTCTTGTATTGAGATTTCCTAAGTTAATAGCTTGCTCAACTTTTTTGGATACGCTACGAATTAAGTGTACCAAAAATGCAACCAATGCTACAGCAAAAGTATACCAAACATGTGGTATACTTTTTTTAGCGTGCTAAGAAAAAATGGGGCCATGAAGTGAACCACACTCTAGCAGCAAATATTATGAAAATAAAGAGGAAAAACGAAAGAACTTTGAGATGTTTATGTTAAATGCGCCAACATTTAACTCTCAAAGTTCTTTTCCCAAAAGCAATATGATAATAACACTGACACACGATAAAATCAATATTAATTTAGAAAATTCCCAAGCAACTTTAAGCAAAGAGACGCTAGAAAACTTATCCAAAAGTGGGTATATGCGCAGAAAAACAGCTTCATATAAACTGTTTATCAAAAACCGCGAACTTGTGCAAATCTGTCCCCTGCTAAAAAATCCTCATGCACAAAATACTGTCCTTTGGCCCTCAATTAAACTCCCCAATAGAAAACACCCAGTATACGTCCATCTATATGCAGTAGCATTGTATTTGAGCAGCAGCTTAAGCATGCGAGCAGCAGCAGCAAAAACAAAAGAAAAATTTGGCTTAGATACATTTAGCCACTCCACCATATCAAGAAGCCTAAAAAAACTAAAAGAAATAGCAGAAGAACTACTAGAGCTTATCAAAGCACCAGCCATTAAGATAAAAACTGATCTACTATCCATTAAACTAGTCCATAGAAAGCACTGGGAGGATGAAGATTTAAAAAAATATGCCATACTACTTACAGTACTAGGTCCTGTACTAAACATCACTCACACCATAGAATACAGTAGCCTACTAAACTATAGCTACTATAACCACAAGGTAAAATTCATCATTTAAAAGCACCACAGATCCTAAACCCATATATCCTTGCACCAAAAATACAAGTACTATCATGGCAAGGGGGTGATATGGGATGCAAACACTAAAATATCCCATAAAAGAAGTAGAAATTAAACTAATACCAAGAAATAAAATGCTCTCACTAGGCATAACAAAGACCCAAAGGTCCCTATGTGAAAAGAGCATACTTCAGTACGGCCTGTTAAGCCCAATAGTGGTCATGGAAAACCACCAAGGGGAACTAATGACACTAACAGGAGAAAACGAGCTGGAAGTCTTAAAAGAAATGGATGTAAAAAAAGCTGATGTCTTTGTAACAAAGCTAGAAAGTAAAGCAGATACCTGTAAAGCAATTCTAATGCTATCCTCATTTAAAAAAGGATTAAACCCATTGTCAGAAGGATTAATACTAAGGGAACTGCTAACAAGCGGGGGCTACACACAAAAAGAGCTAGGGGAGGCTCTTTTTAAATCAAAATCCTGGGTAAGTAAAAGGCTATCCTTAGCAGAACAATTAAATGCTAACGTTTCCGAAATGGTATTTAAAAAGCAGATATGTCCAGCAAGTGCTGCAGACATTGCACGTCTTCCAAATGAAGTGCAGCATAAATTTGCCACGGAAATCTACAAAAAAGATATTCCAAAGTCTACAGTAGAGCGTTTGGTTAGTGCATATAACAGTAAAACTACCCCGGAAAGCTTAAAACAACAAATCATAAAAGATCCAGTTACAGCAGCAGATAACCTTCATCCAGTAATGATTAAAAAATGTGCTGATGAAGATATAGCTAAAGATGCCAGCATAAATATTACTAAATTTAATGCAGCAATGAGGCTATTAATCAAGCTCATATCTGAAATAGAAATGTATCTTGCCAGTACAAAAGCTGATGATATTAAAAACTATCAAGGAGTATTAAAGGTGGTATATGACAGCACTAGTCGCTTTAGTGCACTAATAGAATACCATCTTGTTTCCCTGGGGAAACTTCCTAGTCACAATAAAACTGCATCAGGAGGTGCTAACAGTGCCAACTATTGATACTGAGACATACAAAATGATACGAAGACTTTATGCAGTAGAAGGGTTAAGTCAAAGACAAATAGCAAAACACCTTAAGGTAAGCAGAACCACAATTAGAAAATATTGTAACGGTGCTATCCTGCCCGGTATTAGAAAGGAGTATCAAATAGAGAAGAATCCGCTACGTTTAACAATTGAGGCTGAGATAATTAAAATCATAAATGACAATAAAGATGCTCCTAAAAAACAAAAGTTAAATGCAAAAATCATCTGGCAGATACTTACTAGAGCAGGTTTTTCAATTGGCGAATCTACTGTTAGAAAATATATTCAAGAGATGCGTGTAGACAAGCCGGAGGTTTTTATCCCCTTAGAGTTTGAACCAGGTGAAGCCGCTGAATTTGATTGGGGTGATGTTTATGCGTATATAAATAAGGTTAAAACAAGGGTATCTATCTTTTGTGCAGTACTTCCCTACAGCTTTGGAATATTTGCCGCAGTTTTTCCTGATAAGACAAGCTCAAGCTTTTTTACCGGTCATGTGATGGCCTTTGAGTACTTTGGTGGTGTGCCTTTAAGATGTATTTATGATTATGCCGCAGAAATGATTATCGGCGATTAATACTTCAAAGCCGCCTGTCAGGGGCATCATTGTTAAAAAGTGCGGAATAATATAGCACATCCAGGGAAGACTCTATGCTGTAATACAACATAGAATGGATGTGTAAATATGCCTCGATTAAGTGAGCGAATAAAGCTCTCGAATGAATTAAAAAAAATACCAATATCAGATTTAATTGTGAAAGCAAAGTTGCTGGTGAAAGCAAAGGGGTATCAGAAGTCAACAATATGGCACTACAACGAAAGGTTTAACGATCTTCAACATTTTGCAGATTTATTAAACGCAGAAAAACTCTCTGCAGAATTTATAGCTCAGTATATTGAAGAAGGCAAACAAAGGAGTCCTAACCATGCTCGCGGAAGCGTCCAAAGAAAAGCACTTCTTAACTTGACCGCAACAGCAGTTGACGCCGCCCATGTTTTCACAATTGAAAAAGAAGATGATCAAATCCGTACCAAGTTTCTACGAGAAAGTCTAAATGCCTATGAGCAGCATCTCAAAGTGCAAGAACAAAGAAAGGATTCGATAAAATCATATCTTCAGGTAGCAACAAAATTTCTGCTTTATCTTGATACGAAAAAAAAGAGTGTTCCATCTAAGGTTACAGTAATTGATATTCGGGAATTTATTACTGATTTGGGCGGTAAATGGTCGCATAGGAGTCTGCAGATTGTTCCATCGCTTCTGAAAACCTACCTGAAATTTGCAGAGTTCCCTATTGACCTCATACTATTTGCGAGTTTTCACACCTTGCATAAGAGGAAACCAGTTCACGCTATGAGCACTGAAAACATAGAAGTCCTCTGGAAGTACACTGAAAGTAGCGATGTAGATTTGCGCTCAAAGGCGATAGTGACGATACTGCTGGCAACGGGCATGAGACCAGTAGATATCACCGGTCTCAAACTTGATGACATTAATTGGAGCAACGGCAGTATCGGATTCATTCAGAGCAAAACAGGTGAATGGATGAACATTGAGCTATTTCCGGTGATGGGGTCAGCGATTATCAGATATATGACAGAAGAACGTCCAAAAGGAACAGGGTTGAAATATATTTTTCTTACTAAAGGGGCTCCCTACCGTCGCATCTCGCCAGAAAATTGCAATCATATTCTTAAAAATGCATTAAAAAAAGCCGGTGTCACTTTTGTTGCCGACGGCCTTCATTGTCCAAGAGCACTAAGACGCAGTTTAGTATCACGAATGATTGCAAAAGGTATTCCCATACAAAAGGCCGCTGCCTCTATCGGACACGTTGGCGAAGACTCCGTTGATTTATATACTGAACTGGATATGAAAAAAATGAAATCGATCTGTCTGCCTATACCGAATTCAATGAAAGAATGGTTGATGACATGATTGCTGATAAAAAACAACAATATAACCTTATCGGCCCATTAGCTAAAGAAATCGGGGAGTTTATTGATTTCAAGAGGCAATCAGGATCCCTTTATACAAGCTCTGCGTTTGCGTTAAAAGCCTTTGATAGATTTTGTAATGCTGTGGAAAACCGAGCCTTAACTCCTCAGCAATTAGCTGAAGCTTGGGTAAAGCCAGGTAATGATAAACCGAAATATGATGGTGGCTGCTGTGTCAGGCAGCTCGGGCAGTACCTTACCGCACAGGGACACCCCAAAGCATTTACTGTATTTAGCGCCAAAGGAAACGCTCCCAAGCTGTTTAGTATAAATTCCGGTCCTTTTGCCAGTGAAATCAAGGCGTTTGTTGAACAAAAAAGATCAGCGGGTCGAAAATATATTTCCGAGGAGTACTGCCTAAAAGCTTTTGATAAATTTTGCTCAATGAAGGAGAATGAATTTTTGACTCCCCAGCAGTTGGCAGACACCTGGTGCAAGATTGTTAAAGAAAAAAGCACAGCTAATATTGGGATGATCAGAGAGTTCGGCATGTATCTCACCATGCAGAGTAGTTTGAAATCTTTTGAGGTTCCTTATGTAAATGGAGTTATGCCAAAACCGGCGTTTACTGGATACACAGGTTTATTTGCGCCAGAAATTGTATCGTTTCTTAAAACAAAAAGGTCTTCTGGTTTGAAGTACACAAATGAGGAGTTTCGCTTAAAGGACTTTGATAGGTTTTGTAATGAGCAGTCCAATTTGGAATTGAACCCTCAACAGTTGGCGGATAAATTTTTACTTACTCAAGATGATGGCAGTTGTAGCAAGCGCAGCAGGAATACTTCTGTTATTAGAGCTTTTGGTATCTACCTTACAGCAATTGGCTGTTCAAACGCCTTTTCTATCCCGGACAGAAATTACATCGCAGGTCCTTACGCAGAGGAAATATCGACTTTTATTGCATTTAAAATATCTAGTGGTTTTAAGTACAAACAAGCCGGGTATCGTCTGAGGACTTTCGATGCTTTTTGCGCATCAAAAGAAAATGAACTCCTTACCCCGCAACAGTTGGCTGACAAATGGGTTTTGAAACGGGGCGATGAACATCCAAATACACGTGCTGGTCGGGTAGGGTCGGTCAGAGTTTTTGGCAAATACCTTACAAGTATTGGGTACCCAAAAGCCTTTGTAATTGAAGAAGATACTGCACAAGGAGGGACTCCAAAACCGCCGTATCTGTTTTCAGAAGATGATATCGAATTATTCTTTGGCGCATGCACTGAATTGAAGCCGGATGAGAAAGAGCCATCATTGCATATTGTACTTCCAGCGGCATATTTGTTTATGCACTGTTTAGGGGTAAGAACCTGTGAATTGAAAATATTGATGGAAAATGTGAATTTTCAAACCGGAGAAGTCACCATTGTCGACTCTAAGACCGGAGACCGGGTTGTGTATATGAGCGATGAGTTGTCTAAAGTTCTTTCCAAATACAATTCTGTGATCGAAAAGATATTCCCATGTCACAAGTATCTATTTCCTGCTTCTGTTAACCGGTCACGCGATGATTTTTCCAAACACTTTAGGGAAATTTGGGTCTCCTACATCCTGCCCAGTAGGCGCGGAGAGCCCAGGCTATACGACTTTCGCCATCATTTTCTATATCGAAATGTCGAATTATGCATGCGCAGCGGAGTGGCTATAGAGGATGTAAATGTTCTGCGGCCATATTTAATGAGACATATGGGACATAAGTTACCAGAAAGTTTTCAGTATTACTTTCATTTATCACCGCCTATTCGAAAAGAAATAACCCAGATCAAAACGGACCTGGACTGGATGATGCCCGATATTTTGGAGGTTCCATATGAGTAAAAGGAAACAAGACTCTGATGTAAATGAGTTCTGGTCTTTGGCTCGATCCTTTCTTAAGGTGTATTTGCCAAACGCAAGGGAAGTCTCTCCGAATACCGTAAAAGCCTACAAACAAGCGCTTGAGACCTTAATCAAATATATTGAAAATTCGGGGCTTACCAGAGACACCATCACAATTGGAGCGTTAACGCCTGCCTGCATTGAAGGCTTTATGGTATGGATGTCAAAAGAACTAAATTGCAGGCCGAGAACCTGTAATTTAAGGCTCTCCGCGATTAAGACATTTTTGCGTTATTGTGCGCGCCATGTTATCACCAATGAATCGGTCAGTCGTGAAGTCCTTGAAGTCCCATCAAAAAAAGTTAGAAAAGATAAGATTGAATACATGTCCAATAAAGCTGCAATGGCTATTATGAGTGCACCCGACAGCAGGAGAATCATGGGTAGGCGGAACATAGCTATGTTAACGTTGCTCTATGATAGTGCTGCTAGAGTACAGGAACTCGTTGACATTGAAGTTGGCGATCTTTTTTTAAATGAAAAGTCTGGTACAGAAGGCGATTCTTTTGTGACTCTGCACGGAAAAGGCGATAGATTTCGAAACGTTACTTTGTCGCCCAAGACTGCTAAGCTTATTCAATCATATTTGAATGAGTTTCATCCTAAAATGGATAGACATGCCCCACTATTTTACACAAGACGGACAGGATCACTATGGCCGCTATCTGTAGACTCTGTAAGCAGAGTTTTAAAGGAAAGTGCTGACAAAGCGCGTAAGCAAGTCCCAGACATCCCGGATAGAATCCACTGTCATCTTCTAAGAAAGAGCAGAGCGATGCACTTATACATCGCGGGTGTACAGCTGCCTGCGATAATGGAACTACTGGGACACTCAAGCATGAATACTACATCCGGATTCTATGCTTTTGTTACCTGGGATATGGTAAGTGAGGCAATGAAAAAGGCAAATGAAGGCCACTTGGATGGAATTGAGTTGTGGAAGGATCCGGATATTCGTAAGAAATTGTACTCTTTGGACTAAAAAATTATTCCGCAGTTTTTAACAATGATGCCCTGACAGATGGGTTTGGCGTATTTATCTCAGATAATCATTTCTGCGGCATAATCATAATTATTTAGTATACTAAATAATTATGATAACTTAAAAAGTGCTGTTCTTGAAGGCTCAGGCAAGGATGCCATTAAACAGGAAAAGTTTAAAAAGCTTGAAGCCCATTATGCCTTTGAAGCGGTGTTTTGTAATATTTATAGCGGGTGGGAAAAGGGTGCTGTCGAGAACCTTGTATCCATTGTTCGTAAAATTGCCTTTACTCCCATGCCGCATGCAGCAAATTTTAATGAGCTGCAGGAGCATGTAACCCATAAATGTATGGAGTACTGCCTAAACCATAAGATTAAGGATCGCCCAAGGTCAATAAAGCAGATGCTTGATGAGGAAAAAGAACATCTGCTACCTTTACCAGTATATCCTTTTGACCCTGCTGAGGAGATTAAGGCTTTAGTCTATCATGATTTGACAGTTAGACTAGGTTGTACAAAGTATTCTGTACCGGCAGATTATGTGGGGTTATCTGTAACCCTTAAGTTATCTCCTTTTAATGTGGATATCTATCACGAGGGTTCTTTAATATATAGGCACAAAAAGGCTCTTAGCTCATCTGATCATCAATATATTCCAGAGCATTATCTTAAGATCTTAGAAAGAAAGCCCAGGGCTATTAAAAATGCTGCTCCTATTAATAGGGGTATTATGCCTAAAGAACTAACTGATTTCATGCACCTTTGTAAGGGTAAGGATAGAAATTATCAGCTGGTAAACATACTGCTGTTGGGTAAAAAGATACCCCAAGATACTCTTCTTTGGGCAGTTAAGCAGGCAAATATGACAGGTAGTCCTTCCTATGAACTGGTATGTTTTTATCTTGAGATACAGGAAAAAAGCCTGACTGATAAACTGCATGTTGATGATGCAGTTAAAGTTTCATCTGTGGATTTTAATAAGTATGATGAACTATTAGAAAGTGAGGATTGATACTAATGACAAGTGCACTAGATAATTCTTCTATTCATGAAAAGATACTGGCTATGGCAAAGGATTTGAAGCTTTATACCTTTGCTGATTACAAAGAGTATATGAAAAACGATTTAACCAAGCAAGAGTTCCTATATAATCTGCTCTCTACGGAAGCTTCTATTAAGGACCAGAATAGATACAGGTATCGTTTAAAAAATGCTGCCTTTCCTATTGTAAAAACCCTGGATACTTTTGAGTTTGATCAAGACAGACTGCCTGAGCTTAAGAAGGATACTGTGATGGAACTTGCTACTTGTGAGTTTATTGCAAAAAAACAAAACGTCGTTGCAATAGGTGGAAGTGGAACAGGAAAAACCCACATCATTACTGCTCTTGGTGTTGAGGCTATTAGAAAGGGCTATACGGTAAAGTTTAGAAGAGCTTCTGAGCTTGTTACTCAAATGACTGAGGCTGCTAATGAAAAACTCTTAACCAGGTTTTTAAAGAACATTAATGCCTGCGACGCCTTGATAATCGATGAACTGGGATATCTTTCTTATGATGCTGCCGGTGCAAGCTTACTATTTCAAATCTTTGCTTCTAGGTATGAAACAAAAAGCATTATGGTTACTTCTAATCTTGAATTTTCTAAATGGGTCACCTTTCTTGGTAAGGATGAGCATATGACCTCTGCTTTAATAGGCAGGTTGGTGCATCAATCTACTATTTTAAATATGAATGGTGAAAACTACAGGCTTCAAAAGAGGAATAAACCTTAGGATTTAAAGGAACTTATTGTAGTATCTATAGCTTAAGCTTTTTAAGAAGCTTTATTAGACCTTTATAAAGGAGGTATTGGAGTATGTTTACCCAATTTATTACGAACCCTAACGGTAATATGCAAAATAGGAAGTTAGAAGAGTTCTTTGTTATCACCGGGTTCCATGACCTATTGCCTCTAGCTGTTAAGAGGGCCAAGGAGTTAGCTTATGGTCAAATCGAGATGATTGAAGCTATTTGTAAGCTAAGCGATAAATTGTATCAGTATCCGCCAACTAAAAACCGAACTGCTTGGTTTAAGACAGTTTTTGAGGAGAAGTTACGTGAGGCTAAAGGAGATATTCTATCTTATAAGGCTAAAAAGAAGCATCTAAGAAATAAATAGCTAAATTTAAAGAGCCGGTGTGCATAGTAGCCGTCTCTTTTTTATATAGCTATCGCTTGTTGGTTTAAGAATGACTGACAGAAAACCATATTTATGGAATTTCTACGTAGAAACATTATTTCTTAGTAAGTCTGAAATGTTTATGCCTGAAACCAATCCTGTTATCAGCAATTTAATAATTAACTCCAGGAGCATTACTGTATATCTATTATTACTGCTTGTTTGCAGTGGGTCATTTGGTCATAGCACTAAAAATGAAAAATGTGTTTTGGGATGGTAGACTTAAAAGATAGCGTATCCACTTTTTATCGAAAGTAAAAACTTTATAATTCTTATATTTATTATAGGAGTACAAAATAGTGTCAATAAAATCAAACTTTGTTGCTGAGTAAAGCTCTAATGCCTTATTCAGCACTATTTTATCTGCTACATTAATATTTTGAGTATTAATTAACTCCATAAGAGTAGAGCTTATTTCTTCTCTGTCTACTTCATAAACTTTTTCCAAAACATATACAATTTCAGCAAATACTTCATTGGGTATAAATATTTCATTGGTTTCTAGAATTTCAGAAGCTTTCTTGGATAACTCAGGTACGTCTTCTAATAGGTATCTTAGTATTATATTAGCGTCTGTTATCTTCATGTTTTTCCACCACTGCTATAGACCAGGCTCTTTTTTCTTCATCTATTAGGTCAAGTTTTTTGTATTTACTTAAGGCTCCTCGTAGTTTAATTATGCTTGCTGTATTATTATTCTTATCAGCCTCATCATCTACTGGCTTAATAATAACTTCAACTTTTCTATTTTTCATACTTTGAGGAATATCAATTATTCCGGAAAAAATATTGCTATTGACTAGTTTTCTCACGAAATTCATCTGACCCAACCCCTTTATCTGTCTTCTATCTACCTACATTATAGCACGTTTCCTTCAAAATTTTTACATCGTAATTAATTTAAAGTTTTATATTAGGGTTCTGCAGGGATGCAACCTGAGCGCCTGTCGGGATTCTATAAAGAGTAAAAGGGTAGTACACTTTGCTGCCCTTTTTCTTTTTACTCTTGGAGAATGAAAGCGATAAATCCCGGGGTTTGGGGTAGCGCCTCAAGGTTTTGGTTTTCTCTATTTGCCTTTTTAGCATTTTTCCTTGGATGCAGATTGTTTAATCTGCTCTAATTGCTTCTTTTTCTGTTCATTTCTAGGTTTATATATTTTGACTTTGGTATGCTAGTTTAATTTGCTGTGTAACACTAAATACTTTTCAGATGCTTCTTTTAGCATTAGCGATAATTCTTTGCGGCAACTATCTAGTCTATCTAAATAATTTATATTTATGGTTTTAGACTTAAATTCATTGTACCAGTTTTGTTTACTTACATATAGAGCATCTTGAGGTAATGTAACCCACTCAAATAACTCAAAATCTTTACCTAATAGCCAGGCTACTGTTTTTTTTATATTAAATGACTTTAAAAGTGTTGTTTTGAGTGCATTTTTATATAGCTTATGATAAAGGAAATCGTGGGGTATATATATTTCAATTAATTCCAAACACTCAGAATATAGTTTAGCAAATTCGTATTTTTCATCTGCATATCTTTTCCTGTTGCATCTAAGGAAGAGGTCCTGCCTTGATTGTCTGTTGGTCTAATTGGCTTAATTAAATCAGAACTCTCAATTAGATTTGCAAACTCTTTGCTTAGATGTTTTTCTCCCGAAAATGGGATTATTGGATTGATTTCTTCAAGATACAATGGTGCAAACTTCAACCAAGTCTCGTCCCTCACTTCAAAATCAGGATAATAAATAAACCTTTTCATTTTCCTTTCCATAACCCCCATATTCTTTCAGTTCCTGAACTCTGTCACCTATACCAATCGGCAAACTAATTCTTTGATCAATTTATAATCATTACTTTTAACAGGTAACTACACTGTTAAATTCGATAAATTTTTCCAATTTCCTACTTATAGCTTAAGTTTTTACTTCATTTTCCAATAATATAAAAATAAACCCATTCTATCTTTATGATAGCCATAGGGCCCTGAAGGTATCACTGTCATAACATTAAGGCAAGAAAAAATCATGGCAACGAATCAAAAAAACAGCCGCTATTAGGCAACTGTTCTAAATCGCTGAAACCTTTGTGTAAGTGGTGCCGGGGATCGGAATCGAACCGATACGGGAGTTAAGTCCCGCAGGATTTTAAGTCCTGTGCGTCTGCCTGTTCCGCCACCCCGGCAGGAAGTATTATATTAGTATTTTAATGGAGGCGGCACCCAGATTTGAACTGGGGAATAAAGGATTTGCAGTCCTCTGCCTTACCACTTGGCTATGCCGCCATTTCATAAATGGAGCGGGAAAAGGGATTCGAACCCTCGACTTCAACCTTGGCAAGGTTGCACTCTACCACTGAGTTACTCCCGCATGAAAATGGTGCCTCGGGGCGGAATCGAACCACCGACACGAGGATTTTCAGTCCTCTGCTCTACCGACTGAGCTACCGAGGCAGATTAAATGGCGGAGCTGACGGGAGTCGAACCCGCGATCCCCGGCGTGACAGGCCGGTATGTTAGACCACTACACCACAGCTCCCCTTAAATCCGACAAGATTTAGTATACATCAAACTCAGATAAATGTCAAAAGAAATTTCTTGGTAATTTATCTTTCCGTCCTAACGCTTGATTATTATAGCACGGTTCTTGTATTATAACAAGCCCTTTTTGAAGTATCATATAAAATAGTTTTTATCGGTAAATAGATTAAGTGCCCTAAAAAATTGGATGCTCTTGCATTATAAATGCAAGAGTATTATGTTTTGACAAAGCCCAGAAGCGCTTCTCGCACGAGCTTTGCAGCTGCTATAGATGTTATATCTGATTTATCATATGCAGGAGACACTTCTACCAAATCAAAACCTACAATGTTCAATTTACCAAGCTCCTTGAAGCCATATAATAAATCTCTAACAGAGAATCCCCCAGGTTCAGGTGTTCCAGTTCCAGGTGCAAAGGCTGGGTCAAGCACATCAATATCAACTGTTATATATACCGGATCTGCGCTGCATTTTTCAACGATTTCATTTAAAGGTTCTATTACCTGATTAAAATAGAAGTTTGTATTCCTCTTCCCGTAATCAAACTCTTCCCTTGTTCCAGAGCGGATTCCCAACTGAAATACATTGGAGCCACCAATTAATTCTGCCGCCTTTCGAATAACAGTAGCGTGAGAGTTAGGTTCTCCCTCATAATCCTCTCTTAAATCCGCATGAGCATCAAATTGAATAACTTTTAAGTTTCTAAAATGTTCATGGGCAGCCTGAATTGAAGGTAGACTTACAAGATGCTCTCCACCAAGAAGAATTGGAAACTTCTTATCTTCATGGAGTCTTTTTGTTGCTTGGTATATCATCTGCAAACTCTTTTCAACATTGCCAAAGGGCAATGCAAGGTCACCTGCATCATAAAAGACTACCTCTTCCAGATGCCTGTCCTGATATGGACTATATTCCTCCAATACAATAGAAACACTTCTTATTTTCTCAGGGCCAAAGCGAGTGCCAGGCCTAAAGGAGACAGTAAAATCCATGGGAGCACCATAGATGACAGCCCTGGCTCCATCATATTCAGAAACTGCTCCTAAAAATTGTCCGCTTTTATAAAAACTGTTTTCCATTATTTTATACCTGCTACTTTACTAATTCTTCAACAAAGGGAGGAAGTGCAAGGGCTCCAAAATGAACATCTGGGCTGTAGTACCTGGTGTTGGGTGCAGCAATACTTTCCTTTGCCACTTCTCTCGGGCTGTGCTTTTTGCTGCCCATGGTGAAGCACCAGTATCCACCAGGATATGTAGGTATTGTGGCAACATAGAGGTCTTTAACCGGGAAGATTTCACCTAAATCCTTATGGATTCTCTTAATCATTTCTCCATTAAACACAGGTGAAGCAGTTTGGGCAACAAAGATTCCATCTTCCTTTAATGCATTAAATACATCAGTATAGAATTCCTTTGCAAATAGGCCAACCGCTGGCCCAATTGGATCTGTGGAATCAACCAGGATTACATCATATGTATTCTTGTTATCCTTTACATGTTTAATGCCATCATCAATCTTGACCTCCACCTTTGGGTCTTCTAATCCAGCAGCAATTGTCGGTAAATACTTTTTACTCACCTCTACTACTACTCCATCAATTTCAACCAAAGTGGCTTTTTTAACTCTGGGATGTTTAGCCACCTCTCTAATGGTTCCTCCATCTCCTCCTCCTATGACCAGTACGTTTTCAGGGTTTGGATGGGTATTAAGTGCTGGAAAGCTAATCATTTCATGATAGATGAACTCATCTCTTACATTAGTTTGTATAACGTTATCAAGAAGCAGCATTGTACCAAAGGTATCAGTTTCAACAACCTTCACATCTTGATACTCACTTTTTTCATGGTGCAATGTTTTCTTTACTAGACAAGAAACAGCTAATCCTGGCAGTTGTTTTTCTGTAAACCAAATTCCTTCCATTGAAAATTATCCTCCTTTATTTCATGTTTTATATTTTTAAGGTATCAAAAAAACCGCTTAAACCTTTTAATTTTGTTACTTCCAACCCTTTATACTGTACCAAAACCTTAAATCTCTCACCCATGCCATCAGGCAAGGTAAGTCTTTTTAATGCCAATGAGTTTTTTACACCTTCAACATCAGGTCCTAGGGTCATTTTATCTGCTATACCTAAGTTAATTAGAAATCTCATCTGGGAGGTGTACCCTGCAGTTTGTAATCCGACCTTTTCCCCAAAATGCTTTAAAGCAGAAAAGTTCACATGGGAGGTTATATCCTGCTCTCCTGGATGCCCCAGAACATCCTCAGTGCTTGTATGGTTGGAATAGCTCATTAATGTACCCTTAAACCTGAAGGGCTCATCTAATTCGCTTATCTTGTAACCATAATCAATTGTTATTACAAAACCCTTATCCAGCTTTGAAGCCAGCTCTGTCAACCATTCTTTGGCTTCTAAATTTATCTCTAATTCTTGCCCATCTTTTAACTCAATATGTAATTCATTAATATAGACCATAATATCATGGGTAGATATTTCACCAGGAGTCTCATAAAAGGAGCCATCTTGATAATTGATATAGACTTCTTTTAATTCATTACCTATTTTTGTAACCTTATGTACAGGAAAAGCATCTAACAATTCATTGGAAAAAACTACTCCTGTAAAGCTGTTCAAGCTGGCAAGGGACTTTATCCATATGCATTTGGCAGCATATTTCTCCAGTTTATTCTTTTGTATCTCAATCATATAAGGGCTGGTTTCCATTAATACATATTTAATTGCTGTAAAGAAATCTTCATGCTTTTGACAGTACTCCAGGATATCACCTGCTAATAAGCCTGTCCCAGGCCCCGCCTCGACTAAGTAAAAGTCCTTGGGCTTATGGCAGATTGTCCACATCTCGTGAAGTTGATCTGCTATGCAATGTCCAAAGGCACTATGTACATGGGGACTAGTATAGAAATCCCCTTCCTTCCCTATTTTAATTTTATCCTTTACATAGTATCCCCAACAAGGATGATACAACGCATATTTCATAAAATCATAAAATCGCAAAGGCCCTGCAGCTATTTTATTAATTAAAAACTCCTTTAATTCTCGACCCATAATTACCTTTCCTTAACATTAAAGAGTATATGAAAAAAAGGCAGCTTAGCTGGCCTTGCTGCCGGAGTCATTTGAACATTTACCATCAGAGCATTTACCCTCAGAACACTTATAATCTGGGCTGCGATTGTCAGTGGTGTAGAAACCACCACCCTTATATACTACATGCACATTTTTGCTGATAAGTCTTTGAACCCTACCTTCACATTCAGGGCAGCTGGTTAAAGGGTTTTCAGTAATTGGCTGCATTTTTTCAAAAACACCACATTTTTCACATTTATACTCGTAAGTTGGCATTTAAAGTTTCCTCCTTTTTGTACAATACTTCTATGTTTTTTACATTTTTTATACTAGAATAGTTAGATTTAATGTGCATTACTTTATTCCCAGCAACATTAAGTATAAAATAACATGGTGAAATTGACAAGACTTCTGTAATTTTTTTAAAGAAATACTAGGTTAATACCCCCACCTGAAATCCTGTTCAATTATCTTAGAATCACTATTAATTATAATTAGTGCAAGGGCCTTATCAATTATTTCATCATTTAGTAGTTCCAGCACCTCAACAATTAAATATGTTTTTTCACCATGCTTTTGCAGCAAATACACACTATCTACCTTATATAAATAATGCCAGTCAGTTGGGGTTGCTCTAAATTCAGATACAGATTTAACAATCTCACTTAACAAAGGCTCTCCATAAAATTCCTCAAGTTTAACAATGACATCTTCTAATGGTTCGTTAAGCCATCCACTATATTCTAGGGCTTGAGTAATCCTGTCAGCTAAAGCCCCACTTTTCCTGGGCAGTTTATGATATTCTTCCCACCAGGTTTCATGATCCTTTTGCTCATAGTGATTATTGCTTTGGTGACTCAAAGTATAATGGTCAGTTGTAATAGGAGCAAAGCCTAGGTAAACAAGCATGCTCCCTGCAATAATAAGGGTTTTAACAAAATCCATGGTATACCTCCAAACCAGCTGTAATATTTTAACCACTTTAGTGTATTCTTTATATGGTTATTATTTCCTTCTTTTGCTATTTTTTCTACATTATTAATTAAAAACACCTAATTATTTTTTAAAATTCCACAATTTCTTCTTTTTTCAAGCAAGTTTATGAATATTGACAAAAAGGGGCGAGAATAAAAAAGACCTTGTCATCTTTAGACAAAGTCTTTTTTATTAATGAATTTTTCTTCAATTAGATCCACCAGCTCTGCTACCTGGTGAAAACCAAATTTGGGTACATCCATGCTAATATCACAATCTGTAACTAAGGCAAATAATTCCATGGGCTCACATATAGGCTGTGCTGATCTTTCCCTTCTAACTATCTCAACCTTGGGCTTATTACCTCTTTTGTACCCTTCAGTTATAATTATGTCCACATTTTGCAGTTTTTGTGCTATTTCATCCAGGGTTTTCTCCTCTGAAACTTTTTCAATTATAGCAATTTTATTAGGCGATGAGATAACAACACTATCTGCACCAGCCTGACCGTGTCTCCATGTGTCCTTACCTGGTACATCAATGTCAAACCCATGTACATCATGTTTGATTGTAGCTAGTTTATAGCCCCGTCTTTTAATTTCGGCTATCACCTTCTCTAAATGGGTGGTTTTACCCACGTTAGATCTACCAACAAATGAAATTACTTGTGCCATATCAAACCTACTTTCTGTTCTTTGCATTGAACTGTTTATAAACTACATTTCTACATAAATCCTTTTACTCCTTCATTTAAAAAGCATTAAGCTTCCTTAATGCTTTTTACCTTCATAATATCTTTTGCTCTTATTAGCAGGTTCCATCATATGAAGCAGCTTACGAAATTGAGAGGTAAATTGTTTTTCTAAACAAAGTATTCTATCCTGCTATTCGGCAAGTATTTCTCTACCAAGCCTTCAAAAACTTGATTAATATTTTTCATTTCTTCCTTAGGATATAAGTACTTTGTATAGCCAAACTGGCCATATTTTAGCTGGCGTTCTGACTCATCCATGGGGAGATTGTTTTTTGGAAAAATATCCATTATGTTTTTCTTAGCTCTTGCTGTATAGCGATGGGTTATAATTTCAAAGGTTAAGGGCTCCTTAACCACCCTGGCTAAACCAGCCTGTAAATTTAAAAATAGTGTTTTATAATCAACCTCCCAACCGTCATATACTATGACCGGCCCTATAATAAAACCTAGAGGGTATCCTGCAGCTGCTACTTTCCTGGCTGCTTCTAGACGATCATCTAAGGCAGGAGTATTATGCTCGTATTTGGTTATTACAAAAGGTGTGTTTATACTGAAACGAAAGCGAGTATTACCTCCATGGGTTATGTTTAACAGAGAATCAACATTGGTGTATTTTGTTACAAATCTGAACCTTCCGTGGGATTGGCTGGCAAAAAACTTAATGCTTTCCTCTAAATTACCTGTTAAGTGTTCTAAGGCTAGAGGATCTGAAGTAGCTGCTCCCTCAAATACTGTTATGTCAGGTAGTCTTTCATTAATGTATTCCCTGGCTTTAGCTAGAATCTCGTGGATGTTAACATAAATCCTTAAGTATGGTTTTTTCCCAAGGGTAGTGTGCAGGTAGCAGTACTCACACATACCAGGACAGCTGGTTGATAATGGCAGTTGATAATGTGCTGAAGGCTTGCAGGTTTGGAATTCCCCACTTTTTCTAACACCAACCACCAGAGTTCTTTTTGCCTCTCTAAAACCTTCCTGTGAGTTCTTGCCTGGTATTCCCATGACCCTGTTGTGAGATCCAATCATCTTTACAATAACATCAGGATCCCTTCTAAATTTTTCGTATAGTTTCTCCCCAAGGGGGTAATCAATGGATTTTTGTTCGAACAGCACCCTTTTGGGTTTAAAGACCTCCACCTTAATATCTCCCTTCTATTTTTTTAAAAAACAGCTTTATTAGTATTATTAGTGCTAACAGTAAGTTAAGTGACTTTGGGGCCTAAAAATAGGATAAGAAAAAGCGACTAACTCTATTTAACATAGAGAAAACCGCTTTTTATAATTATTATACTGATTTCTTCTTTTGATTAAACATAAAATCTGCTTATTATAATATGCTAATTTTTGGTATCAATCCCCAGGTGTTCAGTTAATTGGCGCAGGAACCATTCAACATCACTAACCAGACCGACAGTTTGAAAGCTTCCCCTGTCAGCAAGCTTTGTTACTACAGCAGGGTTAATATCAACGCAAATAGTTTTTATGGAAGCTGGCAGAATATTTCCTGTAGCTATTGCATGAAGCATACTGGAAAGCATAATAACCATTTCCACACCATCCAGTTTTGATCTCATAGCTTCTTGAGCTTTAATAACATCAGTAATTACCTCTGGCATTGGACCATCGTCTCTTATGGAACCAGCAAGTACATATTGGGTTTTATGCTTTATCATTGTATACATAAGTCCCTTTGTAAGGACTCCCTTAATAACTGCTTCCTCCATGCTTCCTGCTGCTCTAATCCTGTTAATAGCCCTTAAATGATGGGAATGGCCTTCGTGTATACACTTTCCGGACTTTAAGCATATTCCAAGGGATGTCCCAAAAAAAGCATTCTCAACATCATGGGTTGCAACAGCATTTCCTGCAAAAATAATATCCAAATAATTATTTTCAATAAGCTTTTCAACCCAAACTCCTGCACCTGTATGAATTACAGCAGGACCAAGTACAAAAAGGATTTTGCCATTTCTTCTTTTTATGCTTTCCATTTGAGAAGCAATATCCTTGATAACCAGGTTTTTGGGCTTTTCGCTGCTAACCTCGCTGCCCATAAAGCTAAATACTTCTTTATCCGCATTTGCATCTATGGCCAAAACCTTTACACCTGTCTTGCCCACTACTATTAATTGGTCCTTCTTCACCCTGCTGATGGGTACACAGTAAGCCTTGAGATTAGGTTTCTCTTCTAGAACAACAGCACAATCCATTTCCATAGCTTCTACCTTAATCCAACTATCATTGTACCAGACAAATGTAGGCAGGTTTGTGGAAGAATAAAACCCTTCAGGAAAAACACCATCCCTGGGAGCAGGTTCAAGAACTACCTCTGCTTCATCTAGAATGTTTGCCCCTAGTTTTACAACAACGTTAAGGACATCATCCAATGTTTCTTGAGACTGAGCACTAACTTCCATAATTAAATAACTATAGTCTTCCTTTTTTTTGCCGATAACGCTATGTTCAATAAAAATCTCTCCGCCTAGCTTTTCAATTTCTTCAAAAACTGTGGGCAATACCTTGCTGTCAACAATATGACCTTTTAATTCTATAGTTCTTCTAAACATAGCAATCCTCCTAATGGGTTATACATCTTTTTATTATACCCGTAAAAGGAAATATATACCACTGTTATTTTTTGAGAAGGTTCTTTAGAATGAATAGAATATTTGCTGGCCTTTCAGCAAGTCTTCGTGAGAAATATGGGTACCAGTCAGTTCCATAGGGAACATAGCAGCGAACCTTATGTCCTTCCTTCACAAGCTGCTCCTGAAGATTAGAGCAGATACCGTAAAGCATTTGAAACTCATACTGGGAAGTAGGAATATTTTTCTCCTTGACATATGCTTTTGTAGCATTAATTATATTCTCATCATGGGAAGCAACTGCAGTATAGAAACCTGCGTCTAAATGCTTTTTAATGATTTTTATTAAATTATCATCAACGTCTTTCTTTTTAGGAAACGCAACCTCTTTCGGTTCCTTGTAAGCACCCTTCATTAATCTATAACTCGGCTTTAAATCAGCGAGGTCATCCATATCCTTTTCAGTCCTATATAAGTATGATTGAAGTGCTAAACCAACATTTTGTGGGTATTTTTCCTTCAATGCTCTAAAGATGGCAATGGTAGCATCTACCTTCGAGGAATCCTCCATGTCAATTCTCACAAAGTTACTAAGCTCATTTGCTTTGCCAACTATCTCCATCATGTTGCCGAGGCAGAAATTATGGTCTATATCTAAACCCAATTGTGTCAATTTTACTGAAAGGTTGCTGTCTACTCCACTTTCATTAATAGCTTCAAGTATCCTAATTGCTTCCCTGGTGCCTTCTGCAGCTACTCTTTCATCATGGCAGCTTTCACCCAGATTATCTAGAGTAGCACATATGCCTTTAGCATTAAGCTGTTTTACAGCTTTTATGGCATCCTTTAACTTTTCTCCAGCAACAAAACGACTAGCTCCAAGAGTGAGTCCATACTTGTTTACGAAATTTGTTACAAGCTTATTTTCCGCTACAGTTAATACTACTTTTCTAGCCACATTACTCATCTTAACTCCCCCTCTTTTTTATAAACGGCAAAATAAATGTGCTAAGATTTATATCTTGCAAAATTCATGCCAACATGATAGCATTGATAATTCCGACATTTATTAATCTAATATACTTATAATTTGTCTAGTCTTTTGACATGTGACGGTTTTTTAGACACTATTTGGTTAAGCTATTAAGGGGTGAATTATTATGGACTATTTAAATGTAGCTTTAAGAGGCTTTTTTGCCTTTGCCTTTCTCCTCCTATTTAGCAGACTTGTTGGGAAAAAGCAAATAAACCAGTTTTCATTCTTTGATTATATTGTAGGTATAACTGTTGGCTCTATTGCCGCCTCAATGACTACCGAACTGGATTCGCCGCCTTATACACATTTACTGGGAATGTCTGTCTGGTTTCTTTTTTCATGGCTTTTAGGAGCAGTTACTATTAAGAACAGAGTAGCAGCAAAGTGGTTTTTGGGAGAGCCAACCATTATTATTCATAACGGTAAAATTCTTGAAAGGAACATGGCAAAAATGAATTACCATATGGATGAATTGATGCAGCAGCTGAGAATTCGTGGAGTTTTCGATCCCAAGGATGTAGAATTTGCAGTTTTAGAAACCAATGGCTATTTGTCAGTTAAGAAGAAGTCCCAAAAAAGAACTCTTACACCTGCTGATCTTAAAATACCTACTAAATATGAAGGCATGTCAACCGAATTAATATATGATGGGCAAATAATATATCAAAATTTAGAGATGATAGGACTCACTGAAAAATGGCTTATGGAAGAGTTAAAAAAACAAAAAATAACCTCTCTTGACCAGGTAAGCTTATGTACCTTAGACAGTGAAGGAAAGCTTTATGTGGATTTGAGAGAAGACAACATAAAGCCGCCCACTGAAATAAATATAAGTGATTATCCGGGTCCTAACTAGTTAAAGTCAACTTCAGTGAGGTTTTATTTGAAATAGCATATTTAATAGAACAAGTACCATTTAAGACTTTCTATTTCATATTTTAATTGATATGTAAAACGTGTATGGTTATTTACATGTAAACATGTAAATACCACCCTTTTGTTTCCTGCAATATTTTCCACTTCCACCTTTAATATCTTTTGCACAGCTACCAACTGATCATCATATTTAAATCTCAGAGGTTTAATTTTACCATTGGCTAAATATAACCCTAAAACATCTACAAGTAAATTTTTCATTCACTCACCTCCCCTGCATTCTTATAGCATACTGCTCATTGGAGGATATTCATCTTCCGGATAACCGCCATTTAAACACCTTAAACCACTGTTAATAAAACTTGCAGAAAAAATAGAATTGCTGCCATATCTATCCCTTAATTCATCTATAGTTCGATCTAATGCTTTTAGTTTTTCTCTTCTAGGATTATCAAAAAAGGTTAGTTGATAACTGTATTCGTCATAAAGCTCTGAAGTTCTTACTCCCAAATGCCTTAAAGGTTCCTTCTTCCATAATTCATCTAATAACCTTTCATAAATTTCCATAATTTCAGAAGTAATGTTTGTTGGCACAGGATATTTAATTTGATGAGAATAATACATAAAACCGGATGTGCGTAGGCCCAAAGAAAATACCCTGCCCATTTTACCTGCCTCTCGCATTCGATTTGCCATGGTTTCAACCAGGGAGCGAATAAAAAGTACAACCTCTTGCCTGGTTGTTAAATCTTTTGATGATGTGGATGAGTTACCTATGCCCTTCATTTCAAAGCGCTGACCCATTCTAACTGGTGAATTGTCTATCCCATTGGCATAACCATGGATAAGCAACCCATGTGATTTTAATTTTTCATAGATTAATTGAGGATCAGATGCAGCTAATTGGCCAATGTTCTTAATGTTTAAATCATTGAGCTTCTTTTTTGTTTTGGAACCAACCATAAACAGATCTTCCACCGGTAAAGGCCACATCTTCACTTTTATTTCATTGGGAAACAGGGTAGTGACAGCATCAGGCTTTTTCAAATCTGAAGCCATTTTACTTAATATTTTGTTTGAAGAAATCCCCACACTTACTGTAAAGCCAAGCTCTTTTTTAATTGTCTCTTTAAGTTCAATTGCTCTAGTATAATAATAGCCAAAGTTTTTGTCCATATTTGTATAATCCATCCAGGCTTCATCAATAGAAAATTGTTCAACAACTGGTGCAAACCTTTTTAATATTTCAGTTAACGCTTTACTTGCCTTGATATATAATTTGTAGTTTGGAGGAATTACAAGCAAGCCAGGGCATTTTAATCTGGCGTTCCAAAGGCTTTCTCCTGTTTTTATCCCGGCCTTTTTTGCCAGGTTGGATTTTGCCAGTACTATGCCATGCCGGGTTTCTTCATTGCCTCCTATTACAGATGGAATGGTACGAATATCTAGCGTTTCTCCACATTGCAAACGATAAGCAGCCTCCATTGCCAAAAATGCAAAGTTAATATCTACATGCATTATAATCCTATCCTCCATCTTTTAAACCGCCCTCCAAAACATATGTTCTGTTTCAATTATACCACGTACATATGTTCTGGTAAATGGCCTGCAGCATGTAAATATAAACCAATCTTTCCAATAATTCTGAAGGATATGGAAAGATCCGTGCAATAAAAAAATCCTGCATGTATTTGATGATAAAATTACAATCACCAATTTGGCAAGACCTTAATTTATAAGGATTTTATTTATAATGGTGCGAGAGGCGGGACTTGAACCCGCACGCCCTAATGAACACATGCCCCTCAAACATGCCTGTCTGCCGATTCCAGCACTCTCGCATTACTCAAAAGGTATTATAACAGATTATTTTTAGCATGTAAATGATAAAAAACCATTGATGAAGAACCATTGATAAAACTTATTGCTCCAAAAGCTGAATTAGCTTGACCTTGCCTATAAATGTATCAAGATCTTCAACTGTAGGTATTCCTAAAGCTTTGTAAGTAGGAATATAACTCAATTTCACATTTTTGGGCTGAACGCCAATAATTGGTATCTCTAATTTCATAATTTCCTTTACCAGGGGCATATCCAAAAGTTTTGCATAATCTATACTTGTATTTATGGTATGGCCTCCAATGATTAATAGATAGTCAACAGGGCCTGCCATACTGCCATTAACAAATTTTGATCCAATCAATTCTCCTGACGTTTGTTCCTGCCCAAGAGATACAAAGACCCCCGCAATAATAGCTATAATATCAGGCACTATATTTTCACTTTGCTTATTGAAAAAAAACTCTTTTGTAATCCGTACCTGGTGTACCTTTTCTACTCCAGCTTCCATTAGCACTCCAATAAACTCTTCTGGGTTAAAGTCTGGGTTTGTAATAATAAGCCCAACACTTTTTCTAGCTAACTTGTTTTGGGCTAGTACCGGAAAAATTTCCTTTCCTAATTCGTCATATGCATTTAAGCTTTCTTGAAGGCTTATCACACTTGCTTTTAAAGAACGATTATCATCCCGCAGCTTATCAAATTCCTTTTCAAGGCGGACAATTAATTGCTCCTGCTCTTTAATTAAAATACCATCACTTATCACAGTACTTCCAATAAATATTCCAAGTCCCAAAGCAAGAAAAAGGGCAGCAACTGTAGCTATATGATATCTTAAATCAATCATTTCATCCCCCATTTCAGGGTTAATCATATTAACTCTAGTTTTTGCCCTGTATAAAATCATATACTAAATAATTAAATGCACTTTTAACCATTTAATCATATTATTCCTTTATAATATTCTTTCGATTCCTTCTACTGCAGTTCTTCCAGGTATTCTTCCTCTTTTGGCCGCAGGCTTTCCATTAATTTCTTTAATATCCATGGTCATGTCAATTGGCGGTCTGCCTGAAATGTAGCTTCCTACACCAAAAGCGTCGGCTCCAGCCTCAATGTGTTTTTCTATTCTTTCTGGAGTCAGTCCTCCTGAAACAAAAATCTTCACATGCTGAAAGCCTGCTTGATCTAATCGTGCACGTACTTCTCTTATAAGCTCGGGTCTTACGCCTCCACGCTCACTAGGTGTGTCAAGTCTAATGCCATAAAGCTTTTCCTTTAAGGCACCGGCAACTCTTAAGGCCTCCTCAGCCTCGTCTTTAAAAGTGTCAACCAACATCAAGCGTAATGCGTCCTCTGGCATATGCTTGTCGTAAGCTTGAGCCGCTTTCACTGTATCTCCAACAATCAAAAAAAGCGTATGGGGAGCCGTTCCAACTGGTTCAACACCAAAAAGCTTGGCACCTAAAATACAGCTGGCACCACTGGCACCTCCAATAAGGGCAGCCCTATCCATAACAGGAGCTACACTGGGGTGAACATGTCTTGCACCAAAGGAAAAAAAAGGTTTTTCTTTTACAATTTGCTTGATTTCGTGGGCAGCTGTTGCCCACCCACTAGAATGTGCAAGTATTCCCAAGAGGGCAGTCTCATGTATTCCAAATTCGCCATAGGCTCCTTCTATTCTCATAACCACATCTTTAGCTTTAAAGGCATGTCCTTCTTTTAAAGCCCAAACCTTAATGTTTTTCCCACTAAGAAGGTTTTTAACCTCTTCAATGCCTGCCAAAACTCCATCTCTCCTGGGGAATACCTCAGCTGTAACTGTTGTTTCTAACAGGCCCTGTTTCTTAAGTATTTCATTGGTTCTTATGAAATATATGTCCGAAACTGCTCCATTGGCTATTTCCTCGTGCTGAGCTGAAAAAAAAGGCCTATCCTTTTCTATTTTTAATTTTTTCACCTGCTCCAGGGAATTTACTTCATTTCTTTCCAAAGCCATCACTCCGTTCACTAAACAAAATATCTGCAACCATATAGGCCAGGTTTATTTATATCAGGTTATTTTTCGTTAAACTTTTCTAAAAACCTCTTTTTAACAACTATTTTCCATAAAGTTTTTGGTACACTTTATATGCAGCATTAACTCTCCTTACATAGTCTCTAGTTTCTTTAAATGGTATTTTATCTATATCCCTTTCATCACCCTGCCATACACCTGTGTCTATCCATTTTTTTACATTGCCTCTTCCTCCATTATAGGCTGCAAGGACAAGGTTGGTGTTATTGTCAAATTCATTCCTTAAATTGGCCAAATACCAGCAGCCGAGCCTAATATTATAATCAGGTTCATAAAGCTTTTGTACATCATAGGGTACATTTATCTGCTGACTTACCCACTCTGCTGTTTCCGGCATTAACTGCATCAATCCCTTTGCTCCTTTTACAGATTCAGCCATGGTATCAAATTTGCTCTCGACCCTGATTATTGAGGCCACAAAAAGAGGGTCAAGGTCATACTGATTAGAATAAAATTCTATAGCTTCCCGGTGATAATAGGGAAACCACAACCTAAGACCAATTGGTACTAATGCATATAGAAATATTATTGAAATAAAAATTAAAAATAAGAGCTTTTTTATAAATCCCAAGTATCAGTTCATTCCCCTCACTACATTTTCTAATCCTTCTCCTTTACCTCTACTCCAATTGCTAAAATATTATTCCATAAAGTTTTTAGGTAGGATCTTAATTTATTAATAGTCAACTGGCCATCTATGATTATGTCTGCCTTTGGGATTTTCTCCTCCAAGGACATCTGGGATTCTATTCTTTTTAATGCTTGTCCCCTTGACAGACCATCTCTCTTAATTAGCCTGCTTATTTGGGTTTCAACTTCAACAGCTACCAGCCACACCTCATCTACCATGGTATCCATTCCCGTTTCTATGAGCAGGGGAACCTCGAGGATTACTGCCTTTTCACCAGCTTGTTTGTAATGCTCAAGTATTTTTTGACATTCTTCTATAATTCTTGGATGTATAATGGAGTTTAACATCTGCCTTTTTGTTGGATCATTAAAGATTAAATTCCCCAGCCATTGCCTATTTAAACTGCCATCAGCAAGCAAAGCATCCTCACCAAATGCTTTGCGTATGTCGCGCCAGGCAGGCTGTCCAGGCTCTACCACGTCTCTGGCAACCTTATCTGCATCAATTATAGTAGCCCCAAATTCAGCAAGAATTGAGGCTACTGTGGATTTTCCACTGGCAATTCCACCTGTAAGACCTATTACCTTCATACTGCCTCCTAAAACTGTGATATTCCTAACATGATCAAAATTACACCTGGCAGCAGGGAGCCGGTTATTCCTAAACTGCTTATGCAGCTCCTTTGACCAAGCCACAAGCCTGTTGAGACTAATACAAACTTAAAAATTCCTACAAATATAGGTACCAAAAACATTTGATAGCCCGCCACTGCAGCTCCAAAGCCTGCTCCCAGGGCATCCATTGCAAGGGCAAAACCTAAAAACAAGGCTTCTTTAGAGTTAATATTCCCAGATCTATCAAAGTCAGCCTCTTCAGGCTCCTTTAATATTTGAATTACAATGCCAAGCCCCGGTATTCTAAAACGCATTAAACAAGGATCCTTTTTCTCTTTAATATTAGGTTCATTAACTTTTTTCCACTTTGACCAGGCCTCAAAAATAATCCAAAAGCCAACTGCTATTAATATAAAAGCACCTAATCTACCAGCAGTCTCAGGTGTGAATAAAGACGCCACAAGGGTGCCAAAATACATGGATATGGTTATGGCTGCAGCAGATGTTATGCAAATTACCAGGAGTGGTATTAAAGAAATACGGATACTCCTCATGCCATATGCCAGACCCACACCAAATCCATCAACACTAACTGCCAATGAGAACAAGATGACAGATAATATTTCCAAGACTTTCGCCTCCCGTGTCTACATTATGATAATTACATCATATGCTTCGGAAGGCTAGAGGTGCATGTATGGGAAAAATTAATCTAGTTCTGGCATCCAGGGCAAAAATGACTGCTTCTGCCAGCTATCTTTTCCTTTTTAATGTGGCATTGACAGCGATTGCAGGTTTGATCAGTTCTTTGATAGACTTTTAGGTAGTTTTGATGGTCACCCTTTTCCCCTTCACCATCCACATAGTCCCTAAAACTAGTTCCCCTATGACAAATGGCTTCCTTAATTATTTTGACAATACTGTGATACAGTCTGTATATTTCATCTTCTGTAAGTGTGTTTACCCTTCTATCGGGGAGTATCCTTGATTCAAATAAGACCTCATCTGCATAGATATTCCCTAAACCAGCTACCACATCTTGATCCAGAAGAACCTGCTTAATTTTTTTTGTTTTTTTGTTTAGTCTTTCCTTCAAGAACTCCACAGTAAAGTTCTCTGATAAAGGTTCAGGGCCAAGGACAGCCAGGCCCTTAATAGTTTCTAACTCGTCTTCTTTTAAGAGGTAAATGGTTCCAAATTGTCTAATATCCACAAACCGCAAATGATAGTTATTGCTAACCTGAAATATTAAATGGGTATGCTTTGTTACATCTTCATATTGGGCAACATACAATAATCGTCCGGTCATGCGCAAATGGATTACTATAACGTATCCATCTGATAAGCATAATAAAAGATATTTCCCTCTTCTGTCCAGTCTTTCTATCTTCTTGCCAATAACTTGTTCCTTGAAACTGTCTATATTAGCAGGTTCCTTAACAACCTTCTCCAGGTATACATCAACGCCAATTATAGTCAAGCCACTTATTTTTTCTTCAAGGCTCCTTCTTATTGTTTCAACTTCCGGTAATTCAGGCAATTTACTTCCACCACCTTATTATTCTATGCTCTTTAAATCATACCAGTTCAAACCATATTTTGCATCTACAGTTAAGGGTACTTCAAGCTCATAAGCATTTTCCATAAGCTTTACTATTGAAGCAGCGGCCTCTTTATATATTGTTTTCGGGCATTCAAAGATAAGCTCATCATGTACCTGTAAAAGCATTTCAATGGGAAGGCCCTGTTCATTAATGAATTCATGACATTTGATCATGGCTATTTTAATAATATCAGCAGCACTCCCCTGAATTGGCGTGTTCATTGCAGTCCTTTCCCCAAAAGCCCTAACCATTTTATTGGGGCTAAAAATATCTGGCAGGTATCTTCTTCTATTGAGAAGGGTGGTTACATAACCATTTTCTCTAGCCTTTGCAATAGTATCATTAATATATGTATGTACACCCTGGTATCGTTTAAAATACTCTTCAATATACATTTTTGCTTCCTTACGAGTTATTCCCAGGTCACGCGAAAGCCCAAAATCACTAATTCCATATACGATGCCAAAATTAACTGCCTTGGCACTTCTTCTCATCTGGGATGTTACACTTTCCATAGGAACTCCAAAAACCTCAGCAGCTGTTCTTGTATGAATATCCTGACCCTTTTTAAATGCATCCATGAGGTTTTCATCCCTGGATAAGTGGGCTAATATCCTCAATTCAATCTGGGAATAATCTGCTGCAATAAGTACATTACCCTTTTTAGATGGAACAAATGCCTTTCTTAACACTCTTCCTTCCTCAAGCCGGATGGGAATATTCTGCAGGTTAGGTTCTACGCTGCTTAATCTCCCTGTTGCTGTTATTGTCTGCTTGAAGGTGGTGTGTATTTTCCCTGTTCTTTCATTAATAATCTCCTTTAGACCTTCAATATATGTACCCTTGAGCTTTGTAAGCTGTCGATACTCCAGGAGCTTTTCTCCAATGGGATGGGTAATCTGCTCTAATACCTCTGCATTAGTGGAATATCCTGTTTTTGTTTTCTTCCCCCCTGGCAGGTCCATTTTTTCAAAAAGTATAGTACCAAGCTGCTTTGGGGAGTTAATATTAAATTCTTCACCAGCCAGGGTGAAAATGTCTTTAGTAAGCTGCTCTAACTTTTGTTCTAATTTTCGTCCCATTTCCTCAAGAACATTTTTCTCAACAGTAACGCCTGCTAATTCCATATCAGCCAATATGGTTATAAGGGGGAGTTCTATATTAAGGTACAGATCGTATAAATTATTTTCTACTAGTTGTTCCTTAAGTTTTATAAAAAGCTCCAGAAGGGCAGCTGCTTTTTCTATGGCATTATAAATGGGATCACTGCCCTCAGCCAGGGCTGAGTTTAAGTATTCCAGAGCCAATTCCTCTATCCCATAACTTGAACGGGCAGGGTTTAAAAGATAGGCTGCAATTTGAATATCCTGTGCTCTTTTTACTGGTATGCCTTGAAACTTAAAATATTTGTACAAATCTTTAAAGTCATGGACTATAAGATCTATTTGGGGATGGTTTTGCAGAAACTCAATAAATTCCTTTTCGTGGGAGGATTCAAAGCTGGCTGCCAGGCCTGCCTGTACCATTACGGCAGACGCAAACTGAGGGTCTGTTTTGTCTCCGCACAATTCTAAAATAAGTGAAACTGACTTCTTCTGATTGTAGTTGCTAATAAACTCTTTGACCGAAAGCCTTTGTGTAAGGCTCTCACTAATGTCGGGCTCCATTTCTTCAAGGAATTTACCAACCAGACTGTTAAACTCCAGCTCTTTAAATAAGCTTAGTAATTGCTTGTAGTTAGGTTTTTGGTACAAACACTCCTGTATGTTTATGGCCATGGGAACACAGCATTCAATAATAGCAAGCTCTTTACTTAAAAAAGCCTTGTCCATATTTTCAAGCAAATTGGCTTTTAGCTTATCTCCTTTAATTTGATCAATATTGTCATAAATTCCCTCAATGGTTCCAAATTGTTTTAAAAGCTTTAAGGCTGTCTTTTCACCCACAGAGGGCACACCTGGTATATTATCAGATTGATCACCCATTAGTCCCTTTAAATCAGCCATTTGCCGTGGTGTTAGCTCATACATTTCTTTAAGCTTAGCCAAGTCTATATACTCTGTTTGGCTTATTCCTTTTTTTGTTAGAAGGACCCTGGTTTTTTCTGATATGAGCTGAAGGGTATCCTTGTCTCCACTAACTATAATATTTGTCAGTCCATCTTTTTCGCCAAGCCTGGCAAAGGTTCCAATAATATCATCCGCCTCATAGTTGTCCAATTCAAAAAAGGCAATGTTTAATGCTTCTAGGATTTTTTGAACAAGGGGAAACTGGGGCTTAAGCTCAGGAGGAGTGGCTTTCCTATGACCCTTATACTCCTTAAATGTTTCATTTCTGAAGGTGATTTTCCCTTTATCAAAGGCAACTGCAATGTATTTTGGTTTTTCCTCATGAATAATCTTTAAAATCATGTTTGTAAAACCATAAACAGCATTGGTAAATACACCCTCCCTGTTGGTGAGGATAGGCAGGGCATAAAAAGCTCTATGTACCAGGCTGCTTCCATCTATTATTAAAAATTTATCACTCAAGTATTTCACCTCTTTTGTATTATTCCCTTATCATCTGTAACAATAATTATTGGCTTATATCTAACATATAAAAATTCGGTAGCTGCTGGAATAATTCCTGCTGTACCGAATAAAACAATTACTTTTCTATAACCCTTATTTCATACATGACTATATTTGCTATCTCTAAAGTACCAATGTTGTCAATCTGCCATTGAATGCTTTCCAGATCTTTTTGCAGCTTTAGCTTCTGCTCGTAGCCATACGACTTTTCATTCATATCGTTCAAGAGCTTTTCTTTCTCAATTTCTAATCTGTTAAATTCCTCTATACAATCTGTGTTATAGGAATTTTCCATCTCAATTACACCTAGTTCTCCAAGACTATCAATAAGCTGTGTTTGATCTTTTTCTGACCAGGTCAATATTATTGCTTCCTGTTTATATTTTTGCACCATTGCTGTACTACCTAGCATGCTTTTAATATATTCTAGAGAAGCATCTAAATCTGTCACAGTTAAAGATAATGCTTCCTTATATATCTTTACATCTTGCAGGGTCCCATCATCCTTAACACATGCTTCCACATCTAGCTTTCTGCTTCCATTGGTGCTGTACATTCTGATTTCTTTGGTTTGATCATCCTTTAGTTGATCATCTGTAGTTCCTTCCTGTATTAAAGCAGGAGCTTGTTTATCACCATAACCACTTATGGTTTTATCCTCTGCCTCAACTCCTTCAAAAGCACCCTCTGTGGTACCCTCCTTGGCCATCATGCCTACCTCTTCAGACTTTGAATCAGACTTGGGAGCTGAGCCCATAAAAATTGTATTGCTCAGCAAGTTAGATATACCAACGGCTCCAACAATGATAAATATTACTGCCGCCGTTGCACCCAAAGAAACCCATCTATTTTTTATTGAAGAAAGCCATGGTTTTGGCGGACTCTCATTTCTGACCTTGGCCATTATAGACCTTTTTAAATCTTCAGGGGGCTCTATTGGCTCCAGAGTATTAAATAGGCTTAGTACTGTTTTTAATTCTTCATATTCTTTTTGACATTCCTCACAGCTGCTAAGATGCTCTTTTATCCTGTTGCTCTCTTCAGTTGTTGTTTCTTCATCAATATACATTGACAGTAATTCCTGTATATGCTCACAATTCATCTGGCTCCCCCCTTTCTACTTTGTTTGACGTAGTTCAACCTTTAATTGTTCCCCAGCTACGATAATTCTATCCTTTAAAATTTTTCTTGCTCTATTTAGTCTGGATTTTACTGTACCAATTGAACAATTTAAAACATTTGCTATCTCTTCATAAGACAACTGCTGCATCTCCCGCAACACTATAATCTCTTTATATTCCTGCTGCAGATCATTAATCAAAGACTGAATAAATTCAGATAGTTCTTTACTCTCATAAGCCTCATCAGGACCCCTGGAATTGGCTGTCAATTGCTTTTCCATATCTCCATCATTACCATGTACAGGTTCATCAATTGAAACCTCCTGGAATTTTCTGCCTTTTCTTAAATAGTCCCTACATACATTGGCTGTAATATGATAAATCCATGTTTTAAATGAAGAATCCTGTCTAAAGTTTTTAATGCCTCTATATGCCTTTAAAAATGCTTCCTGTGAAAGATCATAGGCATCATCCCGGCTTCCTGTATACCGATAGGCTATATTGTAAACTTGTTTTTGATATCGCTCAACTAATATTTCAAAGGATTCAGTCTTTCCTTCTTTTATTTGTTGTACTATTATATTATCTGGAACCATTATCTCCCCCCCAAAGACCCCGTTTGATACTTCCAAAACCGTATTTCACTCTTATCTTATCCATGGTCTTACAAATAATTTCCTTGTTCATGTCACCAGCTTTCTTGCTTGCTTGAAGCTAATGCAATTATACCTGTAAAATCTTTATCTGAAAATATTTTACTTAAGCTTTCTAATCAAACTCAGATTTGCTTAAATTATAAAAGGGTTTAAAGATCATTTCACATCTTTAAACCCTCTATACCTTCGCAATGGAACTGACCTTTTCCTGCTAGTAACGGTTAAACAATTTACGATACTACTTGGTATTAATTAGAAACTATTCCTTGTATACCCTGAAGGTTATAGAATACCTTTACTTCATCACCTTGATTTAATGAATTCCATATCAGCTCATCAACATAATAGGCACCTGAAATCTTTTCTGAACCTACCATCAGGGCATATCCCGCCGCATCTTGAACCTTATTGGTTACAAAACCAACAGTATCATAGCTTGGTCCAGAATATGCTACTTTTCCATAAACATCCCCTGGCAAATTAGCACTTATAATACTGTTCAAAGTAATCACAGTCTCAACAACATCCCCAGGCTGCAATTGCTGCCACAAGACCGGACTAACCCTTACCATACCTGAAATAATTGATGTTCCAACTAAAACATACTCTTCGTTTGGTTTATCTAAAATAGTACCCATAATATAATAAACATCTATAGGCAAATTCTCCTCCTGACCTCCCCCAAAAAAAGGCAAGCTGCATCCAGTACTGAAAAGCAGTATTAAGATTAAAAGTAATGCTATTCTCAATGGTTTCACTTTATCTAGCCTCCAGGGTATTTATTCTATATTGACACCATTCTAAATCCATGTTAATATAGCTAATGCAGTTGCAAATTAATATAGGCCGAAGTGGCGGAACTGGCAGACGCACTGGACTCAAAATCCAGCGTTGGCAACAACGTATCGGTTCGACTCCGATCTTCGGCACCATTTAATAATTTAAGCCCTTAAGGGCTTTTTTTCTCACCCTTTGTCACATGCGAAGTTGAAATTACTTACTGTTCTATATATTTATCGGCATAAATAGTACAGACTTTATGCCCATTTTTTAAAGCCCAGGCTATACCTTTTTTACTCTTTCTACAGCCTTATTCGCTCTTACAAGCCCAGAGCCCTGCTGATTCGGTGTTAATTCTCGTAATTTTTCTACAGAGCTTGCTAGAATATTTCCTGTCTGAAAAGGCCTCAATCTTGAGTTAATTTGCAGCATTAGAGCCGCCACGCCTGAAACATGGGCTGTTGCCATTGATGTTCCGCTCATATATCCATATGTTCCGCCCCTTGTTGATGATAGTATTCCACTACCCGGCGCCATTAAATTGAGTTCCTTTCCACCATTGCTATAGGGGGCACGAGTATTGGTTGATGTGATTGCACCAACAGCTATAGTTTCTCTATAAGCTGCCGGGAAATCTATTCGTTCATCAAAACCATCGTTTCCAACTGCTGCAACCATTACAATACCAGCATGATATACCTTCTTTACTGCCCTTGTAAATGCCTCACTGTACAAACTTGTTCCCAGGCTCATGTTTATAACTTGCATATCATTTTCAATACACCAGTGTAATCCATCTATAAGGTCTGTAAGGGTACCCCTGCCCCTGCTATCTAAAACCTTAACAGGAATCAGGTATACATTTGGAGATATTCCCACTACACCATAACCATTATCTGCAGCTCCAATTGTTCCTGCCACATGGGTTCCATGTCCATTATCGTCATCGGGGACTACATAAGGGTTAATTATATTAATCCCCCTTTTTAGATTGTTTCTCAAGTCAGGATGCCCTATTTCAATCCCTGTATCCAACACAGCCACTTTAACAAATCTTCCTGTTGAAATATTCCAGATAGTGTTTGCTCCAATTTTCTGCGCACCCTGAGGAATTACTTGTCTTTCATACCCCCAGTTTTGTGTTGGGTTCCACCAGCTTCTTTGCCTTGTTTTGCTTTTCTCAGCCGGTTTGGGTAATGAAATTGTTATATCATTTTCAATTTTATCAATATTGGGGTCAACCTCCAATACTTTAAAACTATCTTCCCTTGGCATGAAACATGAAACGCCATTAATGATTGGATGAATCTTTACATGTATTGCCCCAAATTTTGCTTCTAGATCTTTAGCATGTTCTTTAAGCTTTGAAATTGAAGCTGACTTGTACAAAATAATTACTCTTTTTTTGCTTAACATTAATGTCACACCCCTTTAGTGTGTGCCTTCTGGCACTGCCATCTGTCTGGATGTTACATTTTATGTATTTATTTGTAAAATGTTCTTATATTGGTTCTGATTTACTAAACAAAAAGGCCCATTGAAGGATTTAACCTACACTAGGCCTTAATGTTAGCTAGAAACTCTACGATTTAAACTGGGCACATGCTTGCTGCAGTTCATCAGCCAAGTCGTCTAATTCTTTCGCATACCTTGCAACCTCTTGGATTGCAAATGATTGCTCTTGGGTCGACGCAGAGACCTGTTGTATACTTGCAGCATTTTCTTGAGCAATTGCAGAGAGGTTTTGTATGGTGTCCATTATTGTTGCCTTATTATCAAACATTTCCTTGCCAGATCTATTTAGTTCAGCAATGAGTTTTTTAGTCTTTCCTATAGCAACTGCAATGTTTCTAAATTTTTCTTCTGTAACGCGGACACTCTTTTCCTGATTTCTGGCAATTTCAGTATTTTTTTCCATTAGGGATACAGCGTTATGTGAATTGCTTTGCAGCTCTGCAACAACCAGGTCTATTTCTCTGGTAGAAAGGCTGGATTGTTCAGATAGCTTTCTTATTTCTTCAGCAACTACTGCAAAACCTCTGCCAGCTTCTCCTGCACGAGCTGCTTCTATGGCAGCATTAAGGGCAAGAAGATTGGTTTGTTCGGAGATAGATTGTATGGTTTTACTTGCGGCATTAATCTTCCCTGCACTCCCATTGGTCTTAAGAATTCCTTCATAAACCTTATGGGTATATTCATCTCTTTCCCTGGTTTTTTCCAGCAGATCCTTTATAGACTCACTACCCTCATTTTCCATCTGTTCAACTAGACTAGCTGACTTATTCAACTCTAATAAATGCATCTGGTTCTTTTCAATATATTCACCTAGTCGCTCTATATCACCTGATCCTTTTTCTGTATGTCTAGCTTGTTCACTTGCTGCAGCAGCTAACCCTTCCATGGTTTTTGCAACCTCTTCAATGGACAAAGCAGTTTCTTTGGATGTAGACATGAACTTGCTGGATGCATCTGATAAATAGTTTACAGATTTTAATAAATAATTAAGTATTTCTCCCTGGTTATTGTTAGCAGCACAGATTGTTTTTCCTAAGAGACCGTATTCATCCTTTCTAGAACATAGCTTTTCCTTGATCTGCTCTGTGCTAGCATTGCTGTATTTTGTTTCATAAAATACAATATCACTTTGTATCTCTTTAATGTTTTTCAATTCAATATCAATACCAACCATCCCCATAAATTTATTGTCAATAATAATAGGGATAGCAACAGTAGTTAATAGTACCTTTTTACCCTCAAGATCATATTCATAAGGCTCAGTTATTAATGGTTTTTTATTTTTCTTGGGAAGCTGATACCACATTTCATCATCAATATTTGGCAAAAACATTTTATGCACACAGTCATCCTGCCAGTAATAGTACGGAGCAAACCTTCCCTGGTCATCATGCCCGTCTACATTGGCAAAACTGCTGTCTTTCCCATCAAAAGCATTTGGTTCCCATAAAACTGATATGCCAATGAATTCTCTATTTTTTTCAACAATTTCTTTATGGATTTTATAAACAGCATCCCTACTGGCATTTCCATTGGTTTTCATTTGTTTAAGAATATGGGCGAGATCCTTTCCTACTTCAACACCCTTTTTCAGCACAATGTAATCTCCTACTGATCCCCTCTTTAAGTACTCAATTGAAATATCTATAAGTTCTTTGCTCTTATAGCTTTCTATAAAACTAACAATTACAACCCCAATAGCTCCAATGAGCAGTATCATTTCAAAATAACCAAAATCCATGTACAGCAGGGAGATTATGATTAGAAGAATGGGAATTGAATACTTGATTAATAAATTACTTTTTAATAACATATTTTTCATTGTACCCCTCCATGGTTTAATATTTGGCAGGCTCCTATTCTAATTTTGCCTTAACCAAGTCTAATTGGACTCAATTTGGCCTTTTAGAAACCATAAATAACCATATTGCAAATATTATACCAGGGCATCTTGGAAGAAATTATTAAAATTTTTTACTTTTCAGACAAATTTTAATTTATTTTTGACTCATTGAGCTAGAAATGACTTATAAGCAAAAAATCCTATTAGGAATTTGTCGTAAATCTACTAATAGGATTAGTAATGGTTTTATTTGATTTTTTTATATAAATTTGGCTTCTTTTAAGAGTTGAACAGCCTTCTCCTTATCCTCTTCAGCAACCTGTACAATGGGACCTGTACAACCCATGCCCGTAGCTGCATAGATGCCGTTTTTCCAGAGCAGTTGGGCTGCATTATCTAATTCCAAAATCTCTATCCCTGGTATTTCCTCAGTGACCACCTTGGCAGGAGGTGGTGTAATCTCCTGACCAGTATTAGATTCTTTGGCAGCATTACAGGTGTTTTCCATTGAACCAAGAAGTTCATTTAAGCCGGCTTTCTTAGCATTGGAAAGCAAGCTATCTGCTTCTTTTAGAAGGTTTCCCTGTGCCAGCTCACCAGCATACTTTATTGCATTTGCAACTACTGGAGCTCCAGATGCCCTTGAGAGGATGCAGATGATTCTATCATATTTTTCTCCTATACCTGGACCATATCCGTAACCAATTGCCTCATAATTTCCACCAGTTAAAAAAGCAGAAAGCATCTTCATAAGTACATTGCCAGTCAAGCTGTCTGTTACCAGAATATCAGGAACACCCAGGAGAAGGTCATTACCACGCATCACCACTCCACCATCACTTCTGGCAGATTCAGTAAATTCAATGGGAAAACCATTATCCTTTAACTGCCTTAACACCCTTTCTACATGTCTGGCTCCATCTACATTTAATATTCCTACAGTTGGTTTAATATTACCACATGCCCTTGCAGCGGCCATTCCATAAACAGCATTTTTGACCATTGCCGACACACGTTCAGTAGCAGATGTGCCTGTGGTTGCTGCTATATACATCTCCTTGCCCCTGCCTGGGGTTATTACTCTTCCCACTGTTGAAACTCCTATGGGGAAATTATAATGCATTGTTACTGCAGCATTTAGTTCACCACTGCAAAGCATTTTACCCATTTTTTCATGGGCTTCTTTTTCATCTTCTGCAGGAATTGTCTCTAAATTTGTCTGTACTCCACTGCCTATAACAACAACTTCCAGGCTAGGATTTTCCTTCTGGGCTTTTTCAGCACCAGCCAATATTTCTTCCCTGCCCAGTTCACTTCCAAGTATTGTAACGCCCACCCTTGTTTTAACACCCAAAGTACCTGTTTCAAGGGCATTGGCAAGCTCTTCAAAAATGTTACCTATTGTATGTTTAATTGCCTCATTGTCCAAAAAATTCACCTCCTATCAATGTAACCCTATGGCCCTGTATATTTTTTTCAAAAATACTCAAAGGAACCATCCTCTTGGCTTACTTGGCTTATCTAAGTGAGTCTGCTAGACTTCTCAGGGCACTGGCTATCATCTTACGAACCTCTTCTTTGTCCACCCCGGTTTCCTTGATACCTGAATTCTTTTCAATGACAAAGGAGATACCATCAAAAAGATTTGTTAGGCGTCCCAGGAATAAGCTCCCCTTGCCAATAATCATCACCCTGTTTATACTGCCTTCCAAGATCAAGTCTCTAGCAAAGCCAATAAATGGTATCCCTGAAGGGATATGTCCCTGGGTTGGAGCAAAGCCCGGCATTCCAAAGCGATCCACTTGATTATCAATCTCTGTTCTGTCAAACTCACCTTTTTTAACACCTAACGCTGCTATCATCTTGTAATTTGCCCTGGGAACATCGCCAGCTCCAGCAGGTTCGGTAATCTCAGGATTCTGCATTTCCACAGAAAATTTATCAAAATCAGCCAGGGTCCAGCCCATCTTTTCCATGGGGTCAAAAACAATTGCCTGATTCAGCGCCTGGGGTGACGCTCCTGAGCCAATTTTATGACGGCCCACAGCATCGGTACGAATAACTGGACTTATACCATCATTCTCACAAACATGGATTGCAAAGGCTCCAAGAACATCTTCAAGTATCGGCATGTCCTTGGCAACGTGGTCTTTGCCATTCATTCCAAGCTTGGCAGCTGCTCCACCTGCCAGGACAACAACATTTTTAAATATTCCTGATTGTACCAGGGCAGCAGCTTCTATCATCCCATGGGCAGGGGCTGCACAAAAACCCCGGGTGTCAGAACCTGTTGCATTAACACAACCGCAGATTTCCCCAATAGCCTTGGCAAAGTTTCCTCCGCCCCTTTGATTCATATCCCCGCAGGCTTCTTCTGAGGTTTCTATAATATAGTCAATGGAAGCAGGTTCCAAAGAAGTTTTAGCAAAAAGCAGTTTTAGAGCTATGACAGCAGACGCTTTGGCCGCAAGGTTTTCAAACATAATATGTGCTGTTAAGGCCGGGTCACTTTCATGGGCCTTTTTAACACAACCTACTAATTTGCCTTCTTGATATAGTCCTTCTGCCCTATGAACATTAACAAGTTTTTCTATTTCATCAATTTCAGCTGGGTTCCTGTCTAATTTGCTGTTGTCTTTTATATCACCAAATATCGGATGTTCCATTATCTTTTCTTTTACAGCAGATTGAAAGGCCTTTTCCAGGTATACAAGGTCAAAGGCATCCACTACTTTAATAAGACCTATAAAAACATCTTGTGGAACAATTTCGCCGTATTTTCCATCTTTTGCTGCACCATTAATTAAGTTTTTATACCAGGGTCTCTCTATTTTGTTTAATTCAGTTGGCAATATATTTCCTATATAAGCCTGATTTGGTGGATAGTTAACTGCATCTTGGAAGCTTCTTAAATGCTGCGGCAATTTTGAAAGGTACTCAGAATTGGGATTTTTTTTTCTCTCGGCTGTTTGCGTGGTTCCTTGATGTATAACCATGTCTGGAGCATGCACCAGAGCATAGCTTGCTCCCTTTATTACAGGATAATTCATATTTATAATTCACCTCCATATTATGTTTTTGGGTAATGGGTTTTTAAGCCCATTACCCATTAGCTTTAGCATTTATATTTACTCAAAAACCTTTTGTCCTTCCACTTCTGTTTGTAAAGCAGTTAGAGCTTTTTTCACCAGTCTTTTACGAAGTTCTCTTTCATCCCCACTGGATAAAGTAGGATCTCCTAAGGGATGAGGGATGGCCACAGCTGGTACAATTCTATTAGCACCAACTGTTAGCGAAATTGGGACTACTGTACATACATGAACTACTGGAATTCCTGCTCTCTCAATTTCCTTTACCATGGTTGCACCGCAACGCGTACAGGTTCCTCAGGTAGAGGTTAAGATAACAGCTTGCACTTTAGCTGCAGTTAATTCTTTAGCTATTTCTGCTGCAAAAGCCCTGGAATTGGCAACTGATGTGCCATTTCCAACTGTTGAATAATAGTAGCCATGTAATTCTCCAATTGCTCCTTCCCTTTCTAATTCCCTTAAAACATCTACTGGCAGAACCCTGTCTGCATCTTGATTAGCATATACTGGGTCGTAACCCCCGTGGGCTGTTTCACTATTTTGTGGATGAAGGTCACTTATCCCATCCAGGTCATATTTACCATATTTTGATGCACTGGAGGATTCAATGCGATCTGGATTGCCTTTGGGCACTATTCCTCCTGAAGTAACAAGGGCTATCTTTGCATTAGCCATGTCTCTTACTGGACTATTAGGTTCTACCCTATCAAATACTGGCATGGGATACTCAGTTACAAACTCTTCTCCCTTAATTTTCTTTACCAGCATATCCACAGCCCTTTTGGAGCCCCTATCTGCTGCAAAAAAGTTTTTCCTAATGCCCCTTGGAATATAGCCTTCTTCTTCAGGCAAGCCAATTTCCTGTCCCCTGGCAAGCTTAAGAACAAGATTAGCCATGGCTGGTATTGCTTTTTTCATGCCAGCAGCTGAATCACTGGTTTCAACTATATAAGCGTAACTCTTGTAAATCTCAACACCAGGGTTTTCTGGATGCATGCCAGAAACAACTGGTATTTTTAGTTTTTCTGATACCATCTTTGCTACAGCACCACAGGCCACTCCGTATCTGCCAGCATTAAAAGCTGGTCCTGCTACAACTATGTCGGGAGAGAAGCCCCTTATTAACTCTAGAACTTGTTCACCAGCTGTTTCCAGGTTCTCACCAAAATATGAATCACCGCATATCACCGTGCCAACTATTTCAACTTCTCCGCCCAGTGCAACATTTAAAGCCATACCAGGTCCAACATAACCTTCTCTTGCTTCAGGTTTAAAACCAGCCTTATCTTCACCGCCAATTTGGCCAAAGAACTGGTTCAGATAATGAACTACTCTAATTTTGCTCATCTAATCACCCCTTTTTTGGGTAGGCGTTCCTATTTGCAGAACTGTTCTCTAATATTTTTAACCTCTTGGACAATGCTATCTACATCCAGAACCATTTCCATCATACTTATATGCTCATCATATACTGCTGGGTCTATTTGATTTTTAATTTCCTCTTCAAAGATATGGTAAGCTTTGAGTCCCAACTGAACTCCAGCTAAAGGACCTGCAAAGGTTGGATCTCCGTTGGCTACAGTTTCAGCAGCTAATCCGGATGCTTCTGCTTCTGCACCACCTAAAATAACTACTAAATTTTCTGCACCGTACTTTTCGCTAAGATCCATAATCCTCTGTTGGTTTTCCAGGTCCATAGCACCTGCTGCAGTTCAAACAAAGCATTCTGTGGTAGAAAAAACCACTTCGCCGCCAGCACTTTTTATACATTCATCAATGGCTGGCCCGGGAATTCCATCCCTATCACCCAGGACAATAATTTTTTTATCCTTAAGCATTTTTATCCTCCTTTTCTTTTTGTAAGTTATATATTATTTGAATTAATACCCTCTAGCAGTTAACTTCCAAAAACCTAATTCATTGGTTGCACCAATTATGGCCTGGATTTCAACAGTAATACCACCATTTTTATTCAAGCTGCCTGCAAAGCCACCGGCAATAACATCAACTGGATCTGTATAACCAATTACCTTTTCCATTGGCGGCAGCTCAATGATCTCATTGGCATTTCCTGCCGTAACCACAGCATTACCTGCAGGTGTGGAATCAGCCAGTGATTGGGATGCTCCGTCTCTGCCTGCATACTCATCTGTTACCAATACAGTTTTAATACCCTTTTCTTCAATTTTATTGCAGTTCATCACAAGGTCCGCATCTGGATTTCCAAAGCCTTCCTCAGAAATAATAACTGCATCGGCTCCTAAAAACTCAACTAGCTTGGCTGTCATGCTTGATGAGCGCTCTTTGTCAGCCAGAGTAACGTTTTCATTGGTAATAACAACTCCAATAAAATTAAAATCCTTGCCATGCCTTTCATAAAGGTCACGAATCAATGGGTTGTTCTGATGAACATAAGTAGGGTTCTTATCACATGCTGATACACAGTTCCCACTAACTATAGCTCCATCCATGACCTCAGTTGGATAGATAATTGTTGGAATGATCCTCTTTGCATCTACTCCATAAACGTAGGTATCATGAAGCAAACCCTGACTCTGGAGCATATATACATAAGCCACCTTTGGCAGATTGGGATACTGGGCTAGCTGATCCTTTAATGGCAGTGTTTCATAAACCTCAATTTCATCCGGTTCTATTGCTTTAGCAACTTCCCCAAGATAAGCAGCTGCTCTAAAGCCAGCCATTCGGACTGCAGCCTCGTGTTCATGCTGACTAAGGCCTTCAACTGGATTACATAATACTACTATATTGAAGGTAGTTGAAAAGGGAGTATATTCTGCCCCTGGTCCTGACATGTCAATAATACCTTCCTGGAAGCCTACTATCTTTCCACAGGTAACAACAGCTGCACCTTTTAATACATGTGTCCTGCCATTGCCAACTGTCTCAACATTGCTTATAAAACCAGGAAACATTCTTCCAGAACCAGACACCTTCACCCTTGGTTCTATAACATCTTTTACAGGTACAATCCGCGTTTTGTCTCCAGGTTTTGCCAGTTCAATCTGAACATCTGCAATTCTATCATCACTTCCAGCTATCTTCGCCAGTTCCTGGCTGTTCACATATAAAACTCCATCTTTAACCTCTGTCTTGTCAGCTAGCTCTATGTTATTAATAAAAATGTTGCCTACTTCCAAACGCAATTCCCTTCACCCCCTTACGTGTTTATTTTTAATAATTCATTAATTTTGGCCTCTACATCCTCTGCAGTGAAATCCTTTGACATCTCTGCTACCTTTTCACCATTTCTATAAAAGACTATTGTAGGCAATCCTAAAACCTTTTGTCCTATTGACAAACGACGGTTTTGAGATACATCAACCTTTCCAAACTTCATTTTGTCTCCATATTTTTCTGCAAGGGCTTCAATTTCCGGCATTAATTCTTTACAGGGCTCACACTTTGGGCTCCAGAAATCAACTAAAACCAACTCAGAACTACTTAATACCTGTGCATCAAAATTCTCCTTGTCAAATACATGCATCTTTTTCACCTCCATATTTTTAAAATCTATAATAAATATTAAACTAAAACCCTGGCTTAAACAGTTTCTCTGCCTGCTGCAAGTTCCCTTAAAACTTCCTGACTTATGGATCCCTTTAGTCTATTAATTACTTCGCCATTTTCAAAAACCAGCACTGCAGGTATGCTTTCTACATTATATCTGTTTGCTACCAGGTGATTTCTGTACAGGTCTATCTTCACAAGCTTGGTATTTGCCAATTGATTTACATTTTGTTCTAATAATGAAACCGCCTCAATACTTTCCTCTTTTTGCGGACTCCAGAAGGCAACCAATACAGTGCCTTGAGCATTTAAAACCTGCATTTTGAAGTTTTCTTCTTCTGCCAGGTATTTATCAGCTGCAAAGGCCGCAATGGCCCCATCTGCTGCTGCCGTTACAACTTGTCTAAGATACTTTTGGTTTGCATCCCCTGCTGCATAAACTCCTGGAACTGAAGTTTCCATTTTCTCATTAACTATAATATACCCCTGGTCATTCAAGTCTATTTTTCCTCTTAAAAACTCTGTATTTGGCACGTAACCAACAAAGAAGAATACGCCATTTGTTTCCATATCAGTTATCTCGCCTGTTTTTAAATTTTTAATTACCACACTTTCTACAATGCCATCTCCCTTGATTTCTTCTAATACTGAATTCCAGATAAAATGAATTTTGGGATTGGCAAAGGCCTTTTCTTGACTGGCTTTATTTGCATCTAATATGCCTTCATCATGGATAACAATAACAGTAACCTTCTCAGCAAACTTGGTTAAATAAATTGCTTCCTCAATGGCTGCATCTCCATTTCCAACAACTATCACATCTAAATCCTCGTAAAAGTCTGCATCGCATGTTGCACAATATGATACTCCCTTGCCAACAAATTTTTTCTCGCCCTTAATGCCCAGGGAACGAGGATTGGCACCTGGACACAAGATAACGGTTTTTCCATAAAACTCTTTACCCTTTTTAGTCCTAACAATTTTAATCTCCCCATCAAGGTCCAAATCTACTGCTGTTTCTTTTTCAATGATGACCCCAAAGTCTTCTGCATGCTCCTGCATGGCCTTCATAATACCTGGGCCTGTCGCACCTCTTCCAAAACCAGGGTAGTTTTCCATTTCTTCAGTTGTTGCAGCCTGACCACCAGGTCTGCCCTTTTCTAAAATAAGTGTTTTAAGTTTAGATCTTGCTCCGTAGATACCCGCTGTTAATCCTGCAGGACCTCCTCCTACAATGAGAATATCCCATATTTCCTTTGTCACTTTCCCAACCTCCTTGCAGATAATATATTACTTAATTTTGTAAGCTTTCCACTGCTGACTTAACTAGTTCCAGATCGATACTTTGATAATCCTCTAGGACTTTTTCAGTATATTGACACCCAGTATGGACGAATTTTTTATACGCAATAAAGGAGTTCTCTATCAGTTCTAAAGATTTAAAGTCAATTTTCCCTATTAGAGGTTCCCTGGTAATTAGCAGGGACCTGTAGGGCGTTTCATTGGGTTTAATACTGCCTGCCAGTGGATGCATTAACAAGCCATGACCCTTATGAACATAATCACGAACCCTTGTTAGAACCTCAAATAAAACACCATCCACTTTCTCAGTAAAATCACCGTATTTTTTCTCCACTAAAGGGTTGTTTGTTACAAGAAGAAAATTCATCATCTATCACCTGTTTAAATATCCATACTTTTAAATGTAAAAATCTTAAGTGTAAAAAAATTTAACAAACAAAAAAGACAGAGAATCAACGAACTTAGTCGCCTTTCCTCTGTCTTAAAACCTGAGAGATTAACAGCTTAAAACCTGTTTTGCTCCTTCGGTGTCAGAACGCTTTCCAGAGTTGAGTCAAAATACGGTCCCATAACCTGAGAGTTTCGTTTTTGAATTGGCAACTCAAAACTTGCTCCTTCGGTGTTCTTTCGAAGAACTCTCCCGTATTTGTCATTCTCCAATATGTAATTGTACTAACTTTCATTAACTTAGTGATATTCTACCATTAACAATGGAACTTCTCAATACCTTTTATAAAAATTTATCCATATTTCCATTAAAGTAAAAAATAATACCAAAGTTTTTATACTAATGTGTATTACTTAATTGTAAGTTGTATTCCTGTATTCAGCAACGGGTTCCTTGACAAAAAACAGGGATATGGGCAGGGCAATTAACATTACAAAAAAGGTAAAGAAAAAAGTCATGTGCACCCCTGCTAATTCTCCCAGTATACCTGAAATGGCTGTTTGGGTAATCATGCCCATGCCCATTACCAATTCCAAGAAACCCATGCCAAATCCCCGATATTCAGGCGAGGTAAAGTCAGCTACAAGGGTTATACTCAAGGGAAAAACTATCCCTGTTCCTATACCACCTAGCAGGGCAGCAAATAAAAATATATAGAATTCACTGGCTATAAGAAAGGAGCCTGCTGAGATGGAACAAAAGACTATGCCGGCCAAGAATACCTTTTTACGCCCGAACCAGTCAATAGCCCTCCCACAAATTATAAAGGAGCTCAAGCGTGATAACCAGAAAAGTGTAAAAATGACTCCTATGCCTAGATGAGCAACTCCAAAGGTATCTGCTACTTTTGATAACAAACCCCAAAGGGAATATAAAAAGCCTGCATATGCAAAACCAGCATAGCATATTGGCCAGATTTTCTTAACTTCAAGGTAAAGATTTTTCATATTGCCCTGACGTGGATTTCCGTGACCGTAATGGGCCTCTCCAACTGCCTCTTTTACACCCAGCAGGACCGTCCCAAATACAATAATTCCAAGTATGGGGTAAAAGGGAAATACCTGAGTCAAACCCATGTATTCCATAATATAACCACCTGTTAAAGTACCTGTAGCCACCCCACCACCATATGCTGCAGAAAAATGCCCCATTGCCTTGCCTCTACCTTCAAAGGTGGTATTATCGGCAACTATAGCTTCAGCCACCGGCCACAGCATACCTCTGCTCATACCTTCTAATGTCCTAAAGACTAATAGCATCATAGGACTTGTGGCAAGGTAATACCCAGTAGAGGCTAATATAGACAAAATAATGCTCATGAGCAGTATTTTTTTACGTCCATACTGGTCTGACATTCTTCCTGAAAAAACTGTCATTGCTGCATAGGCAATTGAATATCCAGTCATTAAAAACCCAAGCTGCTTGTATGTAGCACCTAGCTCATCTCCATAAAGGGGAATTGCAGGAGCTGTCATACCCTCTCCTACAGATATGAGAAAAATAAAGATACCCATGAAAACTAATGTGTGTCTACTATGATTTTGAGTAACCTGCAAAGCTCTACCTGACATATAAACCCCCATTGGCCAAGAAAGATTAACTTTTTTTAGCACTATAAATGTATTTTACTTTATTAATGGGTATTATTAAACAGCTTTCTTTAGAATAATTGGATTGTATTTATGAAAGCACACTTTTTAAAGAATACTTTTTATTGTTTCCCAGCCTGTTGTAGATAGGTATTTATTAGCTTATCAAGTTTCATATGAAGAGGTATTACTAAATATCCACAGGAAAGCACCGGAAATCCATATCAACTGCTTATTTAACAAATATTTAGAAAAAAAATTATTGTCAAAGAATGTAAAAAAAGGTATATAAACTCATGTGTAGAATATAGGATAAATAAATACATATATAGAGGTCAAGGAGGTTAGTATGAAGATTCATAAGGAAATTGGTCAAAAAATGGTGGACATGCTGGCAGCTGAAACTGGTGAAAATGCCACAATATTTGTTGATGATGGCATAGTTTTGGTATCAACAATACCAGGTCGGGAAGGGAAGCGACATGAAATTGCTGCTAAAATAATGTCTGGAGTAATGGATGAATATGGTGTTTCTAAAGAAGAAGAGGCAGCCATGGAAAACATTAGAGCAGGTTACAATGTAGCTATTGATTATAAGGGTAAAAGGATAGGTGTTATTGGAATTACTGGGGATAAGGATATTATGAAATATCCCGTTAAATTTGCAAGTGCAGTTATAATTGCAAATCTTGAAAAATTAGAACAGGAACAGCTAGTTGAAAATGCCATTATAGAAATACAAGGCCAAATTCAACAGGTTTCTGCAGTTGCTGAAGAGATCTCCGCCAGCGCCCTTGAGGTAGCCTCAAATGCCAAGAATTTGGAAAGTACAGCAGACGAGGCCAGAAATGATGTTAATGAAACACAGAAAGTATTAGACACAATCAGAACCATAGCTGACCAAACAAACCTGCTTGGTTTAAATGCAGCCATAGAAGCCGCACGAGCCGGTGAGCATGGCAGGGGCTTTTCGGTAGTAGCTGAAGAAGTCAGGAAGCTATCCAATCACTCTAGAGGCTCAGTCCAAAGTGTAGAAACCACCCTCAGTAAAATTCAGGATATTATGCAAAAAATTACAACTTTAATATACGAAACCAGCAGTATAACAAAACAGCAGTCACAGGCCTTGCAGAATCTAACGGACAATATGCTAAAAATTCAAGGGGCAGTTAATTCTTTAGCCAGTCAGAAAAATAGGGTTTAATGCTTCATGCCCTATTTAAAATGTAACTAATGTAGCAATTATTCGAATTAAGGTGACTAGCAGTACTACAGCAAGAATCTTCTTCAATTGCTCGCCCCTTAGCCGCATGCTCACTTTACTGCCAAGTCTTGATGATAATATTCCACCTGCTGCCAGAAACAATGCAGGTATAAAAGGTATTTGACCGGTAATGGCTTTTCCAAAAAAACCTGCTGCACCCCCTGCCAATATGATGCCAAGGGAGGTTCCAATACATATTTTTATAGGTATTCTCAAGAAAAATGTTAAAGCAGGAATAAGTATGGCAGCGCCTCCTACTCCGGCCATCCCAGAGATCACACCAATTGAAAATCCCAGGGATGCTCCGGTTATTTTTTCTTTTCTTGAGGTCATATATGTTTCTACCTCTTCAATACTGTCAATGGAACAACTGTCATCTCCGCCAGAGACAGCCTTTACTTTTGACTTTTCTGTCTTAGGCTTTAGCAGCATAACAATGGACAAAGCCAGAACTAAAGCAAATACACCTAATAAAGTCTTTTCCATAACATACCTTGATGCAATGGCCCCAAAAAAACTTCCAGCAAGCATGGCGCCCCCAACAACTATGATTAAATTCTTACGCAGATTACCACCTTTAAAGTGGATGATAGCACCAGTCAGTGCTGCAAAAAACACCAGGGCCATTGACAGTCCCATTATTTCATGCATCGACAGGTTAAGTCCGAAGTAGGGCAAAATATATATCATCATGGGAATAAGAACTATTGCTCCTCCAATTCCCAGCAACCCTGCTAAAAAGCCTGATACTCCCCCTAAAAAAAATAGAATTATTTCCAGCAACCCAATCACTTAACCTCACTCCTTGAAATTATCAACGTATTAGCCTTTAGTCAAACACATTAATTATATCAATATTTTTTGAACCTGTGTGTATAATTTTAATAAATTGTAAAATTTCGCTTAATGATTAAAGGGCTTTCAACAAGCAACTTGAAGAGAACCCCCTGTGTATGGTAAAAACATTATATAATTTGTATATTGAACATTGACATTAGATATTTAAAAGAAGCCACCTACTTTTCCGATGTTCCTGTTAATTATCCACCTAAAGTAATGTCTTGAGTTTCATACCACCTCAGTGCATCATACAAGTGTTCTGGCTTATAGTCCGGCCAGAACTCATCAATAATATAAAAATCTGCATAAATTGTTTGAACAGGCAAAAAACCACTCAGCCTCCTCCTTCCTCCCCAGCGAATCACAAGGTCAATTCTAGAGATATCACCTGAAGCTATATTGGCGGGAAAATGGTCTCTAGGATTGCCAGGAGCGGTTCCCATTGAATATGCTCTATTAATGTCCCACCACCAGCTGTAATTCACCAAAAAATTCACTTTCATCTTCCCACTTCCAAAATTTGTCCTTTTGGTAAAGGGAAGCAGCTCAGATGGAAATAGGGGAGAATCAGTATTCCCCACAACAAGCAATGATGCATCCTTATCAGATAAAATCTTAACAGCATCTACACACGCCTTTTGAAAAGCTTTTGTTTGGACCGCTGGTCTTTTGGTGTTGTCCTGGGTAAATCCATAAAAGGTCATTTCTTTTACCCCCAAATCCAGACAAATCTTATAAAGCTCAAAACCAGGCTCTATGCCCTTTTCATACCCCATCTCCCTGGACATACCCCTGGCTTCTGCCCATCTCCTGTTTCCATCGGGTATTACACCTATATGATTGGGAACACGTTTAAAGTTCATTATTTCTATCTCCCTCCTGTAGAATATTTTTACTATTATTTCCCTATTATAAAAACACTAATCATCAAAAACAAAACCCATAAAATATACGAGGAGGATTGGATAGGATATAAGATAGGTTTGTCATAAAACAACAAATAAGCTATTATGTAGATATTTAAAATAATATTTTTGGGAGATTTAAAGCCTATGCAGAATACAAGAATTGCCCTGGTTCAAATGGAAGCTCTAATCAATGATAGAGAGCACAACCTTAAAAAGATTAAAAAATTTACAGAAATAGCAGCTGCTAACAAAGCCCATATTATCTGTTTTCCTGAAACATCAATCCACGGATACAGCAAAAATCTTCATGAAAAAAGTGCAGAGCCGCTAAATGAAGTATCTGGTATTCTGGGTGAGTGGGCCAACAAATATTCCATCTGTATTTTAGCCGGATTAGCCGAAAAAGCCCATAATAAAAAACCCTACATTACTCACCTGGTAGTTCAACCAGACGCAGAAATAGGGATTTATAGAAAAACCCATTTAGGCAAAAGTGAAAAGCCGTATTTTAGCGAGGGCAATTCCCTGCCTGTATTTAAGACCCCCACTGCCACCATCGGAATTCAAATCTGCTGGGATCTGCATTTTCCTGAGATCTCAACAATCATGTCTTTAAAGGGAGCTGAGATAATTTTTGCTCCCCATGCATCACCAACTATTGTTGGTGATAGAAAAAGCATCTGGCTCAAATATTTAACTGCCCGTGCCTATGACAATGCAGTATTTTTGGCAGCATGCAACTTAATAGGTGAAAACGGAGATGGTCAATCATTCTGTGGTGGGGCCCTGGTCATAAATCCCAAGGGCAAATTAATAGCACATGATTTCAGCAGCAAGGAAGGCATACTTTTTGCCGACCTTGATCCCGAATTAATAAATCGTATCAGAAAAAAAGATACTAAATCCATGAGGGATAGTTTCTACCTGCAATCTAGAAGACCAGAACTATACAAAGAACTCCTTCAGCAGATCTCAGCCGAGCAGGAGTAGAACTATCAATACAGTTCCCATGCTCAAAAAGGTGGTTATTAAAGTGATAGCTGAAACCAGCTGCGGATTGCAATCATACTGAATGGCCAGCATTGAAGATATGGCAGCTGTAGGTGTTGCAGCTGCCAGCACCATTATCTTTCTCAACAGCAGATCTATTGGCAGATACCATACCATTAAAAAAGCAATTACCGGCGATACCACCAACCTTAAAAAAACCGCCAGGGACATTGTACTCCACTCAATATTCTTGACCTTTATTTCTGCAAGCTGCATTCCTAGCGCCAGCATGATAGTTGGAATAGCTGCATCAGCTATCAAACTGATGGCTCCATAAATACTCTCATGCATTGGCAGTGACAAAGCCCCCCAGAGTATTCCGAGATATACAGCATGCATCATGGGCATGCTGCCAACACTTCTAACTACACTTTTAAAGCTTGTTTTGCCTTTTGCAGCATAATATACGCCTATAGTAATCTGCAGTACAGTATGAAATATCATAATGGGAACGATATAATCTAGGCCTCCTGCTCCATAAGCAAATAACACTAGAGGTATTCCGTAATTACCATTATTCATAAATCCAACAGCAAGAATCAAAGCATTTTGCTTTTCATCAGGGTAATTTTTCCATAGCCCTATTCCTTTGATTATTATAATAAAAATTCCAGTCAAGGCCACCGTGTATAGAAAGATATACAAGTAGTTTAAACTTAATGGGTTATCATAGAAGGTTCTAAATACCAGGGGCGGAAACATTAAATATATAGCCATGGTAGAAATTGACTTAATATGAAGCTTAAAAGCCTTTTGTGCAGCAAACCCAGCAGAAAAGATTATAATAATTGGCAGAATAACTGATATGAACATTTTTATCTCCTAAGCTTTTGTATTTAATGGACTTTATAAACTTCTATAAAGATACAAAAACTCCTTTTTACTAATCACAAACAGCATCCATGTTATAATACGAAGAACTTCAAAGGAGACATGTTGGTGAGTATATATTCTATTATGTGTATTTTTATTTATTTATTTTAACATATGTTTTTTATTATTATTAATATTTATTATTCATTATGATATTGCTCAACTTGTCACATGTATAATTTCAGCAAATAATAACACTTGAATGAATTTATAAACGGGATATTCATTAGTTTTATTTATAATAAAGACAATTAATTTGAATTGTCAGAATGTTAGATAATTGTTGATTTTATATTTATTCAGGAATACAATGATATTAGAAAAATAAATTGTAAATCGGAAAATAAAAATTAAACGAAGGGAGGAGACTCCAATGAAAAAAAACGATAGCTGCCACTGCTACAAGTGCTCCTGGTTTATTACTCAAAAGAATTACTGTGTAGCCCAAGACAAAGATACCACATCCCTAACTGGGTGCTGCAAAGAATATAAAAACAAATAAGATGAATTAATTAAAGGGCCTTTAATAAAGGCCCCTAATTCTTTCTTGGATTTTTTAATTTTTTCCAAAAATCCTTGCTATTTTTGCTTGAGGGTTTAAGACTCTCATCTTCCAGGGTTTCCAGTATTGTATCCATGGTAGATTTATCAAAGCCATTTAATAGTCCCTTTGTCCATTTATAACCCCGGTTATAAGAACAAACGGCCATACATATGTTACAATTTGTGCCACATTCACTCCAATACTGAAAACACTTTTTATGATTGAGCACCCATCTTAAATATCCTGGATTCATGGTTTCATCTAAAACCTGGCTGGATTTTGGCTTGCTGGTGATTGCATTAGCCGGACAATGTCTTGCACATTTTTTACAAGCTTCACAAAACTTTGTTACTCCAAAATCAATTGGATTGTCTGTGAGCAATGGCAGATCAGTGATAATCTTTGCTATTCTACATCGTGAACCAAATTGTGGGTTAATAAGCTTGCCGTTTCTACCCATTTGACCCAACCCAGCATCTATTGCAAGGGGAATGCTAAGGGCTGTGCAGTTTATGCTGGGTATAGCCTGGAAGCCAAGACCTCTAATTGTTTCAGCTAAAATTGAGGTGGCAGCAACCATTTTTTCATAAACATGCAAACTGTTAATAAATGATAAAAGCCCTGGTGCATGAATTAAAAAGTCATACTCCATTTCAAACAAAAGGACTATAGCTAAAGTTAGCTCCTTAGGTATGACACGAGTTTTATCATCTAATAAAGTGGGCTTGCCAATACTAGCGTATTTAACATCATCATCAGAAAAAATAATAGGATAAGAGTTTTTGGTTTCATCATCAAGCCAGTGGGAATAGACCCATCTGCGATCAAGAATACCTATGCCAACCTCACTGGCGCCAAGCATTAATGCAGTTTTTTTTAGATACATGGTCATTTCTTTCTCAGGTAGAGAAGCTCTATTGGTTTCTTCATTTGATGTCCAGGTGTTACCGTACTTGTCACAGATATTTAGCCCATATCCTGTCTTATGCAGGTATTTTAAAACTCCATTAGCCAGGGCATATTCATATTCACTATAGCCCTCTTTTGACTGCTGTACATGCTCTAGCAGATTGGTTCTCCTGGTATTTTCCAAGGCAGAAAACTCAGCATTCCAAAGAGTCTGGGTCATTATATTAAACTGTTGATTAAACCTTTTGTAATTTTTTTTAATTCCATACATTTCGTTAATATTGGCAGCTTTATTCATCGTAATATTTGCCCCCAAAATCATTAATACTGCTATTCTAATAATTTATAACCAACAGTTGGAATAGTATGTATCCAGCCAGGTATCCCTTCTGTCAATCCCAGCTTTTGTCGGAGTTTAGCCACACATACCCTTAGATAATGGGTTTCATCCCTATATTCATGGCCCCATACCTTTGTCAAGAGTACCTCATGAGTTAAAACGCAACCTTTATTTTTTACAAGTTCACCTAGAAGTTTAAATTCAGTAAAAGTTAGCTTAACTTCTTCTCTCTTGACAAAGACCTCATGTCTTAAAAAATTAACAGTTAAATCTCCAACAACAATTTCATTTTCCAGTAAAATATCTTCATCCTTTATTCTGCGAAGTACTGCTTTTACCCTTGCAAGGAGTTCGTTTATTTCAAAGGGCTTGGTAATGTAGTCATCGGCTCCTAATTCAAGTCCCTGTACTATATCAATAGAACTATCCTTAACTGTAACCAGGATTACTGGTACATCTGAAAACCCCCTTATCCTTCTTAAAACCTCAAAGCCATCTAGCTTGGGCAGCTTCACATCCAGCAAGATAATTTCAGGAAGATATTTTTCATATAGGTCCAGGGCACTTTGGCCGTCTTTGGCCACATATACTTTGTACCCACTGGCAACCAGGTTAGCTTTTATAAAGCGTAGTATTTTTTCTTCATCTTCAACAACTAATATTTTGTTTTTCATTTGCAATCACCTTCCTTGGATTGGGTGTTTATTGGAAGGGTGAAATATATACTGGTTCCTTTATTGCCGTTACTCTTAGCCCATATACTGCCCCCGTGGGCTTCTATGAATCCTTTGCAGATGGCTAAACCCAATCCTGTTCCTTTAAGAGATGAATCTTTAGAACATCTATAGAACTTATCAAAAACCTTATTCAGATCACTTGATTTAATACCCGGGCCATTATCCATTATTAGAAATAATATGGCTTTTTCATCATAGTAATCTACTTTAATATTAATTTTAACATTCTTCCTGCCGTATTTAATTGAATTTTCTATGATATTCATGAAAACCTGCGTTATTCTTTCTTCATCAATTTCTAAAATATCACTAATATAATTTTCAATTATGAAATTAGATTCTGGTATCTGTCTATAGTAGATCTTAATAAAATTTTCTATTTTGGAAATAAGCTTATCAACTGTAATTAAGCCCTTGTGCAGCTTAAGAGCTGAAGCGTCAATTTTTGATATGTCTAAAAGTTTCTGAATGAAGTTATTTAAACGAGTGCATTCGTCAGAAATATCCATCAAAAAAGAAGTTTTAGCATCCTCATCCCAGGTTACATCCTTCCTTAATAAAGTTCCAGAGATCCCTTTTATAGTGGTCAGGGGAGTTCGCAGTTCATGGCTAACCATTGCTATGAGATCATTTTTAAATCTATCCATTTCCTTATCTCTGGTAATATCATTAAACAGATACCCATAACTTGGAATATTATGATTTCTGCCTTTAATAATAAATCTGCTAATTTTTAAGTACTTGCCAGATTTAGTTTCAATCTCATATGAATAAAAATCATTATTTATGGATTTGCCAGTCTCTAGATAGATTTGTGTTTTGACAGGTTCTTTACTAATATTAAACAAATGTTCTTCCAAATTATTATAAGTTTGTATTGGATGCTTTAAATCTAACAATTCTACAGCCCTTTGACTACAAAAAATAATTTGTTCAGCATTTTCTATGATCACTCCTTCTGCCAGACTTTCCAAAACAGATACACCGCAGTCTTTAAGATCGTCTATTGTTTTCTTGGCTATTTCCATCCCTAGAGCCAAAGAAATTTCATTAGCCATGATTTCAAGTAAAGTCATTTGGCTTTTAGGCAAAGCTTTGTTGCCTTTTCTCAGCAGAAGAAAGATCCCTACAACCTCATGGGAAATCCTTAAAGGTACTGTTATTAAAGTATGATTAGCTAAGTCTTTTAGAGAAATATACTCCTTGAGACAAGCAGCATCATATATACTGGTTTCGCCTGCAAATACATTAGAAAACAACCCATATGGGAATCGCATATCTAACAAGCCATTAATATTGGCTAATGGCTTAAGATGTTTGTCTCTACCCTTAATAAATACTGCTGCATCTTCTCCTTGATAGCCATTTATTATCATTTCTAAAAGATCCTCTAGAATACATGTACAGCTGGGCGAAATAGTAATAATATTTGAAAACTCATAGAGAACTTCCAGGTGTATTTGGTTTATTAATTTATCCTTTTGCTTTTCCATATGGGTTCACTCCTATGCTTATAATAATACACCAAAGCAATGGGAAGTCCTCCATTTTATCTAAATGTTTGATTGACAATTTAAGTTAAAAGCCCGGTAGAAAGCCGGGCTTAAAAGCACAAGTAAAGTATATGGTATTTTTATGCCTGGACTTCTTCTTTAATCTCTGGTTTAATCTCTGGTTTAATTTTTGGTTTTTTTAGATTTCTATTAATGGAACCAATTGCTGCACCTATTAGTATTAGCCCTGGCAATCCCATAAATACCAGCGACATTGTTGCTGCCTGCCTTTCTAATTCAGCAATTGAACCAACATAAACCTCAATGTTAAATACAATTAACAATACTCCCAAAGCAATAAGTACTATCTCATACCATTTCATCTTGTATTGTTTTTCCTTTGTCCAGGAAAAAAGCCTTACACCTCCAATCCCCATAGCCAGCCCAAGGAGCATCCACCATATAAAAGCCATCCTAGCACCTCCATTTTTAGATATATTTTATAATTCGTAATGTCCAAATCTAGGCAGGTCAATATCCCACCATTTCTTTGGATCCTTGGCAAATCCATATCCAAACATATCATCAAACCTAACAAACATCCCGTTTAATGCCCTTGTGTTTGCTATTGTCCCTTTAATAGCAGCATGGATTACCGTATCATTTTTCTTGGTGTAAGTGCAGGATGCCTGGCAGTTAGCACAGCTTTCTATAGTCATATTCCATCTGCATTTAACTGCATCATCAAACCATGCTTTATGTCCGGGATTATTCCATGGCCCCTTAGTTTCCCATGTAGGTTCCCTTTCAAAACTAATTGCTTTAGCCGGACAGTGCTCAGCACATTTCATACAGGTTTTGCAAAAATCAATCAATCCAAAATCAATTGGCTTGTCATGGGCTAAAGGCATATCCGTTGCTATTGGGAATAATCTATTATTTAAACTGTAATCAGGACAGACCATTCTATTATGTCTGCCCAACTCCCCCATGCCTGCTTCAATGGCGTGCGGTACTGTAATAAAAGTATTGTTTTGGCATGGAATTGCTGTATAACCCAGCCAGCGGATAAACTCGGCCAGTGCTCCAATGGTCCAGGCCCCAAGTCGATATGCAATATTGCCTGTATAGCTTCCACCTATTGCAGTTTGGTGCAGGTATATGGCATCTACTGGCTGTGGTATTAGTAAAACAATCATGTTTTTTACCTTTTCAGGGATTACCCTTTTTTCTTCAGTTTCATAAGGCTCATTTACATTTTCAAATTCTATTCTGCGTCCATCTCCACCAACACTATAGGTCCATTCCTTGCGCAAGGCTGTTATTCCCACCTTTGCAGCCCCAAGGGCTCTGGCTGCATGCTTAAGATGCTTGGCGGCAATCTCTGGTGCAACATTATATGGGTCATAGCCTCTTTCCTGGGGTGTAGTAGCTTGAACAGGTGTCCATTGTAGGAAAGTTGAATTGGCAAAAGAACTCATTCCCGAGGCACTTGCCAGGGCTTGATCTAAAAGAGTCCAGCCGGGGATTTCCTCTCTTATTCCCCTATCTCTTAACTCCTTTGCAGCTTCAGCCCTTTCATTTTCCTTAGCATCACCCACATAGTTGCGATAACCCGGCCCCCTCACTGAACCATTTCTTTCATCAAATCTCTTGGTTTTGGAAAGATCATATGGAGTGGTAATTTGACTTACTGTTTTTACATACCAGTTCTTTCTTGCTTCCACAGGCTTTGCATTACTTGAAGCCTCTACTGTCTTTGCAGTTGCCATAGTTAGGGCTGTTCCCGCACCCACTACAGCAGTCCCTTTAAAAAGATCCCTTCTGCTGATACCAATACTTGGACTAGCTTCTTGTGAGATCTCTTTTTTTTCTTTAGACATATTAACCCTCCCCTTAAGATTACTTTCTAACAATTTGTAAAATATCTTGCATGAACAGGGTATCAAATTAAGTATTAAAATAGCATAAATAAGTTTTTAAAAAGATAAAAATTATATAAAAAACCATTATCCTTAATAGACAATGGTTTCTCTTTTACATTTTAAATTAAGCCTAGCTTTTCTCCTTTTTATCTTCCTTATCATCATCTAGCTTAACAACATCTTCCACTTCTTTTACCGATCCTCTAAAATCTCTAATGGCCTTACCAAGAGATTTGCCTACTTGTGGAAGTTTTCCAGGACCAAAGATTATTAAGACAATAATCAGTATAAGAATAATCTCCATGGGCCCAATTGTTGGCAGTATTCCAAACATATAAATACCTCCTTGGTTTAATTTTAGTTTAAACGAATAATCAGTTTATTAGGCAAGCAAATTATAATATCTCCCTTTATATCTCCCTTTTCACTTATCCATCCTGCATGTGAGCAAATATAATAAATTACAGCATTTACTTCCTCATTTAGTGGTAACTCAAAAACCCTTATTATTATCCTTATCAATTTCAGTTCTTTTTAATTATTTCTTTACCAAGATGAATGTCAAATGTGCAGTTTCATCCGTTACGGCAGAATTACTATTAATTCTATTTAATAAAAACTGATTATTCCTTGATAAAAAAATACCAGAATTAGCCCTGTTACAATTATTATTACTACATAAACTATGATTTCTCCTGCTTTAAGTCTCTTTTCTTCCAAGGGTTTTCTCCTCCTATTATATCCCTAATGGCACCTCTTACCTTTGAGGCAATATCCAGCAGCACACCAACTGGACAAAAAAAGCGACACCAGAACCTAAAAATAAACATTGAAGCAAAAACAACAATGGGCAGAATAAACCACTGCATTCCTACTCCCTGGAGCCCAAACATGGTTGGAAAAGGCTCATAGTTTACAAGAGCAGGATTGGCTGCCAAAAAGGCTATCATTAATGCAATCCATGTTAGTATATATTTAATTGGCCTAATATAACGTAAGTTTTTATTGTCTGCTTTTATATACCCCCCACCTACTTTTGCTAGTACTTCCTGTACTGTCCTGAAGGGGCACATCCCATGGCAGTATATATTTTTCCCTAATAACAAGGTTAACCCTAGTGTCCCAACTATTAATAACCACCAAAAAGTTCTTTCTTTGATGGGAGGAGTATACCCCAAGAATAATGAAGCAAAATTTGCTATTGATATTGCAGAATTAAGGTAAAAACCCAGGAATAAACCGCCTATTAACAGAGCAAGGTATTGAAGTTTTCTTGAAGACTTATATATACTAACCAATACCAGACAATACAGCAAAATAAGAATTATTTCATTTATGCCAAAGCTCCAAACTTTTTGTTTTAATTTTAAGTCTAGATCAAGAACAGTTTTGCCGACATTATAACTACCAAGAATAACTGCTTTTGCTATCGCATCAGAGGACACAGTTGCCCCACTTACAGCATCAACATTATGTTGATTGCCCAAAACATCAGTTATTCCGTTATTTTTAAACCTTTCAAAAAAACCTTGACCCTCTATTTTTAGCAGGAATGATAGATCTTCTTTATGATCAAGTAGGACTATTTCCTTGATTATTCCATCCTGATTTATTAAAACAGCTAGAAAAAGGGGGCCGCCATACCCATCAGCCTCAGCTATTGTAATATACTCTATAATACCGCTTTCACTGCTGTATGCTTCAAATATTAGCGGATTACTGCTAAGGAGTTCAATGTTTTCAAAATCAGGAAAATGCTTATACAGGTCTAATTCAACCTTATTTCTTATAAATCCATAACTATAAATTAAAGCTATTAATAATGATACTATGGCAATGTTTCTTATATAGGTAGAAATAGAAATCTTGTTTCGGCGTTTTCGTTCCACTATTAAATGCATCCCCTTTAATTGTTGACCAGCCTAATTATATGTTAATGCATTGGTTTTCAAGATACTAATAAAAAAAATATAAAATTATTTTTAGCTTCTAAATGCTTAATAATTTCCAGATTTTTTAGCCACACTAAATACAATAAAGTATTTGGTGGAGGGAGCTAATGCTTACAAGACGGGAATTTGTAAAATTATGTGCAGCAGGATTTGCTACTGCAGCCTTTCCACAGCTTTTAATGCCGCATTTATCTAAAGCTGTGGAATATCTTGGTAAACGACCACCTGTCATTTGGCTGGAATTAAATACGTGTACAGGCAACTTTCTTTCCTTCCTAAATACAATGGATCCTGGCTTGTTGAAGATTATTAATGAAATGATTGACCTTAGATTCAGCAATCAACTGATGGTGGCTGAAGGATATACAGCCATTAAAACACTATATGAAATACCGGAAAGATTCCCTGGGGAATACATCTTAATTGCAGAAGGCACCATTGCCACTAAGGCTCAAGGAAAATATGGGGTTATAGGCAACAAACTAGATGGCACACCCCTTACTCAATTGGAGGCTGCAAGTTATTTTTCAACAAAGGCAAAGTATGTCATTGCTGCAGGAACATGTGCGGCTTTTGGGGGGCCCTTTGCAGCTAATCCCAATCCCAGCAACTCCCAACCACTTCACAAGGTTGTTAAAGAACAGGTTATAAATGTACCTGGCTGTCCGATTCATCCTGATTGGCTGGTTGGAACTTTAACACACTTATTGCTTTATGGCATGCCAGACCTGGATGCAGATAACAGACCCAAGGATTTTTATGGAAAACTCATACATGATCACTGCCCTAGAAGAAACCACTTTAACAATGGTAATTTTGCAAAGCATCCAGGCGATGTCGGATGCACTTTTTTAATAGGCTGCAAGGGACCTGTTACCTTTTCAGACTGCCCAACCAGACAGTGGATAAGCACCCATAACAGCTGGCCAGTTGAAGCTAACACGCCTTGTATTGGGTGTGTAAGTCCAGGCTTTCCTGACCAGATGTCTCCCTTCTTTGTCCATCTGCCCAATATCAATGTACCCGGCACTGCTGTAAACATAAAGACCTTTGGGCTGCTTGCAGGTGGAGCTGCCCTTGTGGGAATAGGTGGGCACTTGTTGTTTAGCATTGTCAAGGGGAGAGTTCATAAAAACCTTGTTGGCGGAACCCAGACTAGCCATGTAGGAGAAGAATTGGTTAACAAACTAGAAAAGGACAAGGAAAAAGAAAGCATGATAAATGATTTACGAAAAACCGCAGATAAAACTACTTACTTTCAAAAAGAAACAAAGGTTAAACATAGATTATCAAAAAACAAGAAATCCACAGGCTTTCTGGCTGCCGTGACCAGGAAATTAATGAATAAGGGGAAACTGAAATGAAAAAAATAACAATCAGCCCGCTTACCAGGATAAATGGAACATGGCAATTAGATGTGTATGTAGAAAATGGAGTTATAAAAGAAGCCTTAAGCAGCGGAACATTCTTTAGGGGCCTGGAGGAGATATTGCAAAAGAGGGACCCTCGAGATGCATCTTATTTAACTGCTCGCATATGCGGCATCTGTTCAGTGGCCCATTCTATAACCTCTACAACTGCAATTGAAACTGGAGTAAACCATGAGGTGCCTAAAAATGCCACATTAATACGCAATCTTCTTTATGGCTCAGATATTTTACAAAACCATTTAAGACAAATATATGTGCTTTCTATTTTAGATTATGTAGAAGGTCCTGACCGTCCTCCCTTTACACCAAGATACACTAAAGGGTATCGACTGCCCAAGGCCTTAAATGCCGAGCTTCTTGGTCACTATTTTAAAAGTATTGATTTACATAGAAAAGCTCATGAAATGGTTACCCTCTGGGGCGGAAAAGCCCCTCATAATCATGGTGTAGTATTTGGAGGTGCAACAGTACATCCTACTTCAGGTATATTAAAGATTTTTACCTCAATGCTGGATGATATCAGGCAGTTTATCTATAACGAGCTATTTTATGATCTTGAGGTTTTAAGCAGGTATTATGATGATTATTACCAATTAGGAAGCACCAGGGGAAATTTCATTGCTTATGGAATGTTCCCTAAAACTGGTGACAAAAAAGATCTGCACTTTTCTGATGGAATTGTATTTAATTTAAGTCATGATATTCAAGAATTGGATGAGAAAAAAATTGCAGAGTATGTGAGGTATTCCTATTATTCTCAAAATAGGGAAGCCCTGCACCCCACCCAGGGCATTACAAGAGAAAACTATCCCAAGGAAGACGCATATTCCTGGATCAAGGCCCCAAGATATAAGGGGGAGCCTTTTGAGACCGGACCCATTGGCAGATTGTGGATAAGCAGCAAATATAGGCGGGGTTCTTCAACTCTAGATAGAATTTATGCAAGAGCATTAGAAACTAAAATAGTAAGTGATTTAATGCTGGAGTGGGTTAACCAGTTAGAACCAGGCAAGCCTATCCATAATCCAGCCACCCTTCCTGCAAATTTTCAGGGGGCAGGCCTTACTGAAGCCATGAGAGGAGCCCTGGGACATTGGATAACTGTTAGAAATGGCAAGATTACCCACTATCAAATTGTCACCCCTTCTGCATGGAACTGTTCTCCAAAGGATAACAGGGGAATAAGAGGGCCAGTTGAAGAGGCTCTAATTGGTACACCAATTGAGGATGTAAATAACCCAATTGAAATAGGTAGAATTGTAAGGTCCTTTGATCCCTGCCTTTCTTGTGCTGTTCATACTATTGAGGGAAATAAAAACATAAACACTTTCTGTATCTAGGAGGAAAACCATTGCAAAAAATCATGGAGCAGCCCCTGGCCATAAGAATTTTTCACTGGTCGTTTGTGGGAGCAACACTTATCGTACTTCTAACTAGCTTCTTAAAGGTATTTCGGGAATATAATTTTCTAAACTGGCCCGATACAACTACAAGTTTTTATCATCAAACCTCTGGCTTGCTGCTATTTTTTTTAATAATTTTTAGGATATACTACTCTCTCATCTCTGGCATGTGGACATATGACATACCTATAAAGAAAGAGTTTGCATCCTTTCTAGAGCTGAGCAGGTATTATGCCTTTCTGACAGAGCAAAAGCCCCCTGTTTTTCCAAAGTATAATATTGCCCAAAAGCTAACCTTTCTCAGTTGGTTTTTTGTAGTATTAATTCAAACCATAACTGGACTTATACTAGCCTTTCCGGAAGAAAGTAAGACAATTGTGTCTTTAGTTTTTGGAAACCTGCAAATGGTTAGGGTGATTCATTTTCTTACCTTTGCTTACTTTGTTATCACCATAATTCCTCATGTTTATCTGGTTCTAGTTGAAGACCCTGCAAAGCTCCAGGCAATGTTTACCGGATATTTGCAAAGGAAGGAGTAAGTAGTAAAAAAAATGACAGCTATCATGGGATACGGCAATGAATTAATGGAGGACGATTGGATAGGTCTTTTTATTGTGGAAAGCCTTAAAGAGTCTGCTCTTTTCCCCTGGGAAATAATTCATGGGGGAACTCCAGGGTTTAATGTGCTTTGGGATTTACTTGGTAGGGAGAAGTTGATAATCATTGATTCTGTTTTAAGTGAAAATACACCTGGAAAAATATTCAAGATTTCCAGCCAAGAGCTTTTAGACAATATTAACATGAATGGATTAAATTACAGCAGCAGCCATGGAATTAACTGGCAGGAAGTAATAGCAATTGGTATGAGTCAGTACCCTGACCTTTTCCCCAAAGAAATAACCTTTTTATTAATTGAGATAGTCTCTGTCAATCTGGCATATAAAACCTTTAGTCCGGCTATTGATAGCTGTAAGCATTCGATTGCAAAAAAAATAGAACAAGAAATCCTGTTAATTTTAAAGGAACAGCAGGAAATAAGTAGAAACTAATCGAATTATATAATAAGCTTAGCAACGGGCAGGTGTAAATATGAACCAAAACATCGTTACAATTAAGGGAACACCCAAATGTTTAGTTATACATATAGACACTCAATTTGACTTTTCTCAAATAAAAACTGCTTTAAGAAAGCATATCAGTCATGGAAATGGTTTTTTTAAAGGTGCAAAGTTTAAATTTCAGCCATCCAAGGACACATTATCACCTGAGCAGTGCAAGAAGCTGGAACAGATTTGCTTAGAATATGGATTAACGCCTATTATAGACATTAGCACTATTGACATGGAAAGCAGATTTCCTGAAGATAATAATTTTCAGGATCGATCAGTTGAAGTTTTAAACAAGTTTTTAGGCGTCTCAGAAACTGAACTGCGGGAACAGAGCCATTTCATTTCCAAAAGCATAAGAAACGGCGATAAACTGGCCTTTAAAGGAAACGTAATACTTCTAGGTGACATTAACCCTGGCTCTGAAATTGTGGCAACGGGAAATATCATAGTCATGGGTTCTGTAAAGGGAATTGTTCATGCCGGTGCAGAAGGCGATCTTAACTCATTTATTGTAGCTTCCATATTAGATCCATTGCAAATACGAATTGGCAGCCTCATAGCATGCAAGCCTGAAACAAATGAAAGTATTAAAAACCATACCCCTGAAATTGCACGGGTAGACAAAGACCAGATTATAATCTCTCCTTATTTAACTAGTGCCTTATCAAAAGCAAATTAATAAAGGAAATAGACAATCAGTCCCAGACTCATACTCAAGTCTAGGACTGATTCTTTATCTGGCTAAACTTTTCTAAAGCCATGGTAAGCAAAGACCTTTTTCTGCTATCTAGAATTTTAATAGTAGTATTGAAACTGTGTTGTTCTGAAGTTACCCTCAATTCGTTTTCAGTTAGCCTTAAGTCAACCTCACCTAAGGGAAAGCAGTATGTTTTCATTCCTAAAAAGGATTTTTTGAGTAAGTATATTTGTCTATTGGTCATAATTAGCGCTTCCTTTACTGATAGCTGCAGTGAAAAAACTGTTACCTCAGTGATTTTCACATTGCTTTTAAATGCCTGATTAAATTTAGGTAGCAAAGTTTCTAAAAGTTCATGCAAGGTTAATCACTCCCATGAAAAAAACTACTAGTTTATATCTTCACTATAAGGTGGCTTGTTCTCTATTGCTCTATTATTAGAGCTATAAGTAAAGTATACTCCAAGCGAGAGCCTAAACTAACCTGCTTTTTATAATAATCTCATACTGGATGATATGAACTTTCTCCATTCTTTGGACCTTCCATGGCAATGTTAAAGTCAACCTTGACCTTTTGTGCCATTCTTTTTTCCAAGAAGGGCTTGGCCACACTTGGGAATATGGCATAGGATAAGATATCCTCTTCCTTTTCCATGTAAGGTGCTATTTCCTTTCTTGCCTGCTCTATGCCTGGCTCTAAAAGGTCAGCTGGCCTAACATCTATAACCTCTTCATCACCTATTACTTTCTTGCGCACTTCTTCGTTAATTGGTGCCGGTGGTTTTCCATATGCCCCTTTAAGATATGCCTTTACTTCATTTGTTGCCATCTTGTATCTTTCTCCTACTAATACATTTAATACTGCCTGGCTCCCCACTATTTGACTGGATGGTGTAACTAGGGGAGGAAAGCCAAAGTCTTCTCTAACCCTTGGAACCTCATCAAGAACATCTTTTAATTTTTCAAGGGCATTTTGCTGGGCAAGCTGGGAGTAAAAGTTGGAAAGCATTCCTCCTGGTATTTGATAACGCAGAACATTTGTATCCACTCCATTACCTGCCATGTCAAATTCTTTATATTCTTTTCTAATCTCTTTAAAGTATTCTGCTATTTCTGATAACAACCCCAGATCCAGACCTGTATCATATTCTGTATCCCTAAGAGCTGCTACCATTGTTTCTGTTGCTGGCTGGGATGTGCCCATGGCAAGACTTGAAATGGCACAATCTATTACGTCAACTCCAGCTTCTACTGCTTTTAAATATGCCATGGATGCCATTCCACTTGTATAGTGGCAGTGCAGCTGAACTGGAAGCCCAACCTCTTCCTTGAGTCTTTTCACTAATTCATAAGCCACAGATGGTGATATTAAGCCTGCCATATCTTTTATGCAGATACTGTCAGAGCCCATTTCCTTTAAAATTTTGCCCATCTTTACAAAGTGGTGAACATCATGGAAGGGGCTAATGGTATATGATAGGGTTGCCTGAACATGGGCATTTTCCTGTTTGGCTGCTTCAATTGTTTTTTCCATGTTTCTTGGGTCATTTAATGCATCAAAAATCCTAAAAATGTCAATGCCGTTTTCTACTGATTTCTTTACAAAAAGCTCTGCAATATCATCTGGGTAATGCTTGTACCCGACCAGATTCTGCCCCCTCAGCAGCATCTGCAGCTTGGTCTTTTTAAATACCTTCCTGAATTTTCTTAGCCTCTCCCATGGGTCTTCATTTAAAAAACGCATACATGTATCAAAGGTAGCTCCTCCCCACACTTCCAGGGAATGATAACCCACCTCTTCTAATTTTTCCGCAATAGGCAGCATATGTTCTATTTTCATTCTTGTTGCTAAAAGTGATTGATGTCCATCTCTTAATGTTGTATCAGTAATGCCTATTTTTTTACTCACCAACTTACACCTCCTGGTAAATTGTGTCACTATACCTTTATCTTTTCGGCTGAAGACTAACCAGGGGAACCGTCCCCCTGGTTAGAGGGCTTTGGTGACACCTCTATATACTATTCCCCTTGCAGCATCAATTGTTACAGTAGAGTTTTCATCCAGCACCTTCATTGCGTCTTCACAACCAACTATAACAGGAACATTTATGCTTATTCCCACAACTGCAGCATGAGAAGTAATTCCACCCTCTTCTGTGATAATTGCTACTGCCTTCTCCATTGCCGGTACATATTCTTTATCGGTACCATGAGTAACTAATATGTCACCATGAGCTATTTTACTGACAGCATCTTCACCAGAGGAAACCTTCCTGATCTTACCTGTGACAATTCTATTTCCAATTCCTGTACCTCTAGCAACAATTTCACCAACAATATGTACCTTTAACAGGTTTGTTGTTCCTGGAACCCCTACTGGTACACCAGCTGTGATTACAACCAGATCACCCAGGGATATTAATCCCGATTCTAGAGTTCTTTGCACACCTTCAGTAATCATTTCATCAGTACCATTTGTTTCTCTAACCAGCACTGGATGAACAGCCCATACCAGGCACATTTTTTTTGCAACTTTTAAATATGGGGTCGCTGCTATTATTTTTGCCCTGGGTTTGTATTTGGAAACCATTCTGGCTGTAAAGCCAGAGGCTGTAGGAGTTATAATTGCAGCAGCATCCAGCTCCAGAGCTATATTGCATGTAGCATAACTAATTGCATCGGTTACTGTTTTTTGGGGAAGCATTTCCTTTTTGCCTAATATCTCTTCGTATTTTAATGCAGTTTCTGTTCTTTCCGCAATTCTAGCCATTGTCTTAACTGATTGGATAGGATATTTGCCAGCTGCAGTCTCTCCAGAAAGCATAACAGCATCACTTCCGTCAAAAATGGCATTGGCCACGTCATTAGCTTCTGCCCTTGTTGGCCTGGGATTTCTTATCATGGAATCAAGCATCTGGGTTGCAGTAATAACAGGTTTTCCAGCCTTGTTGCACTTTTCAATTAATGTTTTTTGAACAAGGGGTACCTCCTCCGATGGTATTTCAACCCCAAGATCACCTCGTGCAACCATAATTCCATCTGAAACAGCCAATATCTCATCTATGTTACTTACACCGGCCTGATTCTCTATCTTTGAAATAATATGAATATCAGCTTCATGCTCCTCTAGAATTTTTCTTATTTCTAGTACATCTGAAGCTGTCCTAATAAAGGAGGCTGCAATGAAATCAACCTCTTGCTCTATGCCAAAAACTATATCCTTTACATCTTTTTCAGTAATGGCAGGAAGATTTACATGAACACCTGGTATATTAACTCCCTTGCGGTTTGATAGCTCTCCCCCATTTAATATTTCACAATGAACTTCGGTGCCCACTACCTTCTTTACCAGCAGCTCAATTAGCCCATCGTCCAGGAGTATTTTGTTGCCAGGCTCAACATCCCTATGAATACCTTCATAGGTTACTGATATTTTTTCAGGGGTGCCCATAACCTGCTCAGCAGTTAAAATTATGCTATTCCCTTCACTAAGGGTTATTTTATCTCCTTCAATTAAACCTGTTCTTATTTCTGGACCTTTTGTATCCAGCATAATTGCCACTATCCTGCCTGTCTCTTTGGCCGCTTGTCTAACTAGCTTTATCCTATTTTCATGCTCCTCATGGGATCCATGGGAAAAATTCAATCGTGCAACAGTCATTCCCGATTGAATCATTTCTTTTAAAGTTTGAATATTCTCGCTAGCAGGACCTATGGTACATACGATTTTAGTGTGTCTCATAAAACAATTACCTCCTTGTTGCCTTATATTCCTTATATTGCAAGGATGCCAGCTAAATTAACTAACTCAAGATCTATGGGTTTTTTTTGCTTTAAAACATATTCTATGTCATACCTGACTATTTTGTTTGCTTCAATACCTACTGCTTTTGCACTTTCCCCCTTTAGCAGCAGTTCCACAGCCTCTGCACCCAATCTGCTGGCCAGCATCCTATCATAAGCTGTAGGTGTTCCTCCACGTTGAATATGCCCTAAAATGGCATACCTGGTTTCCAGGTTAGTTAATGCTGTAATTTCTTTACCAACATCTATGGCACTGCCCACACCTTCTGCAAGAATAATTATACTGTGTAACTTGCCTCTTTTTCTTCCCCTTTCAATTTTTTCAGCTACCGATTTTATATTTAAGGGAACTTCGGGAATTAAAATGGATTCTGCCCCACCAGCTATTCCAGCCAGAAGGGCTATGTCTCCTCTATTTCTTCCCATTACTTCAATAATAAAAACCCGCTCATGGGAAGTAGCAGTATCTCTTACCTTGTTTATAGCGTCAACAACTGTATTAACAGCTGTATCTAAACCAATGGTAGCATCAGTACAGGCAATATCATTATCTATGGTACCAGGAACCCCTATTGTAGGAATACCAAGTTTTGCCAGATCTAAAGCTCCCCTGTAGGAGCCGTCACCTCCAATAACAATCAAACCATCAATGCCAGCTTTTTTAATTTGTTTTACAGCCTTTGCTCTTCCTTCAGGATACAAAAACTCATCACACCTGGCTGTATGCAAAATGGTACCACCCCTGTGAATTATATCCGCCACAGAACCCAGGTGCATATGAATAATTTCACCATTTATAAGTCCAAGATAACCCCTCATTATGCCAACAATTTCTCTTTCATGATAAATTACACTTCTAACAACAGCCCTAATGGCAGCATTCATTCCAGGTGCATCTCCACCACTGGTTAGGACACCAATGGTTTTCATAGTATCACCTCTTTTTATAATTAAACGGATAGAATACTATTTATTATTTCATGAGCTTCCTCAGCTTCAGATTCTGGAACTAATATTTCTACCGCTTTTGACATGTTATCTGGATCATTGCCTAGTCCCCTTAGATTAACTAATAGTCCTTCAGAAATAAGCACATCTTTAATCTTCTCAGCTCTAGTTTTATTTTGTGCAATATAGACAACAGTCCACATATATGGTATCCCTCCCTCATTTATTAATTTGCTTAAGTTCCAGATTGGACATTACCATATTCTGTAAAAATTTCTGCTTTTCCCCTAATCTTCATGGCTGAAGTATGCTCAGTAAACTGAGCAATCATAACCTCTCCTTTGTCAAGCTTTTCACTATGATGAAACTTGGTGTCCTTTCCCCTTGTCAACCCGATTATTGTAACCCCATTTTCAAGGGCTTTTATAGCTATATACTTTTGTTGTGTTTCCTTGGAGCTTTCCATTTTATCACCCCTTATATATAGATTTATACTCCCCTGTATTTTGTAAATAAATTCACCTGCTGCCCTTTAATTTCTTGTAAAGAGCCTTGGCTACATCAGCGGGCACCAAGCCCTCTATACACCCCCCTAAGGATGATACCTGTTTGATAATACTAGAACTTAAAAACAAATAATCACTAGATGTCATTAAGAAAACTGTTTCCAAGTCAGGGGCTAGTTTTTTATTCATTAAAGAAAGCTGAAACTCATATTCAAAATCAGATATTACTCTAATTCCTCTAATAATAGTGCAGCAATTTTCCTTTTTTGCAAAATTAACCAACAATCCACTAAAGGGCTTTACTTCAACATTTGTCAGTTCCGTCACTTGATTCTTTATAAGATTTAACCTTTCATCAATTTCAAATACGGTGTTCTTACCTGTGTCCTGTGCAACTCCAATAATTAATTTATCAAAAAGTTTTGTTGCCCTATTAATAATGTCCAGGTGTCCATGTGTTACCGGGTCAAATGTGCCAGGGTATATTGCTATACGCATTTAGCTTGCCTCCGTTACTCAGTTTTGAATTGGTATTTGAGGTTTAATTTTAATAAAGAACCTACCAATTCCTCATTATGGTTTACCCAAAGCTTTTTATCAACAATTATTTTCTTCTGGTATTCCAAAAATTCTATATAAACAGGTATATCTCCTGGATATTTACTCAGCAGTCTTCTAATGGCTTCTAATATTCTTTCGTTTGTCCCTTTTTCTAAAGAGATTTTCAGGGACTTTTCTGAATCCTTTTCAATTGCTTTTATTGTACTTACTATACACTTGACTTCTTCATTTTGATAGCTAATCCTTCCTTCAATTCTTACAACATTATCCTCTTGTAATAACTGGGCATATTGGGTCAAAACTGATGGAAATACCAGACATTCTATAGAGCCTGTATTGTCTTCCAGGGTAGCATAAGCCATTGCCTCTCCCCTTTTGGTTACACTCCTTTTAATACGAGACAGTACTCCACCTATAACAACAGTTGAGCTGTCCATGCTGCTGGTAATTTCTTCTATATTATTTGATATCTGACTGCGTAAATTTGCTAAATATTCATTAATAGGATGACCGCTGATATATAAACCTAAGGTCTCCTTCTCCATTGCAAGTATATCTCTTGGGCTAAACTCTTCCAATGTTGGAATTCTAATTTCTCTAACAAAATCTTCTCCTACACCCACATCAAAAAGGGATAATTGACCACTTTTTAAGTCATTCTGCCTTTTATGTCCTATCTCTATAGCTTTATCCATCATGGCAAGGAGTTGAGATCTGGGAGTATTTAAGGAAGTAAATGCCCCACACTTAACCAGGTTTTCCAACACCCTTTTATTAAAACAGTTGGAATCCACCTTGCAGCAAAAGTCTATTAAAGATGTAAAACTTCCTTTTTCTTGTCTTGATTTTATTATTCCTTTAATTGCACCCTCTCCTACATTTTTTACAGCAGCTAATCCAAAACGTATTTTGTTTGAGCATACGCTAAAATCAATAGAACTCTCATTTACGTCAGGTGGTAAAATATCTATTCCTAGTCTTTTACACTCTTCCATATAAAATATGCTTTTATCATTATTGCCTATTAAGCTGGACAATAAGGCAGCCATGTATTCTGTAGGATAATTGGCTTTTAAATAGGCAGTTTGATAGGCTACCAGGGCATAGGCTGCAGAATGGGATTTATTGAAACCATATCCGGCAAAAAAGGCCATGAGGTCAAATATTTCTTCAGCAATTTTATTCTTAATATTATTCTTTACACAACCTTCAATGAAAACCTGTTTTTGTTTGGCAATTATTTCAGGTTTTTTCTTGCCCATGGCCCTCCTTAAGAGATCAGCCTGTCCCAGGGAGAAGCCTGCCAGGTCACTAGCTATTCTCATAACCTGTTCTTGATAAAGAATAACACCATAGGTATCCTTTAGAATTGGTTCAAGGTTAGGGTGAAGATACTTAACTTCCACTTCTCCATGCCTTCTCTTAATAAAATCCTCAACCATTCCACTTCCTAGTGGGCCAGGTCTATATAAAGCAACCAAAGCTATAAGGTCACTAAACCTTTCTGGCTTTAAATTCTTTAAAATAGCTCTCATGCCATCAGATTCTAATTGAAATACACCTATTGATTCTCCCCTGCCAAGCATCTCAAAGGTTTTGTCATCCTCGAGGGAAATCCTATCAATGTCTATTTCTATCCCCTTGTTTTCCTTAACAATTTCAACCACCTGCCCAATTACGGTTAGAGTTCGCAACCCCAGTATATCCATTTTAAGAAGTCCAATTTCTTCAACTGTTCCCATTGGAAACTGGGTGGTGACTACTCCTCCGTCATTGGCCTTTTGGATAGGCAGATATGAAGTCATCTCTTCTCTTGATATTACCACACCTGCTGCATGGGTAGAAGCATGGCGTGGAAGGCCCTCCACCTCTTTAGCCATATCCAAAAGCTCATGTATAGTTTGATCCTTCTCATAAAGCTGCCTTAATTCTGTGGATATTTGAAGAGCCCTTTCAAGGGTAATTCCCAGTTCATTGGGTATTAGCTTTGCTACCTTGTCAACTTCTGGCAGTGGTATATGCAGAACTCTTCCAACGTCTCTTACGGCAGCCTTTGCAGCCATTGTTCCAAAGGTGATTATCTGGGCTACATGCTCCTGTCCATATTTAAGTGAAAGATAATCAATTATTTCCCCTCTGCGTTCATAACAAAAATCAATATCTATATCAGGCATGGTAATTCTTTCAGGATTTAGAAATCGTTCAAATAATAGATCATATTTTAATGGATCGATATTGGTAATTTTCAGGGAATAGGCAACCAAGCTTCCTGCTGCAGAACCTCTTCCAGGTCCCACGAGAATATTTTGCTGCCTTGCATAATTAACTAGGTCCCAGACTATCAAAAAATAACCGGGAAAGTTCATCTTATTTATTACAGAAAGCTCATATTCAAGCCTTTCAACTATTTCCTGGGAGATAATCGGATACCTTTCCCTTAACCCTTGATAACAAAGCTCTCTTAGATAAGACTGGGCATCATATCCTTCTGGAATTTTATAATCCGGCAGATGAAAATCCCCAAAGTCAAATTCAACCTTGCATCTATTGGCTATTTCTATGGTATTTACAAGGGCTTCAGGTATTTCCGCAAAAAGGAGCTCCATTTCCTCATGGGATTTTAAGTAGAACTCATCTGTGGGAAACCTTAGCCTTTTTTCATCATTTATTGTTTTAGCAGTTTGAATACACAAAAGTACATCATGAACCCTGGCGTTTTTTTTCAGTACGTAGTGTGTATCATTTGTAGCTACCAGGGGAATGGAAAGCTCCCTGCTCATTTTAGCCAACTGCCTGTAAACCATTCTCTCCTCTTCCATACCATGGTCTTGAATTTCAAGATAGAAGTTCTCTTTTCCGAAAATATCCACATATTCCTTTGCTGCATTATAGGCACCTGCATCATCTCCCTTTAAAAGCAATGAGGGAATCTCTCCAGCTATACAGCCGCTCAAGGCTATTAGCCCCTCAGAATACTCTTTTAGAAGATCCTTGTCTACCCTGGGTTTATAGTAAAAACCTGTCAAATACGCGTCAGAAACTAATGATAGCAGATTCTGGTAGCCTCTTTGGTCTTTAGCAAGTAAAACCAGGTGATACTGATAGTCATCGAAACCAGGGTCTCGTTGGGTTCTTAACCTGGGAGCTACATATACCTCACAGCCAATGATAGGATGTATATCATATTTTTTGCACTCCTTATAAAAATCAATAATACCATACATGTTGCCATGATCAGTAATGGCTATGGCAGGCATGGAAAGCTCTTTAGCCCTGGCTACCATAGCTTGTATCCTTGCACTCCCATCGAGAAGGCTGTATTCTGTATGGTTATGTAAATGGACAAAGGACATGCTGACCTCCATTGAAGCTCTAGTTGCTGCTTTAAGTATTTTTCTTTAGACGTAAGGCTAATTCCTCTTTATATTTCTTATCATAAAATATTTATTTTTGTCTAGCTTTTTTAGAGCATAGATTAATTTATAAGCAAATATATTTCAACAAGGGAGTGATTAGCCATGAATAGCTTTGGGGAAAAGTTCTTGCTGGTTTTTTGTACCTCTTTAGGGGTTGTAATAGGTGCCGCCCTAATAGGGTCTTTAGCCACTATACTAACAGGCAATCCGCCTATTAAAACAATGCTAAAGATTGCAAATGATATAAAAATATGGGCTATAGCAGCCGGAATTGGCGGCACATTTACAACTATTGAAATCTTGCAGACCGGTTTATTTGAAGGGCACTTCACTGTAGTTATAAAGCAGCTCCTATACTTTGTGGCAGCATTTTTTGGAGCCCAGATAGGCTACTCTATAATAGTTGCAGTGGTTGGCGGGAAATAATATGAAGTTTTATTTTTTTTCAAAAAGCCAGCCTATTTTAAGGCTTGTATCCCTATTTATTCTTGGCCTTATCATAGGATCTTCTCTAACAGTATTTTCCATAGGTTCCCAAATAGATCAGCTAAGCATTGAAAATGAAAGCTTAAAGCATAAGCTAACCACATATGAAAGTGAAATTGAGGAATTAAACGAAAGCCTAAAAAAAAGAAAATACGTTGTCACTTCAATTGAACCCATTATTTCCTTTGCAAATCAAGATTTAACCTCATATGATAGGGAAAGCTACTCATTAGAAATTGCAAAAGTAATCAAGGAGTATTTATCCTCTTTAAAAGGCAAGGAAATAGAAAATATTGACTATACCATTGTACCACAAGTCCTTGAAAATCGAATAATTAATGTTGAAGGGCAAAACTTTGTCCTGGATGTAACAACATTAATCTTCTCTCAAAAGGTCATAGTCTATGTTCTTGTCAAGGAATACAAATCAATTTAACTCGGGGCTCTTTTAATCTGCCTATTAAGTAATTTTGACTCTATAAAATTAGGTGGAGTCAAAACTCCACCTAATTTAAAATACTGTTTATACTTGTTATAATTGTTTTTTATTTTCCCTGGTTTTTTTTCTTTTTTTTGTGTCTTCCACAAAGTCCTGTAAATGAGGCTGTCCTTCTATTGTGGACATATAACCTGAACCAATTTTACCCTCTATAAACTGATCATCCTGGGGATGATTACCCTTGTCATGTTTTTTAAACCTATTCTTTTGCAAATGTTCTGCCTCCTTTTATATATAGGAAATGGACCTGGGTCATTATTAATATATAAGCTTATCTTAGCTGCCTTAGCCTCTGGGTCATAAGACCTCCTACCCTGCCACTTTCGGCTGCACTTAAACCAGACCAGCCAACCTTTTCAACCTTTTCCATTAAACCCAGCTCTGCTACAATCTCCATTTTAATTTGATTGAGCAGTTCTTCCCTATCCTCTTGGTTGAGTGCCATAAACAAATTCACCTCCCCTTGGTAAGTATTATTACCAGAGAAGGTGAATATTATCTTTATTAGAAATATACAATTTTTGCCTCAATAGCAGCTCCTATCTTCAGCAGCCCATAGGAGAAATATTTGCTTCGCCTTCTATCTGTTGGAGACCCTGGATTAAATAGTAGTATATCTCCATTTAAAGAATTATAGGCCTGATGGCTGTGACCAAAAACAATGCAGTCTATTTTATCAGATTTAAAAGCATCAACTGCCCTTTGCATGGTGCTTCCTCCATAGCCGTCACCATGGATTATGCCTATTTTATATCCCATTAGGTTTAATATCTGTTTTTTGGGAATTCTTTTTTGCAAATTCCAGCCATCCATATTGCCGGCAACTGCCTTTACCGGTGCTATTAACTCTAGCTCATCCAGCACATGTTCTTCACAAATGTCTCCTGCATGTATAATCATATCTACCCTTGCAAATCCATGAAATACTTCCTTTGGTATTGCTTTAGCCCTGTTGGGCAAATGGGTATCAGAAAGCACTCCTATTAGCATAATTCTACCTCCAGTTCCTTAATAGCAATGCTTCTTAATCATTGCCATGTAATCTGCATGTATGCTTTTAGTGATTGGTCCTGGTGTTCCATTGCCTATGGTAATGCCATCCAGCCTGGTTACTGCTGTAATCTCAAAGGTAGTGCTTGTTATAAATATTTCATCAGCTAGCTTTAGCTCGTCAAGTGAAATTTTACCTTCTTTAAACTCCAGTTTTCTATCCCTGGCTATTTCCAAGACAATTTTTCTGGTTATACCAGCCAATATATTGCACTCTAAATCTGGAGTAGCTAATACTCCTGACCTAACGGCAAAAATATTGCTGCTTCCTCCTTCAGTAACAGTACCATCAGCTTCATACATGATAATTTCTCCTGCACCCTGCTGTCTGGCAATCTTCTTACCCATAATATTAGCAGCTAGATTTGTACTCTTTATCCAGCATTTTTTCCACCGTATATCCTCTACAGCAATGAGCTTAATTTCCTTAAGCATGCCAGTCTCAGCTGCCTTACGAATGGTCATAACAAGGCTTGGGGTTGGATCCTTATCAAGCAAATGGGATCTTGGTGCTGACCCTGGGCTGACCTGCATATATATATTTGCAAAATCAAGTCCAGTTTCAGCCAATAATCTTAAAACTTCTTTTTCAAGGAATTCTATTTCCCATGGAAAATCAATTCCCATGCCTACAGAGCTTCTTTTTAGTCTTTCTAAATGTGGTATAAGCACAAAGGGTTTTCCGTTATATACCTTTATCACTTCATAGACACCCTCACCAAACTGAAATCCCCTGTCCTCAATATGTACAAAAGCATCTTTAACATCACTAATAACACCATTTACATACGCCAAATCTTGCATTTATAATTCCTCCCTCCACTAACCTACCATATGTATGCATGCCTTTTATTATATTTCATTAATCTACTAGGTAGTAATGTTTTTGAATTCATGCTGCCTTAAAGCCTCATAAATAACTATGGCAGCAGCATTGGATAAGTTTAAAGATCTTGAATTAGACCTCATGGGTATCCTTATAACCCTGTCCCAATACTGCCTGAGAATGCTTTCTGGAATCCCTCTAGTTTCAGGTCCAAAAACAAAATAACTATCCTCAGGGTATTGAAAATTGTGATAATACTGCTCTCCCTTGGTTGATGTAAAATACAGGGCTAAATGGCCCTTTTGAGCTATAAAGCTCTCCCAGTTATCATATTCATATAGATCCAGAAGGTGCCAATAATCCAAGCCTGCCCTTTTTACATGTTTGTCATCTATGCTAAACCCCAGTGGTTTAATCAAATGTAAAGAAACCCCTGTTGCTGCACAGGTCCTGGCTATATTGCCTGTATTTTGTGGAATTTCTGGTTCATATAATACTATATGCATCTAAATCACTCCTAAACAGCAATAACTTCTGTATGCAAGACCCTAATTTCACCATCAAAGGTACTTTCTACATAATCTATTAGGGTTTCTAAAAACCCCTCAAGGAGGGGGCCATGACTTCCCACCACTGCAATTCCCAGTGTTGCCGTCTGCCATAGGTCTTGAGTATCTATCTCTGATATGGAAACATTAAACTTCTGCTTAATTTTATTGCTAATCCTTTTCACTATACTTCTTTTTTCCTTTAAAGAGTGTGCATAGGGGATTCTAAGTTCGAGGGTACATACGCCAACCTTCAAATCATGTTCCCTCCTTTAATGTTTCTAGCTTTTGCATTTTTCTATATTTACAAAGATCTTCAACTACACAGCTTGTACACGCCGGCTTTCTGGCATGGCATACCCTTCGGCCATGAAATATTAACCAATGATGGGCTTGCGACCATTTATCCATGGGTATATTTTTTTGTAAATCTAATTCTGTTGCTTCTGGATTTTTAGAGTTAGCTATACCCAGCCTGTTAGATACTCTAAAAACATGGGTGTCCACAGCAATTGCCGGTATGTTAAAGGCATTGGCTAAAACCACATTAGCTGTTTTTCTTCCCACACCAGGAAGCTGTATCAGTTCTTCCATGGTGCCTGGCACCATGCCCCCATGCTTGTCCCTTATGATTCTGCTTGTTTCCACTATGCTTTTGCTTTTATTTCGAAAAAGTCCCACACCCTTAATATCCTTCTCTAGAACCTGAGGCTCTAGCTCAGCAAAATCAGAAGGCCCAGGGTATTTGGCAAATAAACCTTTTGTAATCTTGTTCACCTGAACATCTGTAGACTGGGCAGATAATATGGTGGCTATCAACAACTGAAAGGGAGTGTTAAATTCCAGCTCGGTTTTTGCATGGGGATATTCAATTTCTAAACATTCTAGAATTTGCACTATTTCTGACTGATTCAATTTCTAAATCACCTTTTCTCTTAGCTTCTAATGCTTACCCCCTATATATTATACCTCTTTTAATTTGGATGCAAATAAAACAACCCTATATTGTTTCCAGAAATCTTGTACTGCATCCCAGTGAAAAGTATGTCATAATATTAACAAGTTTACCCGGGAGAGGAGCAATTACATGGAACTCCATACTAATCAAAACACTATCCAAGATACTAACCAAGAGGTGATTAGATCTAACCCCTTCCCTTATATCCTTGCATTATTAATGACCTTATTTATATCTGGTGCTCTGGGGATATGGTACTATTATCCAAGTGCCCAGTGGATAAATGGTGCATCAGCTTATAGCCTGGTTATACATAATACTCCTGTATCCAAGGAAGAATTTATGTGGGAGAATGAAGCCCTTTTAATTAGTGTGGATTTAATCAAAGACAGGTTTGATCCCCATATATATTGGGAACCAGAAAATAAAAGGATAATGGTAACCACCAGGGACAAGACAATTGAAATGAACAGCAGGCAATTAACTGCCTATATCAACCAACAACCAGTTGCAGTCAGCATTCCTTTAACCGTTATGGAGGACAGGCCTTATGTTCCAATAGAGTTTTTAGCTCCTGTTTATGGAATTACAATAGAAACTCTAGAATCAGGAATTACAACCATTGACTATATAAATAAACCAATCCTTACAGGAATAGTAAACCAGCAAACCTACTTAAGAACTGGTCCCTTTTATAGAAGCCCCAGAATAGAAAGCCTTTCAGTTAATGACAGTTTAATCATATATGGTGAGGAAGATGGCTGGTATAAAGTACGAAGCTCCGGCGGGTATGTGGGTTATGTTGATAAGCAGCATATTACTCTTCAGGAAATCCAGGCTGTTACTCTGAGGGACAATATGTCAAGTCCTCCATGGAAGCCCCTGGGCGGAAAGGTTAACCTAACCTGGGATTATATTTCTAGACCACGCTATGATATTAGTGATTATAAAAGCATCCCTGGTCTTAATGTCATATCTCCCACATGGTTTCATCTGGCAGACGGATCAGGAAACATAATTAATTATGGAAGCCTGCCATATGTGGAATGGGCCCATGATGAGGGGCTTCAGGTCTGGGCACTTTTTAGTAATAGCTTTGATCCGGAAATAACCAGTGAAATGCTTGGAAGCTTAGAAAACCGCAAAAATGTCATCAATCAACTTGTAGTTCTTGCCAGGCTTTTTAGACTAGATGGAATTAATATTGATTTTGAAAACATCTATTATGAAGATAAGGATTTATTTACCCAATTTTTAAGGGAGCTCACACCAATTTTGCATGAACAGGGTCTTACAGTTAGTGTTGATGTAACAGTTAGGTCCAACAGTCCCAATTGGTCTATGGTCTATGACCGTCCTGCCATTAGCAAAATAGTAGACTATGTGGCAGTAATGACATATGATGAGCACTGGCGAACCAGTCCTGTAGCTGGCTCTGTAGCTTCCCTGCCCTGGGTAGAAGCTGGATTAATTAGGATGTTAGAGCAGGTACCAAGGGAAAAGCTCCTTTTAGGGGTTCCCTTTTATACGAGAATATGGGAAGAAGAAGAGCTGGCTGACGGAACCATCCAGGTTACCTCAAAAGCCCTTTCCATGAGACAAGCAGAAGAAACATTGAAAGCCAATAATGCCTTAATAAGCGTGGATGAGGCAGCTGGGCAAAATTTTGGCATATATGAGGACAAGGGCAAAGTCTATAAAATTTGGATAGAAGATGAATTTTCCATGAGACAAAGAATAGAGCTGGTTAGAAAATATGACCTAGCGGGAGTTGCTTCCTGGCGAAGAGGTTTTGAAAAACCCCACATATGGGACATTATTATAGAAGAGCTGACAAAAAGACCTTAAGCCCACATGTACTTTCACCATGTGGTGGCTGAACTATTTCCAGAATGTCACCCCATGGCATCTGTTTCGGCGTATCTTACTCTAATTTCAGTTTGAAACTTCATAATAAAATGCTCCCTAATTTATTTAAAATTAACTGATGGTACAAATACTGGCAAAAGTCCTTTTCGAAGCTTAATATACATTGGGAAATCCGGCCCTTTTTCACCATCCACATCAGTACCAACATTTGCTTCACACGTGATTTCAATAGGACCTGCTGTTTGAAAATATTTCAATGACGCATCTCCGAAATGGTCACCCCTAAGTATTTTTACAAATACTGACAGAAGTCTAGGGATTGGAACAGGCTTAAAAACTAAAACATCCAGTTTTCCATCAGTCATGGAAGCTGCTGGAGCAAGGTTCTTAAATCCTCCGGCAATGGACCCATTTAATATTATAAATAGTAGGATTTCTTCCTCAACTGTCTCTTCGGGACAGGATATTTTAATAGGAATAGGTCTCAAGTTAGGCAGTTGTTCAATACCCTTTAAGTAATAGGCTAACCTTCCGGTCAAGTTTTTTAACTTTACACTGGTGGTATGTGGCACCTCCATTAGAAGCCCACCGCTGGCCACATTTACAAAGCAGCTGTTGTTTACTTCCCCAACATCAATGTTTTTCACCTTCCGGCTGCCAATAATTTGAATGGCATCAAAAAAAGAAAACGGTATGCCCAGATAGCTTGCAATGTCATTGGATGTACCTACAGGAATAATTCCCAGGGGTACATGAGTCAGGTTATTCTTTAACATGGCATTAACAACCTGATGTATGGTTCCATCTCCACCTGCAGCCGTAACTACATCGATAAAATTTTTACTGTTATTGATTACTATTTCAAGATCTTCATCATTACTAGTCCTATGTACAATAACCTGGTAGCCTTTTTTCTGTAAAAGTGATACAACCTCATCAAGGTTTTCTTTAAAAGCTCCTTCACCAGCCACTGGATTATAAATGAGCAATAATTTGTCCACCACAACAGCATCCTTTTTATTTATATTTTTCCACTTTTATCTAGTGTATTGGTTTAGTAATTGAAAGTCAATTCATGTCTTAGTCATCCTTAACAGTCCTGGCCTCCACATCTATTATATCCTGATCCCTGGACATTTTAACGTCTCTTTTTGCTGTCTTTACAAAGCTCCAAAAGCCAAGGGCAATAATTATCAAGTCATCAATTATAAAGGGTATTAGATCTGGCATGATTAAATATAATATTGGAAACCCCACAAGGATGAGCTTCTTATGGCTGCCCACTTGGGGATTGTTTAATAAATACCAAAATAGTCTTAGGAATCTCCACATTGATCTTCCAACTCCTTAAGGATTTCTTTTGCCTGATGATACATGTTTTCAGGCACATGAATTTCAACGCCTACTGCAGTTCCCATATATACCTTTACATACTGGGTGATACCTGGATATACTTTTTCAGCAGGTATATTGTGGGTTTTTAAAAGTCCCATCAATAGTTCAGCCTCTATCTCACCACTTAGACTGGTCAGTTTGACCCAGTTTATCTTTTCATTCATGCCATCACCACCATATCTTATTTAAATTTCATGGGTCTGCCTTGCATTGTTTTTGAGTTTTCCTTTAAATACTTTAAATAGCTTTCTTTTGTCATCCTAGGTGTATATTCATTAATAATTTGTTCAGCCAGCTTACCTTCATCAAAAAGCAGGTCTACTATAGTAAATGCCATGGCCTTTAAGCTTTCCAGATAGGCAAGCTGCTCATCAAAAACCTTAAATTCCTTTGTATGCAGGTTTCCTTCAGCAGCGCATATAAATGAATGCAGCCCTGGTATCAAATGAGTTACATCGCCAAAATCAAAGGAGGCGGCAATGGACCCCATTTTAGCAATTTGTTCCTTGTCAACGAACTGCTCCATATTACTTATATAGACATCCATAAGCCTATCATCATTAACAAGGGGCAGGTAGCCTGCATTATTTTTTATAGATATATGGCCTCCCATTGCAAGGGACCCAGCCAAAAGGCACTGATCAACCTTTTCTGCGGCCCGCTGCACTGCCTTCTGGGAAGAACCACGTACAACTGTTTCCATAACAACCTCACCAGGGATGACATTTACTGCATCTCCACCTTTGAGAATTATGCTGTGCACCCTTACCTTATCATCTTCAATGAAGGTTTCTCGCTGAGCATTTATATTGTTTAAAGCTAACATGGCCATATTAAGAGCATTAATCCCCTCATGGGGTGCAGCACCGGCATGGGACTCCTTGCCTGTATATGTTACCATTTTAGAGATGAATGTGTTGCTGGTCATGCCTGCATATACAACATATGGATAATCTCTGGGCAGAAGGTGATGCATTAATACTATACCAACATCATCGAAGTGTCCTTCCCATATGGCCTGCTGTTTGCCACTTTTATATTTTATATGCTCATCAGCGACTAATCTTTCCCTATATTCTAAATCTATAAACTCTTCTGCAGGCAGTGCCATGAAGCATACTTCTCCAGACAAAAAATCCATAACCCCCGAGTTCTTTAAAGCCATGGCCACCCCCACAATTAAAACCAACTGGGCAAAATGCCCACAGGCATGAGCAGCTCCTGTATTTTTATCTGCCAGGGGATGCTGATGGCAGATTACACTGTCTAGTTCACCCAATACTGCTACCTTGACTCCACTGGACCTGCCCTTAAGACTTCCCTTAAATCCTGTATAAGCTACCCTGTCATTGGTGTCTATTCCCAGCCTGGCAAACTCCTCCTTGAGTATTGACGAGGTTTTTTCTTCTTTGTACCCCAGTTCAGGAGAATTGTTTAGGAGCTCGGCTAAATCCTTCAAAGTGTTAAAGCTCTTATCAATTTCATGTGCTATTTTTTTCTTTATTTCTTCCTTATTCAATAAAACCTTCCCCTTTGTAGTCTATATTTTACACCCTATATTTTAAAGTACCTTTTTTCTATAATTAAGGTATAATAAATTGAAGTCCATAAAATACGCAACAATCCTATGGAGGTATGTACTGTGAACCAAATAATTACTATATGGTTAGACCGAATTCTTTGGAAATGGTGGATTGGAAAAGATAGTGACAACCAGGAAGCTTTTGAAGACCTGGTAGATACAATCATCTTTAACAAAGATGATATGAATATCGCCCCCTGGAAGGCATCAACCATGCAAGAATTCTCTTTTGAAATATCAAGCAATAAGCTTGAAGATTTAAATACAGCCAAAAATGATCTTTCATTGGAAGATTATATTAATGGATGTTTAAGATATTTTAGGGCTGAGGAAGAAAAAATTAAAAATCTCTTTAGTTAAATGAAACCTTTTTTAACCAGTTAGTTATCAAGTCCGCAATAAGCTTTGGATGGTCTATAAAAAGCAGATGCCCAGCATCTTTAACAACTTCCAGTTGAGAGTTGGTTAAAATCTGTGAAGCTTTTTTGGCTAAAATAATTTCATTTTTATTTTCTTCCTTTTCCCCTACAATTATCAATACAGGTTTCTTTGTTTTATGGTTTTTATTTGACTTAACCCTTGTTAATTCTGCTATGGTTTTCATGTCAAAGGAAGTTACTATCTTGGGATCTTTTAAAAGTTTATTGTAGGTAGGGTTACCCCCCTTTTTTGGTTCAGCGTTAACAGCTTCCTTCAAAGGATTAATGGTTTTATTTGGCATTATGAGTCCCATTATTCTAAAGAGGTTTACAAAAATCCTGTCAACCATATTGGCATAAGTCCCCGGGTACCGTATGGTATGGGATACACAGCAGTCCAGTTCAGGATTGTCGATTAAGGCCTCGAAGGCAAAATGACCTCCCATACTATCTCCTATTATAGCATATTTGCTGTTGGGAAATCTTTTTACTGTGTATTTGACCATTTCCCTGATCTGCTCCAGGATTTTTTTTGCCTGGGCTTTTCCCCTTGGCCCTTCGCTGCGTCCCCAGCCCAAGTAGTCAAAGGTTACTACATTAATATTGCCCACCTGACTTAAGTTGCTCAAAAATTCGTTATACGAATTGGAATAGAATATATTCCCATGCAGGAATAAAACAGTACCAATTGGATTTTTACTAGCTGTATAAATATCAATATGTATTTTCTGGTTTTCAATTACTATACTGTCATTCTTAACTTCCAGGCTGCTCAAATTAATCCTTCCTTCCATATTTTATATTATGAATTAGAAGTTCCAATCCTGCCAGGGCGCCAAGCTACTGACACCGACGAAAGTTTTTATACTTCTGATTGTAAAATAAAAAACGCCTAACCAAAATGGAAAGGCGTGTTGTCTTTGGATTTACAATTTGGAAACGTTAGCAGCTTGAGGTCCCTTTGGTCCCTCAGTTACTTCAAATTCTACTCTTTGTCCTTCTTCTAATGATTTGAAACCATCTCCAGAGATTGCTGAAAAGTGAACGAATACGTCCTTTTCTCCTTCTACTTCAATAAACCCAAAACCTTTTTCATTGTTGAACCATTTTACTGTACCTTGTTTCATAAATCTTAATTCCTCCTATTTCTTTGCCTATCGGCGAATATAAAAATGGTACCATAAGATTTTCCATTTGTCAATTATTTTGAGCCAGTAATAGGAGGTTTATACTTCAGTTTGTGTTTTTAAGAGTTTACTTGTTTTAGCAGAAGTTCCAAGTTTTTTCTAAACCTTTCATCATCTTCTTTATTTCTTGGGGCCGGACCCTTTGTCCTGCCGCCGCTCTTTCTAATCTTTGCCTTAATATGCCGTTCTTCCAGCATGAAAGCAATTTTTTCCTTGGAATACACATATCCACTGGGAGCTATACAATTACCACCCTTGGATAGGACTAATGATGCTAACCCCCAATCCTGGGTTACAACTATATCTCCCCTGTTAGTCTTATTAATGAGGGCCATATCTGCTGCCTGGGGTTCATTTCCAACTATTATTTTTTCAATCCCTTCTATTTGATGGTTAAAAGAAGAAATTGCAAGAAGGGGTACATTATACAAGCCTGCCAGCTCTATTAGAATCATCATGGCTTTTTTAGGGCATGAGTCAGCATCCACAAGTATTTTCATAAATGCTAATTATTTTTCTCCAATGAAAAATACATAGCTATAGTAGTCGCCAAATTTAACAAAATAGTCCATTTCCGTTTGTAACTCCTCCAGTTGTTCCTGGGCCTTTGAATTTTTTACAAATTTTTGTTGGAAATAATTAATATGAGTATACATTAACTTATAATAATTATCCCAGAATCCATCCTTGCCTATTGCAAAATGCCCAACACATTTTAAGCCTGCTTTTTCCATGGCTTTTATATTCTCCTGAATTCCTGTCATGCCGGGATAATTTTCTTTCCAGTACCAGAACACTTCATCAGGAGGGTTGTCCTTAATCCAAGTAAGATCAGACACGACAATTTTTCCCCCTGGTTTTAAAAACCTCTTCAAATATGAGATGCCTTTATAAAAACCAACATTATGAATTGCACCTTCAGACCAGATCACATCAAAAGAATCATTTTCAAAATCTAAATCAATCATTGATTTATTATATACGGATATCCTGTCACTTACATTTAATGCGGCCGCCTTCTCTTCAAGACTTTTTAAAGAATTAGCATCAATATCTACTGCACTTACCACAATGGGATATTTCTCCAAAAGAGCAAAGGCAGCATTCCCATTTGCACAGCCAGCATCCAGCACTTTACTGTTAGCTGGCAGGTCACCTAAACCAACCATCTCTGCTGCTTTTAGCGTATACTCTTTGCTGCCAGGCACCTGCCTGTCCATCTTATAAAAAAGTTCCTTAAAAACTTTCATTATCATCGCCCCCTCATAATTATGTTAAGCTTAAAAAACAATGGGTTATTCCGTACGTGTAGCCCTATTTATATGTTTATGGTTATGGTATTTTTATTATTCTATATTATTATTAGCTATACCTTTATTTTTTAGTAATTTCAATAAAAAAGAGCCTTTTGGCTCTTTTTTATTATACTTAAAAACATTGCTCTGGTGGAAGTGGAGGGCAAACACCAGGAATAGTTACACATGGTGCAGGTACACAGAAGCCGTAGCTAGGAACTAGTAATTGAACTGTTAAAATAGATTTTACTACCAGACATACTTGGATGTCACAAGAAATTGTATATTCTAGCTCTTCATTATCTTCCTCTACATCTGTTACTACACAGTTACATGCTAGAAGTGCACTCTCAGTACAATCTATAGTTACTCCCTCAGGGGCACACAGTGTAACTGTCTTGCCAAAAATAAAAGTTCTTTCTATCTCATCCTCTTCACCATTTGCAGCTTCTGGGTTAGTGAGGGTCACTGGAACCTGTACTGAAAGAACAATTGTAAAGAACCCATCTCCTATTGAAGTCCGGCTAATTACTGAACAGGTAATTTCGGCTCCTTCAGTTAATTGACACTCAACTGGGTCACCCTGCTCAAGGCCTGTTCCAAACTCAGTTGAATCAGTTTCTACCTCTCTTGTTCTGTCATCAATCTGGAAGCAGCTGTCATATACCTTGTCAACTACAATACATTCAATTCTGTCAAAGGGTGGGCACTCTGGCAGGCCTGTTTGTGGATTTATTGGGCACTGCCCTGGTTGGATTTGCTGTCTTGCTTGTGTCATAAAGTATTTCCTCCTCTAAATAATTTTAGATGAACTATCTAATGTATAGTATTAAAAAAATCCTCTTTTTGTTACAGTTAATGAAAAGTTATAAAAAAAATAATATTTTTTATTTTTCTAAAGGGCTGATTAAGTCTCCATCTTAAATTTTTAGTTTTTATCATAGATGCATTATAAAATGTATAATATTTATTAGGCCCAAAGTTATATAAGAAACTTGGTGAAATCATGACAGTTTTTCTGGATAATAAAACGGGAGATGCTTGGAGTTTTATTTTTGATAAGGGAACACTTGATTTTAGCATTCTTTTAAAAGGGAAAAGTCATAGGGGTATTTTGGATTACCAGGCCGCCCATAGCGGTACAACCATGCCAATTATTGTCACTAAAGTTAGCAGATCTGAACTAAGGGTATATACATGGGATTTTAATTTAAATAAATGGAAAATGAAAAGATTTATTTTTGAAAAGACTATCAGTAATTTTTTTATCTCCAGGAATGCAAGCAATGAATTTCATTTATTAATAGAGATAGAAACCGGCTCTATTAATGAGATAATTCACTTGTTTTATAATCAGGACAGTTGGATCAGAGTAAACCTTACTTTTTCAAAGTGCAAACTCATTGACCTTACCTATCTTTCAGCAGAAAAAAAGCTTATATTAACTATTTTTTTTAATAATAATAAAAATTTGGAGACCTTTATTTGGAATAGTATTATTAATAAATGGGATACATGGAATATTTCTTTTGAAATTCCAAGGGGACATCTACTGTCTGTAGGATATACAAAAAATGTCTTTCATTTTACAACCTTAATAAAAAAAGGCTTTTATAATATTAATTATAAAAGCCTATGCATAAATAACAATTGTGTCCTTTCTGAATCAAATATCATCATGCTTCCTGCCTTCTATCCAAAAAAATGCTACTTATTAAAGGACCGTTTACTAACTGCTATATATTGCACCAGTTTAAAGCAGGGCTATTTGTATTTTATGCGAGATGAATCCCAATGGGCTGAAGCCCCTATTGACAAAATTGCCTCCCCTAAAAAAATATCTAGAGTTTACAGTCATACTGGCTATATAAATTCCTACCTGGTATTTCATGAGTTATTCAATATAGATTTAAAGCCTCCTATCCTACTAAGAATAGATGAAATACTTACCCTTTTAAAGCAAAAATTTCAAATAACCTTTTAAAAAATCCTTACTATGAGCAAGGAGTTTTACCTTATAAGCCAGACTGGCCTTAACACTTTTTTCAGAAGCGGTTAACGTACCTATAACCTATTTGTGATAACTTATAAACAATATGTTCAATACTTGTTAAATATTGATTATACATTATTGATAGTTTCTTTTGGTTATAAGTTCCAATCCCCTCGACCCCATTAATGGTTCTTAATACTTTGTTAATTCTCTCATAATCTTCTATTGTATTAAGATTGGTAATAATCATATTAAAAGTTATTACACTATTGTTATCTTGAGAAAAATTTAGATTTGCTGATTTTTCAAGCTTTTTATCATACCAGCTCAATGTGTAAACCCCCTTAAACAATTTTGCTTATACAGGCTAACTGCCTGTTATCTTTTGTTAGTACATCATCCACCCTTGCCCTTTACTTCTGGTTCTGGTTTGCCTTTTTTGATACCAAGGTCTAATTTGTATCCTAAGCCAAGAATCGCATGGATAATGCTGCTAGAATCTATTATAGTAGGATAATACTTAACATAGATTGATTTTTTGTTTGGAAATATTTCTACGTCCTTAATGCCCTCCTGCTTCATTAATTGTCGTTTAATGACTTGAGAACCATATAATGTTATGGTTTCTGCAGTAACCAATCTAATGGCTGCCGTAGTAGAATTTTGAAATTCCTTAACTTTTTTATACATGGACACCCAAATTCCCCCTTAAGCAACTGCTTAGGTAATTTATTTTCAGCCGCCGTCTCTTTTATAATCCAAGCCCCTTAAATGAAACCTATAGTCAATATATGTTGGTGTAATTAGATGTTCATAGTAGGTTATTATTACTTTTTCGTTAGCTGGCACAACCTCAATTTTTAGAACATTAAAACCAATGCTTTCATATATTTTTTTCTTTACTTCATCTTTATTTGCTCCCTTAATGAAATAGCAAACCTGTTTAGCATTATCATAATTTAGTTTTTCATTCCTAGCGTCAATATACATTCTTACTTTGGGCTTCAAATCTTTTCACCTCTCCATATCATTTTCCATAAATGGTCTTTAAGTGTTGAGGTACTTGATTGATAATCTAGTATATTATTAATCATAAAGAAAGGTTCCAAGGTGGAAAATTAATACATGCCCTTCAGATAATGTATATTTTGAAGAATATTTCTTTAATATGAAGATTATTATACTATTATCTCTAAATATGATGAGTTGAATATTTGTCTTGTTTCTTTCTCCCAAATATAATATTAATATGCTTAAATGCTATTATATGTCAGGAGGTAACAAAGTGTATATTACATTAAAAAAAGTTTTTTCAATGGTCCTTTTAGTTGGTTTACTCATGCAAGCCCCCACAGCAGCTTATGCATCATGGGGATTACAGAAGCTGCTCCAAGAGAATAACCAGCAGAGTACTGCAGATCCTTCTGTACCCAAAACTACCACTGAACAACCACAGCCATCCCATGATACTCAGGTTTCTTCTCCTCCTAAAAATCAAACTACTGCAGATTTAATTCGGAGTTTACGGGGTAATTCATTAGGACAAACAAATAATACCAGCAATATAACTGGAAGTAATACAAATCCAATTACTCCGGCCCAACCAGCTCCACAGCCAGATAGTAATTATGCAGGACTTACAAGTCAAGAGAATTTAATGTTAGAATTAATCAATAATGAGAGAAAGGAACGGGGTTTAAAACCCTTGATACTACACACAGAACTTGTAAGGTTGGCCAGGTTAAAAAGCCAAGACATGGTCAACAATAATTATTTTGCTCATACCTCACCTACATATGGTTCCTTTTACCAAATGGTATATAATGCAGGAATACCCTTTAGGCAGGTAGGAGAAAACCTTGCTAAGGCTAGAGATGTGAATAAGGCTCATATATTACTAATGGCTAGTGAAGGACACAAAAAAAACATTTTAAGTCCCACCTTTACTCATTTAGGTATTGGAATATCAAGTGATAGGTATGGAATAGTTGTAACCCAGCTGTACATTGCTGAAAGGTAAAGTTTAAAAAAAGGGAGCTGTTTGGAAAGAAAAACAGCTCCCTTTACTATATATTGACATATTAATAGCAAGTAAAAAATGTGCCTTTATATAACACAGTTTCCTAACAATTGCATAAGATATACCAAAATTTATTAAGGTGGGAAAGTCATGGGGAAGGTTATTTGGAACAATAAAGTATTACTGGAATTTGAAGAAAGTCACAAGCAGTTACTGTTAGCTTCCTGCAACTCAAAGAATATTAAGTATATATTAAACGAAGAAAATATAGTTATGTTCCCTGCACTATATGATAAGACCATAATAGTTAATATTATTAGCAATGATGAAAAATTGAAAAAAGAAATTCAATCTATAGAAAGCACTCTTTCACTTGAGGGAGCTGCAGTCATTATTGATAATGGTAATGCAACTAAACAAACCATTAGGTACTTAGATGCTCAAATTCTATTATCTTTTTCAGTTGAAGAGAACATCCCGGATTTAACTATTTATTTACCTTTCGTTAACGACAGAACTAGTCTTTCAATAACAAAGAAATTACTTAAGTATTTAAGCCTTTCGGAAAGTTCCTTGAATTATAAGGTGGCAAGCTTTTGGGAGAAGATTGCTGCAAATAGGTATTGGAACTATTTATGGGGTAATCCTTTACCAACAATGGTTTTAGAAGCAGGAATTCCAAATATTTCCAGTAAAACTTTAAGCATTCTTAAATCCAGTTTAGTTAAAAGTATTATTGAAGAATTAGGTGAAAAACCATCTAGTGAAGAAATTAAAATTGCTCTTAACTTTATTGAAAAATCCAAAGAGACAATTGATTTTGAAACAAAAATAAAAAATGAGGAACAGGCTATTCAATTAAATGAGCTTTTGGAAAAACTAAAACATCAAGAAAGTGAATTAAATTCTCTAAAAAAGTGCTACAGGGAAACTGAGGATGAACTGAAGAGAATTAAGGAAGTCAATGAAAATGAAATTATTAATACCAATGAAACAATGCCCAAAACAAAAGCAAAGAAAAAAAATAATAAAAGGGTTAGATCAAAGAAAATCTACTTTCCAATAAGTGCCCAAAAGGAAAAGGATAAATCAATGTTGTATAGTAAGCTTGCGTATCCAATTAAAATACCTGAAGGTGGACCTATTTACCAATTTCGAAGACCTCAAAAGGGTACTAGTAATAGTATAACAGTGCCATCATATTTAAATCCAGCGACCTTAACCAGGCACAATATAAAGCATCACCCCACACCTAAATCAGCAAATATACAAAAAATAGAAGTACCACCTGCACAAACATCTTGTCAGGATATAATAGAAAACTTAAAGGGTTTGAATACGGCACAAGAAAAATAATTACAATTACAACGTTCCAACTGTAGGCCGCTCACATTTAAGCGGCCTACAGTTTTTTTGTTCAGGTTGGCTTGATTTTCCAGATATAAAGCAGGGCATCGGCCTGCTTTATATCTGTTCGTTATTTATTGTAACTTTTTTGTCCCCGTCACAGATAATTGTTTTGTTAAGTGTATTCATTACCGTTTTTAATTTTACCTTTCCGCCCCATAAAGTGACAAGGTACTTTAAGGTTTCCTGTGCATAAGTTAATTCAAGCTCCCTGCCGTCATATTCATGGAGCAGCATTAGAGAATTATCTTTATTATCAACTTCCATGACTTTTATACTTGGGAAAAAGCCCATGCCGGCATCATTGGCAATGGTGTCCCTTATTTCCTTCCAGCCCCTTTCGTCAGCAACCTCCTCTACAACATAGTTTACTCCCCTTTTTTTAAATTGATAGAGATTCATTTCTCTGCATAGTTCTTCTGTAAGGTATCTGCGAATAAATGATTGGTCCCTATCTAATTTTCGAACTTCAAATATCTTTTGTTTTCCATGCTTTTCTTCAAGGTCTAAGAAAATTTTAAAACCCATATAATAGGGGTTTATTGCACCCTGTAGCGGCCTTATAACCTGGTTATGCCTGCTTAAAAATTCAAGGTGCAGGTGATCGGGAAGCCCAAGTTGATTTAGTATTTTATAGTGCCAATAACTTGCCCAGCCCTCATTCATGATTTTTGTTTCAATCTGAGGAATAAAATATTCTGTTTCATCAATAACTATCTGCATTATGTCCTTTTCCCAATCCTCTAGCTTCCCATGTTCAACTAAAAATCCCAGGAGGCACTCTGTAGGCTCTAAAGGTACTTTGCTTAAATCAGGGAAAGGGAGCTCCTTCTTATCATCTAACGGACCTTCCCTTGTTGTTTGTAAATAGTAATTATCCAGGATTCTCTTTTTCTGTTCATCCTCTGAAAGCCTTTTTTCTCCTATTACCCTTTTTGTCTGAAACCTTATTGCATGTGCTGCATCTAAAATTCTTTCTACCCGTTGATAACCTATGCTGGGATCTCTAATGTAGCCTCTAATTCTGTCGGCATGGTTTTTAAATTTTTGTATTATATTATGTGCTCTTGTTCCCAGCGCAAATAGGTTGTTGTTTTTAAAGAAATCATTGTGTCCATATACATGGGCAACTGTAAAAATTTGCAGAAGAAGGGTATTATCCCGCATCAAGTACGCAATACACGGGTTGGAATTTATCACCATTTCATAAGGCAGGCCCTGCAAATTATACCTGTAAAAAGTCTTTCTTCGTTCATAGGCCTTTCCATAACTCCAGTGAGGGTAATGGGAAGGCATTCCAATATAAGCCTCATAGCTCAGCATATCTTCATAGCTGCATATCTCAAATTCCTGGGGATAACAGTCTAATCCCTCCTGGTAAACTACTCTCCTTATTCTTTCATCCCACATTTCCAATTCTTCAATTGTATATTCCATGGCAATTATTATTCCAGAAGCTCTCTTTCCTTTTCTAAAAGCTGTTTAAGAGCTGGAACAATATCCTCCTTTTTAGAAATAGTTACGATTGCAAAGTTTGGACTGATTACCTTTGAAGCCAAGACGGCTTTAATTGAGCTGAAAAAGTATCCTGTCATAATCTGACCATATCCAAAGAGATTGCATTTATCGCAGAGCTTTTGAGCAGCTTCAATTGCCTTTTGATTATCCTCACCCCAGTTGTCTCCATCACTGCAGTGGAAAGCATATATGTTCCATACTTCTGGATTATACCTCTGCTCAATGATTTCAAGGGCCTTTTCATATCCACTGCTTATAAAGGTACCGCCAGACTCCATTCTATGAAAGAATTCCTCCTCATTTACCTCTTTAGCTGTAGTTGTATGAGCAATAAAGACTATTTCAACATTAACATACTTCAGTCTTACAAATTGATATAGCAGGAAGTAAAAACTCCTGGCAAGATATTTTTTTGTCATTGTCATTGAACCTGAGGTGTCCATTATGCATATTACTACAGCATTTGTTTCTCTCCTTACATCCTGTCTTATACGAAAGAACCTTAAATCATCTTCTTTGAAGGGAAATCTTTCATTTGGGGGATTTTGTTCAAATAGCTCTGGGTCCTCTTTTTTTATCCTTTGAAAGGATTTCTCTCTTTTAATCTTTTCCATTACTGATTTCTTTTTTGCCAGGCGTGGCCTGATACCTTTTCTTTGGTAACCCAGCTTCTTAAAACTTTTCTCAACCTCAATCTCATTAAATCTCTTTCGCTGAAGATTAGGGAGATTTAGATCTTCAAAAAGATAATTAATTAATTCTTCAATAGTTACCTCAGTTTCAAATACATCTTCACCTTCAACATTGCCCGCCTGATCCTTACCTGAACCTCCATTTTCTATTTCTTCCCGCCCAACTATATCTCCCCTTTTTTCGCTGCCATCCCCAGAACCAACCCCGGGCTTGTTTTTTCCATATACAAATTTGTATTCCTTGATTCCTTTAATGGGAATTTTTATTTTCTTATCTTTACTCTGACCAATAATACTCTCTTCCGCAATAATATTGCCTATATTTTTCTTAATAGAGTCCTCCACCAGCTGTCTGTGGCGTCGTCTATCCTCTGCAGACCGATCACGTCCACTACTGTCAAACTCCCTAAATATAGTCACCTTTTCCCTCCCCCCAATTCAGCTGATTAATCCTTCCACAGGTTGTTTGCAGCATATTTTAGGATAACGTTGCAGCAATGGTCACAATAACCATTTCTTTTCATTTCTTCAACCATGGCATTATATTTTTGATTTTGCTCCTCGTCACGTACCTTGCTGCGGGTTATAACTCTGCTCAATTCTTTAACTGATACTGTTAATTTAGATTCAATAGCCTCTTTTAAAGGCTCATAGCTGGCATAATCTATTTTCCCGCCACTTCTCATAACATAAAACATATAGGTGGTAACATCCTGTCTAAAGCCCTTTGCTGCACTATCAGGTATATTTATTTGCTCTTCAATGGACCTTAAAAATTTCTCATCTGGCTGCAGTTCTTCCCCGGTGCTCTTGTCTTTAATTTTAGTTTTGTTTACATATGCTTCTGCATGGTCCAAATAATTATTAAATAAATCCTCGGCCTGCTCTCTATAGCCATGTATAAAGGCTTTAGTAACTTCCTTTTCAAGTATCTTATGATACTCTTTTTTAATTGTATCCTGTAGAAAGTTCAAATATTTTTTCTTGTCATCATCTCGTATAGCTAGATTCTTTACAGATTTTATCAATACTTCAAGAACACCTATGGGATTAATACAGTTATGCTCCGATTCTGTCATGGCAATATCCAAAGCTTTCATTATAAATCTTGTAGATATGCCAGCCATTCCCTCCCTAGGTGCTTCTTCTCTTAACTCCATAATATCCACTTTCTTGGTGCTGCCCTTTTCTACAATCTCTTCTCCATTATATATTTTGAGCTTTGTAAGGGGGTCCACCTTTGCCGAAGGAGCAAGTCTTGTTAATATGGCAAACATGGAAGCGGCTTCAATGGTATGGGGTGCAATGTGGGCACTAAATCTGCTTTTTTTAATAATCTTTTTGTAAATCTTTATTTCTTCAGCAAGCTCAAGGCAATAGGGAACCTCTATTTTCACAATCCTATCCAGTATTGCTTCATTGGTATGATCTGCCTTAAATTTATTCCACTCTGCCTCATTAGAGTGGGCTAGAATTATACCATCAAAATAAATCATGGAACCCTTTCCTGGAGATGGAATGCTCTTTTCCTGAGTAGCCGTAATCATTGCATGCAAATATTCAATCTCATTTTTAAAAACTTCAATAAACTCAACAATTCCTCTATTTCCTACATTAAAAGCACCATTCAGGGACATGACCCTGGGATCATCCTCTGGGTATAGATCTAGCTTTGAAATATCCACAGATCCAATGAGCACCGAAGTATCTTGATTATTGGGATCAACCGGCGGCACTACCCCAATGCCTTTACGGCCACGTATGCTGAATTCTACTGTCTCCACAGGAAATCTTTCAAATTCCCCATTATAGTCAGTTATTAACCTATACCTGCAGACAGGACATAAATCTCCTTCAATTCTTATACCTAAAAGTTCTTCAAACTTCTCTCTTAAATGTCTAGGAAGAAGATGGAGTGGTTCTTCTCTAATGGGACAGCCCTTTATTGCATATATAGGCTCACTCATTTCCAGAGCTTTTTTAAAGGCTTCCATTAAGGATGATTTTCCAGCACCTACAGGACCTACAAGATACAAAACCTGACGAGATTCCTCTCCTTCCATGGCTGCTGAATGAAAATACTTAACTATTTCCATTAGAGTTTTATCTATACCAAAAAAATCAGCTTTGAATATATTGTATTTTTTAATAACTGTATTTCCATAAATTCTTCTTAATCTTGGATTTTCATTGGTATTAATCACCTCTACCTCTTTGCTCATGATAATGTCATACATTCTTTTATGGGCTAGCTTACATATAGATGGATCCTCTTTTAATATCTCAAGATAGTCTAAAAAAGTACCTTTAAATTTATCCTTTCTTCTCTCTTCCCTGCTCTTCTTAATTATCTCTGAAAACTCTACCATACTTTTTTCAACCTCCCCTTTTTAGTTAAACCTTATTAGAGGTCACCCTGACCCAGGCAATTAATAATTGTGGGATTAATAATATATGTATGTAAGAGTTTAGAATTTAAATCTCCCATATTATAGAAAAATAAAAGTTCACATGGCTTTTATAAGCCTGTGAACCTTATAATTTATTAACTAATGATAATTTTTTGTTATACACCTGGGTATTTGTTCAATAATTAAAATTAGATATTCTTCAACCTGTGGTTATACCTCCCATAAGTTAAAATGTCTTGCCTATAACTTGCTTTTCTAGTATACATAAAGCAGTAGTGGCAGAAGAAGTGATTTCATGGTAAAGTTATGGAAGAATATTTGTATACAATTTAAAAGGTGGCATTCTTTTGAAACCTTTGAAATCCAGTACTGAGATGGATATAAACAAAATATTAAAGACAGCCAAGCTCATTTCCCAAATTATGTTGGAAAATGGTGCTGAAACCTATCGGGTTGAGGATACAATTATGCGCATCTGCCAAAGCTTCAGCTTTAAAGAGGTTGAAGCAATTGTTATTCCTACAGGTGTATTTATCTCCGTGTCCTTAAATGGTGTTTCTAATAACCATACAGTCATAAAAAGGGTAAAAAAACGCACTGTAGATCTTGCAAAGGTAAACTCTGCCAATACCATTTCTCGGCAGATTACATCCGGCATCATAACCTTAGATCAAGCAATACTGCAGTTAGAGGACATGCTGGCCGCTTCACCGGAAAAAAGGTTATATCCCACATTGGCTGCAGGTTTGTCGGCTGGCTTTTTTACCCTGCTTTTTGGTGGTGGTCTTTTTGATTTTTCTATTGCAGCATTTAGCGGCGCAATAGTTCAGCTTGCAGCTTTCTTTTTCAAAAGGGAGGACATGTTTCATTTTATTATTAGCTTAACAGGAGGTATTATCACTGCCTTAATAGCCATAGCAGCAACTCAGATCTTCTCCACGGGCAACCTCGAGCTTATCATCAGTGGTGGAATAATGCCATTATTACCTGGACTGGCAATGACTAATGCTATCCGGGATTCCATGAGAGGTGATCTGGTTTCAGGGATTGCCCGTGGTACTGAGGCTTTAATTGTGGCCGTTGCCCTGGCAGTAGGTGTAATGATTGTTCTAAAAACATGGTTATTAATGGGGGGAGGCTTTAGTCTATAATGGTCCAACAAGTTTTCTATGCGTTTCTGGCTGCCTTGTTTTTTTCCTTCTTGTTTAATGTACCCAGGCGCTCAGTTCTTGTTACAGCAAGCATAGCAGGTATTGGATACCTGGTGTTTATGCTCTCCAATACCATAATAGGGGCAGGCCTTACAGGATATTTTCTTGGTACTTTTGTAATGGCAGCCTTAAGTGAAATAGCAGCAAGGGTAATGAAAATGGCCACTACCACTTTTATAACCATTGCAGTGATTCCTCTAGTTCCAGGTTTAGGTCTTTATAAAACAATGCAGTTTGCTGTGCAAAATGACTACACTGCCGCTGTACAAACTGGAACCCATGCCATGCTTGCTGCAGGTACAATAGCCATGGCTATTGCTGTAAATACCCTGATTATGAAGTTTTTGATGCACTTTATGGCTAAAAAATAGACCCTAATGGTAGGATTTCTTCCCCATTAGGGTTAGCCTGTAATAATGGTCTTTTAATCTCAAAATCTGGTGTTAACTCCATGCTTGAGGAGCAAAAGCTGCTTGACATTTTCCAATACCTTCTCTGACACTACTGGTATCATCAGCCACAATGTCCCATTAAAGGGCTTGGCAGTCCTAACAATTTCTAAAACCTCTGGTTGATAGTCTACCTGCATGGCCTCCACCGCTTCTGTTAGGTCTGTTTTTATAACTACAAGAACAACAAAGGACTCTTTCTCTGGATAAAGGGTGCAGAGGGACTTGCCTGATTTCTGGTATTTTACATTCCACCCGGGCTTGGCTGAGCATTTACTGTACGTAATTCTAGTTGCTGCTTTATAGGTATTCTTAATAAAGGTATTCATATCCTCCCAAAGTGCCCTTGCCGTATTATTTATATAACTGGATATTTCATCAAAGGTGGGAGTATGGGTTGGATCCTGAATTAAATCACACATTAGCACCTTTCACCCACTTTCTACAATTTATTGCTTATTACTTTATTTAAGAGGAAATACTATTTTAGTCAGTAGTTCACTTTCTGGCACCTCATTAGGGGAATTAAAGTAGTATTCATATGCAATTCCCGTGGGTGTGTAACCTTGTTCGGCAATCCACTGTGTCATGGCATTGTAAACGGGTTCCATTCCATTATAAGGCCCCTTGTAAAGATAAGAAACACACCTGCTTGCTGGGATCTTACTCTGGTTTATGTCTCCCCTTCCAGCAATAGGCTTTGAGACTGGAAACCCCATTTCCACATCTAAATCACTCATGTCCAAGTTATAATATGCAACAAAGGGTGCTTCAAGTGGCTGCTCTCCCACTTCATTCATATACTCCATTATTACTCCATAGGCCTTGCCTATTTCATCAGATAATTTGTCAACTGATGTTCTTTTACGAATTGATAATACAGGTTGAGCTTCTTGCTTAAATATTTCAAATTTGTATTCCATAAATACTGCCTCCTTAGCTTTTTTCTCCATTATACAATTATAACCATGACAACAGTATGTCATGGTTGTTTATATATATTACAAATTTTTTCCGCTGTTGACGTAATAATGGAACGGATATGAGGGGGATTAATAACCTCAACCCTATCACCAAAGCTTAGCAAGAAACCATATAACCAGGTGTTTTCTGGAAGCTCCAAGTAAAGCCTGATCTTACCCTTCTCAGTAATAGTATAATCATTTCCAAAATACTCTTCTATATTTTCTTCCATATCTGATTCAAAAATAAGCTCTAATCTAATCATCTTATCAGTCTTCTGCCACTGCCTTTCCCAATTCCTGTGATCCATGGGCAAATCCCGCGGTTCAAACCCTGTTTCTAATATAACCATCTCTTTAATTCTTGAAATCTTGAACAGTCTGAAGTCACTTCTCAGCATACACCAGGCGTATAAATACCAGTTCTGTCCCTTTAAAACGAGAGAATATGGCTCCACCTTACGATTAGTTTTCCGACTGGTTGAATCAGAATATGCAAACTGAATCTTCCTACCATTTTCAATAGCACTGCGAATATCGGCTAACTTTTTTCTTAAAAAAACAGATTCTCCCCAGGGTTCATAATCAATTATCAACTGATTGGACTTTCTCATGAGCCCCTCGAGCTGGGATTGGGTAAGGGTATTCTTAAGTTTCTCTACCAGCACATCATGCCTGGTATCAGGTATAGTTCCAGTAAGTCCCCTTAGAGATGTTATTATTGCGGCCATATCATCAGAGGTAAGGATACTCCTATCAAGCCGATAGCCTTCAGCAAGCCCTATACCGCCGTTTACTCCTTGATAGGTCACTACTGGAATTCCTGCTAGATTTAGCGTCTCAACATCTCTAAGTATAGTTCTTACTGAAACCTCAAACATCCCGGCAAGTTCTCTGGCCTGGACCCTTTGTCTCCGTAACAAGAGAATTAAAATAGATATTAACCTGTCAACCTTCACCTTCCACACCTGCCACTTTAAAATCAAAATATTGACACCAGGGAGCATTGTACATAATAAAATACTGGTAAGACGATTAATTACTTGGTTTAATCCATTTTAACATACTATAAATGGTAAGTGAGGGAAAGGTGAATTTTAAATGAATGATGGTTATTGCTTATCAAAAACTTATGCTAGACCTATTGTAGGGATACTTATTAAAGATAATCATGCTGCCAAGCTGATCGAAAGGCAAGAACCTTTGAAAAAGCATTTATGTCTGCTCAGGGCTAATGAAGAAGCCAAAACTACCATCTACTTTTTCTCTATAAATGACCTACATGAAAATTTAGTATATGGAATTGCTTATAATAAAGTCTTGGGTAGATGGGAACGTCACAAACTCCCCTATCCTGACGTAGTTTATAAATCATATGGCACAAAAAAAGAGCACAAATTAAATAATGTCTTTTTAAAACAGTTGGAAAGGCGAGATATCAGGACTTTAAACTACTTGTTCACCTTTAACAAATGGGAAGTCTATAATTATTTATCACAGAACAAAAGCATAGGACCTCATTTACCAGACACAATCTACTATAGTACACCTGATGACCTTAAAAAAATGCTCAAAATGTATTCAAAGGTCTATTTAAAAGAATGCCAGAGTAGTCTTGGAAGAGGCGTACTGAGCATTTCCAAGCTGCCTTTAGGAGGTTATGAAATTAAGTATTATATTAATAGGCTCCATATTATTAAAACTGATGATTTTAACAACCTTGTTAATGAAGTCCAGAAGTTTTATGGGAAAAGGAGCTTCCTTATTCAGGAGGCTATTGATTTAGTTGAAATAGATAATAGTATTGTAGATATGAGAGCCGAGCTGCAAAAGAATGGTCATGGAGATATTGTTATAGCAGCCCTTTCACTTCGTATTGGTAATAAAAATGCACCAATAACGACCCATGCTGCCAGCATAAAATTTGAAGCCTTTTTTAAAAGCTATATGAAGTACTCAGATGAAGCAGTTATCATTCTTAAAAACAGAATAAGCAAATTATTAAAGATTATATATAATTGCCTGGAGCAATATTATGGTCCTACTGGAGAACTTTCAATAGACATTGGCCTGGACAAAAGGGACCATTTATGGTTTATTGAAAACAACTGTTTATCAAGTAAGGTCTCTTTTTACAAGGCATATGATATGAACACCATACATAAGTCATATGTAAACCTTTTGGAATATGCTAAATTTTTATATAAAACAAAACTTGGCTTGCGCCAGTAGTTCTAGCATTTTTAATGCGTAGAAATACCAGTCCTTTAGGGCGCCAAGTCTTCTGACGTCGGCGGAAGCCTTAGTCTTTGTGAATACTATCTACCTTGTGGAACTTATACTTTCTGATAGTGTAAAGGAAAAATACATTCTTTAGTTAATTAACCAAAGAATGTATTAATAAAATGTCTTATAACATCTGCTCCGCCAATTACAGTACCAAGAGTACTGCCTAGGTTAGCAAAGACAACTACTAAAAGAATATGAGTTACCTTATTGCGCCAAAAGCCCTTTATAGAGTGTACATCCTCAGATAAACTCTCAAAATCTTTAACACTTGGTTTCCTTACCAGGGCTTCAGTTAGACCAGCAAACCAGCCTGCCGCCAAGAGGGGGCTAAGAGAGCTAATGGGTGCTACAACAAAAGCAGTTAGAATGGAAAATGGATGCCCGAAGGCTAGGAGAGTACCTAAAGCACCTAATGAACCATTCCAAAGAATCCAGCTAATCATTTGATCGACCCCTGCGGACCTGTCAACAGAAAAGGTAGAAGCAATTATGGCAATAATTATAACAGGTATGCTCCATGCTATTACCTTCATTACTTTGGAAGGGGGTGGAACCTTAGAAAGATCCTCTAAATCATTATCTTTAAACAATTCATCTTTAATACCTGGTACATGGCCTGCTCCTAATACTGCAACAATTTTGCTTCCTGGTGCATCCTTTATTTTCTGTGCTAGATACTTGTCCCTTTCGTCAATGACAATGGATTTGAATTCTGGAAAGGACTTGGATAATTCATCTAATGCAGAGGTTAGCATATCCTGGCTCTTCATTTTCTCTAATTCTTCTTCACTAATTTCCTCATTAACAAACATGCTCATCATAAGCTGAAAGAAAAGCTTCATCTTTCCTATGAAGCCTAATCTTCTCCAAAGCCGTCGCATGGTAGTATGAAGATCCCGGTCAGCCAGGCAAAGGGTGGCTCCTATCTCCTGGGCAGATTTAATCCCCTGAATCATCTCCTGCCCTGGCTGAATACCAAACTGCCTTGCTAATCTCTTCTGATATGATGACAATATTAAGTTAATCAACAGTATTAAGGCCTTTCCTTCCTTAATAATCTTGACTATATCTGTATTTTTCCATCTGTCGGCGTCCGTAATGCCCTGGTATCTAGCCTGGCATAGTTCTACACAAACTGTATCAGGCTGCTCCTGCTGTATTATTTCTTCAACCTCATCAGCACTTTTTTTGGAAACATGGGCTGTGCCTATAAGGATTATTTCTCTACCGTCCATTTCCAGACGAGTTACATTGCTGCTTGTCAATTTAATCACTTCCTATGCCTTGTCTGTTTCATTAAAAACAACATTATAATACCACATCTTAGATTTTTTGTATGTAGTCTTTAAAAACCAATTTCATTAAAAGTGACAGGATTTTACTGTTCTTGGAAATGGCACAACATCTCTAATGTTGCTTACTCCTGTTATATACATTAAAGCCCTTTCAAATCCTAACCCAAAACCAGCATGCTTCACTCCTCCATATTTTCTCAGGTCCAGATACCACCACAGCTCTTCTTTTTCAATATTAAATTCTTTCATTCTATTTTCTAATACTTCTAATCTCTCTTCTCTTTGACTGCCGCCAATTATTTCACCCACTCCTGGAACTAGAAGGTCCATTGCAGCAACAGTTTTCCCATCATCATTAAGCCGCATATAAAATGCCTTGATCTCCTTTGGATAGTTTATTACAAAGACAGGCTTTTTAAATGCCATTTCTGTCAGGTATCTTTCATGTTCAGTTTGTAAATCCTTGCCCCATTCTGCAGGATATTCAAATTCCTGTTCTGATTCTTGAAGAATTTTTATAGCCTCTCCATAGGAGATTTGTGCAAACTCCGAGTTTATTATCTTTTGTAATTTTTCTTTTAAACCCTTTTCCACAAATTCATTAAAAAATTCCATTTCTTCCCTGGCATTTTCTAAAACATAAGAAATTATGTATTTCATCATTTCCTCTGCTAATCGCATGTTATCCTGCAGGTCAGCAAAGGCAATTTCAGGTTCTATCATCCAGAACTCTGCTGCATGTCTGGCTGTATTTGAGTTTTCAGCCCTAAAGGTCGGGCCAAAGGTGTATACGTCTCTAAAGGCCAGGGCAAAAACTTCTGCTTCTAACTGGCCGCTAACTGTCAGATTTGTTTTCCTTGCAAAAAAATCCTTTGAAAAATCTACCTGCCCATCCTCTGTAAGGGGTGGTTTTTTTGGATCTAAAGTAGTGACCCTGAACATTTCCCCAGCACCCTCGGCATCACTTGCTGTAATAATTGGTGAGTTAACATAGATAAAACCTTTTTCCTGGAAGAATCTATGGACAGCAAAAGCAAGAATTGATCTTACCCTAAATACAGCTGTAAAGAGATTAGTCCTGGGACGCAGGTGTGCCACCTCTCGTAAAAACTCCCTGGTATGTCTTTTGGGTTGTATAGGATAGTCCTCAGGTGAATCGCCCTCTAAGATTATTTCTGCAGCCTTGATTTCAAAAGGCTGTTTAGCCTGGGGAGTTTCTGCCAATAACCCCTTAACCTGCACAGCTGAGCCCACCCTCAACCTTGCCACCTCATCATAATTAGACAGCATATTCTTTTCATACACTACTTGTATAGTATTGAAATGAGTACCGTCATTTAAAGAGATAAATCCAAAGGATTTTTGATCCCTGTTGCTTCTTATCCAACCCTCAAGCCTCACTTCTTTATTGGCATATCTACTAGTGTCCCGTACAAGCTGTCTTACAAACACCTTTTCCATACTAATTCTCCTTTAGAATTTTTTAGAGTACCTGCGTGTGATGGCCACATTCGTAAAATATATGGGTACATGTAGATTATCTTATTATTTACTCTTGGAATCTTTTGTAACCTAGATTCCCAGCTTATCCTCAGTTAAGAGGGCTTCCTGTTCTAGACGAATCTTTTTTCTTATCATTATTTTAATAACTGGCCAGAATGTTTTATAGTTCTCATTTTTCATTAGTATCTCCAACTGTTTTATATATCTATTGTCTATTTCATCACAATAATCCTTATATTTCAACAGGGTATCCTCATCCATGAAAAGAGGTTCTAATATTGGTATTACCTTACTTAATATATTAAATATCTTGAATCCTCCCAAATCAATATCTCCCCAGTGATAAAAGGAAATAGCTGGGTTCATATTATACAGCTTTTCTAAAAGCTGTCTTTTTTTTGGGCCTGGAAATCCACCAACATATATCAAGAGTTGAGAATTTCTTGAAGCTTCATCATCCCCTTGAGCAACCATGTAATGAAAATTTGTTTTGTTTTCCACGGTGATTACCTTTGAAACATTGGTCATGGAAATGCTAATGTCCTGCAAATACTTGGCATCAATAACACCACCAAAGGGAATCTTTGAGTAATCAATTATGGTGTCACCATATTGCAAGCTTATTGGACCCCATACCAGTATTTCTTCTGAATTCTTCTCAATACCTAATTCCGCAATTATCTCGTCCTCAGTGTAGTCAGGACTTTTAATTAAATATTGATTTGCTATCTTTGTTAAGAGCCTCTTTACTTCCTTTTGAAAAGCTTTACTATGACCAAGATATTTAATACTAAATATCCTCTCCAAAATAACTGCATCATTTTTATCTTCCAGGCCTTTAAAGGTTCTAAATAACAAATCCCTTTGTACTTTTTGCAATGGGAGCAGCAAGGGAAAGTTCTGTTTCTCTTTTAACTCTTCAAGGCAGTCCATTATGAAATCCCTAAGCCACCTAAGCTTGATAACAGACAGCATATCTTCTAATTCCAGTACTGCCTCCCTTACCTGATCTCTTTTGGGAATTCTTACAACTGCTTTATAAGCTAGCTCTATCTTTTCAAGGTTTAGCCACACACAATCTAACAGGTTGCCCTTTTCATAAGGCAGCCATTTATAAAATATGATACCCTGGCTGGATAATTGGTCAACTATCTGATGAATAGCTTTCTTTAAGTGAGGCTGCTCACCATCATAGTACCAGGGAAGGCTTTTTTGGTTAATGCTAAAGGTTATCTTTCTATTTATTTTTGCTTTCCCCTGGTAATGAAGGCTGTTTTCATATTTATCCAACAAAGAATTTAAAATATGAGCTTTAAAATCCATTTCAAGCCCCCATCTCTCTAATTTCTTTGGGGTCAAATGCTTTTATAATAGTTTCACTTTTTATCCTTGTAACACAAAGATTCCTGTCAACAAGGGGAGCTATATCCCCAATCTTTTCTGTTGGAGCAGAAAGGATTACCTGGAGATCGAGCTTGCGGATTAAATTTATACTTTCTTTAATGCGCTGGTGATCCATTTTGCTATAAGCTTCATCAAAAACAATTATTCTTACTGTATTGTCCTGATTTTTGTTTTTTATCCTGTATAACTGAACAAAAGAAGCTAAAACAGAAATATAAAAGGGAGTTTGGGTTTCCCCACCCGACTTTTTAGCCATTACTCTAGACAGTCTGGATTCCATACCTCTATCATCAGTTACCACCAAATCAAAGTCCAGATATGTTCGATAATCAGTAAATTTGTCCAGGTTTTTGTTGAGCTCCTCTCTTCTGTCTGCACTTATCAGGCCTTCATCAACGTCAATAATCTGACGGAAAAGCTCCTCAACAATATCCTGATATTTGCTCTGAAAAGCGCTTGAAAAAAGGGTCAAGCCTTCTAAAAGCATGTCATCAGTAATCATGTCATAATATTTTCTGTACTGGGCACTTGGTATAACTTTAAATCTGTATTTATCCCTACCAAAGGGTACATCCTTGAGGGCTTTATTCAAATCATCAATTTGTTCCTGTGCATCATCAATATTTTTCTTTAGCTTGCTGATAAAATCTTCTTTGAACTGCTGCTGGGCCTTTTCTTTAGCATCCCTTATTTTCTCTTCATAATCTACCAGTAAGGTTTCTTCCAGCGATTTTAACTCTTGATTATATGCATTATTGTTTGGAGAGTTTATATCAAATCCCCCGTTATGATCTCGATTGTAAACTGCTCTTTTGTTAAGCAGGGCATTCCATTTATTATCAATACGGCTCTGGGTACCCTTAACTGCTGTAGTGAAGTTATTGATTATATTTGCCGGATCCTTACCCTGTTTTAATTCCTGCTGGAATCTGGGCTCACCCACTCCATCAATCCAGGATGCATCATATTTGTTTTTAATGAAATCCTGTTTAGCCCTTAAATTGAATTCTAAATTGGGAATGCTTTTTTCCTTTTGTTCCTTTTCATTTGAATATTTTCCCTGGGAGTTCTCCAACTGCCGTATCTGCTTGTTTACAATAGCTATATTTTGTTCTGTTTTTTCTAATTCTTCCTCCAGTTTAAACAGATGGCTTAAGTCTAATGAGCCCAGCCTTCTCGTGGCTTCTTCCCAGTCTTTCTTTACTACAGGCAGCCTATCAATAATATCTTTGCCTTGCAGCATGCTCCTTATGTTTTCATCATTTATATTGCTTGTGTTTCTCATTTGAGCTAATTTGTGGACCAGCTGCTCTAAGCCAGTACTTGTCTTTGAAACCTCTTTAAACCGTTCTTCTTTTATTCTTAGCTGATCAGCAATGGCCCTTTGCCCAATATAAGGTGTCTCATAGCGTGCAGGGTTTATCTGACGTGCCACGTAATTGTGGTAAAGCATGCAGCTTGGTGTAATTGCCGTCTTGTAATTACGAAGGTTTTCTACCTTATCACATTTTATGACATGACCAAGAAGGTAATTTGCATAAGCCCTGGCATAGGTATTGGGAGTTTCTATCTCCTCAGCCAGACTATCAACCTTACTCCTGGGGTTTCTGTCCATGATTTTTTCAATATCAACAAGACCCACATCATATATTTTATGGGTAAGCTTAAATTCATCATAGATTTTTAATGCTTCGACAAAATATTGGGGTTCAATAATTAGATAAAATTTCTGGGTATTCAAGTACCCCTCTATAGCATTTCGCCATCTGTCAGATTTAATCTCTAGTAAATCTGCAAAGATCTGGGGGCCAATGGCTTTGTCATACTTTGCAGTAAGCCTTTGAGAAATTAAGCTTTTTAGTTCCACAACTGCAGGCGGAAAGGCCTTTATACCGTGCTTAAGATTCTTTATCTCATCACTAAGCTTTGCAATTTCCTGTTGTAAATCATCTAGTTCTCTTTTCTTAACAGCATGGTAATCATTTATTTTATTTAGATATTCCTGGAAGATTTCTTTTAAAGCAGATAAAGATTCCCTGGTAATTAAATTAAAACTTCCCCCTGCTATATTTAACAGATTTTTCAACTCTTCCTCAATGGAAGGCATGTCCTTTAAATTGTCCTGACACCAACTATCTATCTCTTTCCATGTATAATAAATGCTCTTAACAATTTGAGTAAGACTATTTTTGTTCTGTTCTATTTCTTCAAGTTCTTTTTCCAGGGCTTTTATCCTGTCTTCCAATTCCCTTTTTTCACTATATTCCTTTGATTTGATTTTACGTTCAACTAGTTGATCTCTTTTATGATTTAGAGAAGTAAGCTCAAGCTCTTTAGTATCCAACTGATCCCTGGCTGCTGCAATTTTTTCTTTTAAAGCCTTGATGCTTTCAAGAGAAACATTAATTTCCTCCTGGAGTTGTTCTTCCATGGCGCGATCAACTAGATAAGTTTGAATCTTTAATCTCTGCAGCTCTTCATTATAGGAATCATACTGGGTTCTAATATCCTTCAATATTTCAATCTTCTTCTTCACTATTTCCAGGTCATGTTCAAGCTGTTTGTAATATCGTATATTTTCCTGCATGTCAGTTATATCAATTTTATTTTCCACATCACATACAAACTCACTTATAAAACCTTTTATATCCATAATGGGCGAAAAAGGCACAGCCTTTTTTAACAAGCGAAAAAATTTTTTATTTATTTGTCCTAGTTTTCCCAGGGCAACCTCTTGATACCTGTTATTGCTTTCAAAAAATTCGTATTGACCCCTGGCATAGTTGTTTAAAAAAAAGGCTTTAAGGGCTTTGCGATTAAGCTCAGTACCCTGATCAATAAAATGGCTGTCAGGTAATTTGTCATTCAAGTAAAAGAATTGATGGTCATGACTTCCATCACCATAAGAGTCAAAAACAATCCCTAAACAGAAGTATTTGTTGATCTTCTGGTCGTGGAACTCCAGAACCAGATAGCTGGAAAAGTCATCATTTCGCAAATATACTGTGTTGGTATCCTCATCCTCTGCCACCTCTCCCCTTAAATAACCTTTTAAGGAACGTTGAGATTTATCATTGGCTGCCTTGTTAAAATAATAGCCGCTGGTGTCACCAAGCAATACCAGCTGCAGGGCATCAATAATTGTAGATTTTCCAGCTCCATTTTTCCCTGTTAAAAAGTTTATATTAGAAAATTCTATAACCTGATATTTAATATAGTGCCAGTTAATCAACAACATCCTGGTCATTAGCTTCAACATCTTCACCTTCCTTCGTTAAACCATCATATAAACTACTTATTTTCTCATTGGTTACTAATAAGCTGATGCTGGGATAGATCAATAACCTGGTATCAGCTTTAGTCCAATCTCCATCAATCTTTTCAATAATATTGAACCGTTTTAACGTACCCAAACCTTCTCTTAAGGCACTATCAGGTGGCTTCTTTTCTATAAGTCCAAGGTGAAACATTTTTTCCACCAGTTCCCCTACAGTAGTGGTACATTGTTTGGATAATGAACCCTTTTCCTGGCTTTCCTCGTAGATGAGTCTTAAAATATATAAAAAATAGGTAGTGTACTTATCTAGTCTATAACGGTTGGTTCCAAACCTGTTATAGACAGCCATTACACCCCTGTAAGCGTCATTTTGTACATGCCAGCCGGCAATTTTTAAATACTCCTCGACAAGGGAGTAGTTTCTTTCAATAAATCGAAAGTCTCTATTGATTGCCATGCTTTTTGCCTTGCTGTCATACTCATCTCTTAGAATAAATGTTTTATTTAATAGAAGGTTAATAACCCTGGTAAACTCCTCTTTATCTTTTTCACTCAGCTTCTCCCACTGCTCAGACCACATCAGGAAATCTCCTCCTTCCTGGCAATTAAAAGGTTGGGTATACGGTAACCGTTTATAAACAGATAGTCATCCTTAAAATCAATTTTAAAGGGAATATCTTCTTCATCATTTTTGATACAAGCTAAAATAAGCTTGATAAAATCATCATCAGTTCCAAGCTGCAAATCCCTGGCCCTAAGTATACCCTGTTGGGCTAATTGTTCCATAATATAATCAACCACCTTATGATGGGAATATGTCTTCTCTAGCCTCTTTTTAAACTCATCCATTTCTGCCTGCAATTCCTCTTTATTAATGGTGCTTTGTAAATTGGCCTTGCGAGGAATGTGATCCCTTCTCTTTTGAGGCTCTGTATACATTGAATCCTCATCTATATATACCTGTTGGAATAAGGGTAAACCCATATTTAATTCTGATATCTTACCATCTCCTTCTGTGTCCTTGATGTCAGGTAATTTTTTAAGGATTTCCACCAGCTTGCCCTTTAAATCCCTGTCAGTGTTAATAAAGTACTGCATCCTTTCCACAGATGCCCTGGTGTATCTTGTATTTTTCTTGTCTATGGATTTTAACAGCTGATCAATGCCTTCATAAGTATCAATTATTTCTCCTATCATGACTATTACCTTTTGACGGCAAACATCTATATCCAGGTCATAGCCCCTTTTATTGGCGGTTTTAGCCATATCATCTATGAGCTTCGCCTCTGTAAGCCAGTTTTTAAGGATCTTTAAAATCCTGTTTTTAAATCTAGGAACACTGTCAAAGGTCTTTAATGGATGATAGATTCTGTCTGAAATTTTCTGGCGAAATACATCAAAGTGCTCAGCCAGGATCTCGCTCACTTCCACCTGTTCTTGAAGCCTGTGGTGGTAAAATCTCAAGTTCGCCAGCAGTTCCCGTAAAGCGTTTTCTAGATTCTCCGTTAACTGGTGGGCCTGGCGTAAGCCATCATACATATATTCTTCCCGTTCTAGATCAGCTGTCTTGAGAATAGAGTAGGCCGAGTATACAAAACCATTATATTCTGTGGTTTTGCCGCTAACTAAATCATGAAATAGATTAAGGAGCTTGCTGGCATATACCGGCACCACAAATTGTTCAGTAAAGCTTTGACTATCCTGTTCCCTTTCCAGCCAGCCAGTTTCTAAAAATTTTCTAATTAGAAAATGGGCCCTTCCAGATAAATTATCCTCCAAGGATAAAACTCCGTCCTCTTCTTCTAAAGCTAGAATCTGGTTCTCCAGGTTAGCAATTAGGCTGCTTACCAGGTCTTCCTTGGATATTACAGGTGTGTGCTGGTAGGCATGTCTAATCACAAACAATGCTTCTATATATATTCTTTTATTTAGCGAACTGAAAACCGCAAAGAAATTTTCCGGGTATATATCAAAAAACTGCATATTTACCTCACATGTTCTGTTTTCCTACTAGTTTTGACAAATGCATTGAAAAAACCTGCATAATTAGCCATAAAACTAATTTTACAGGCTTTGCTAATTGTTAATGTTAATGGTCTTTTTAAATAAATTTGGCTGCTTGGGCACCTGCTGTTGTTTGGCCTAGAAATTTGGCAGTTCAGGAATACTACTCATAATCCCGTTCATTGTAAAAGAAATACAGGTAATTTGCCCCGAATGAACTGGTTCGTTTTGCTTATATATCTCAAATAGCTCATACTGCCCATTAGTCAAGAGGTATTGTTCAATGAGCTCATTATTGACATCTACAATCCAGTATTCTGGAATATGGTATTTTGCATAGGTGATTATTTTTTGCTGCCGATCGCGCTTGGCCGAAAAGGGTGAAAGAACTTCAACTATTAGGTCAGGTGGTCCTTCAATACCACGTTTGGTGATAATTGAAAGCCTATTACGGTGGATCATTACTAGATCCGGCTGACGCACCTCTGTCTCCGATAGTATCAGGTCAATTGGAGCCGATAATACAATAAAATCCTGTGAACAATTCTGCATCATACGGTACTCGATTTGTTGGACGACAAACTGATGTATAGCATTTGGACTCGGTGTCATGGCCTCTAGCTGTCCATTGTTTATTTCATAGCGGATTCCTTCGTCTGGCATATTCGCATAATCCTCGTAGGTCACGGGTTGTTCTCTAATAAAGTCATGGGATTTCGCAGTTTTGTCCTTTTTCATACAAAACCTCCTCTATCTCTTTCTTTGACCTATTTATCCTAATTATACCAAACAGCTTTTTTTCCTTCAATCCAAAGTAAAGCTCCATAAAATTAAACCTGAATTCTCGAAACCACCGGTGAAAACCTTAATGAGTGCAGAATTAGGAAGATATTTTCTCAAGTCATCTGCTTGGCCAAGTGGTTGTGAGGGTACTGGTTCAGATATAGGTGTTGGTGTCGGCTTGGAACAGCCAGTTAGGACAAGCATAATAATTATTAAACAAACTAAAAACCTGGTTTTCATTTGCATAATCTCCTCACCTAAATAAATATTTTTACTTAGCTATTTGACGCAGGACAGCCCAAAATGTTCCAAATGCTGGTGTCGAAATGGTTTTTTTAATTGCCTATAGTTGATTATAGTTGATAGAATAATATAATTTAAATAGAATAGTGTAAATTCTCTCACCTTCTACTAAGCGCAAGGATAGATTGCAAAAGTTGGATATTTACCAAAGAACCAAGTGCAGCACTATTGTCTTGTAAGCCCAGAGGAAAAAGCTTTGAATTTTTTCACTTCAAAATTGCCTATATACTCTAATTGCAGCAGGTTTAGATGAAGAAACTATAGAACATCCGGACTTTCATGGGTTAGTAAAATAAGATGAATATGAAATATTGCTATGGCGTATATAAAAGCAAACGGTATTATGACTTGGTGGTAGAAATTTATGCTTTATAAAGTCTTTTTGTCTACACTAGCAATGTTTCTTACGAGTATGCACCTTTTTCATCCTGAGTTTGAGCTGGATACCATTGCAATAGTGTTAATACTATTAGCTATTGCTCCATGGATTACCCATCTAATTAAAAGTGTGGAGCTGCCTGGAGGGACAAAGATAGATTTAAAAGCTTTAAAAGACATTGAAGTTAACATGGCTCGAGCTGGACTTCTTGAAGAAGCTGAACACAAATCAGATATGATATTTTTTTCGGAAAATGCTGCATATGAAAATCCTCGCATAGCTTTAGCTTGTCTATTTTTTGAAGTTGAAAAGACTCTAAAATCAGTTGCTGAAATCCATCACATTCCTGCACAGCATAATAATCTAGATAGTTTACTTGGATTGCTCTATGATAAAAAGATTATATCCTACGAGCAAAAATCAGCCTTATTACAATTAATTGCATTATTAATTAGAGCCTTTCAAGATTGCAAAATTGACAAAAATGCTTCTAACTGGGCTTTAAGAATTGGACCTAAAATTATTAAAAGCATGGATAAATACCGATTTTAAACCATTAAAACGAAAAGAGCACCGTATCAAGCTGAAAAACGGTGCCCTATTGTACTTAGGTAGTACTAAGCTCTAGCATTTCTTTATTTACTTCTTTATTCGCTTTTCCAATAACAAACAGCAGCTGTCCTTCTTTAACAATATCATTAAGCTTTCCATGAATTTCAATCAATTGCCCATCAAAAGGAGCCTTTACAGAGTTTTCCATCTTCATGGCTTCAATATTAGCTATTTCTTCTCCCTGATGTACTAAGTCACCGACTTTTAGGGTGCCCCTCTTGGGATTACCGATCCGCCAAAGGTTGCCATTTAATGGTGCCCCAACCTCCTCAGGACCCTTAGCCATCCTTATTTCCACAACCTTTGCCCTTGGAGTCTTAATGGAATATACTCTGGTCTGATTATTTACCCTCATCACAACATGGATATACCCTTCATGTTCGCTGCCTACAGAAACTAGCTCTATAGTGCAGGGTTTTCCCCAAAAATCAAATTCTACTTTGCAGCCAGGCTTTAGTAAACCTTCCCGCCACACAGCTGTTGGCAGTACCAAGGGAGCCTCCCCATATTTTTCTCTGAATTGAATGAAATCCAAGGTATCTTTAGGATGCATGAGATATAGAATAAATTCTTCTTCATCAGGGCTTCTGCCCAGCGCAGCAGCCAGCTCTTTTTTAATTTTTTCCAAATCTTCATCTTCCATTAAATCCAAGGGAGAAAGCTCACTGCGGCTTTGAATATGCTCCTGCCACTCATCACCAAAGGTACTCTTATAAACCCAATCAGCAGGCCATCCTACTGGTAATTTACCATATTTGCCAAGGATAAGATTCTTAAAGTCACCTGTGGTTTGTCTGAAAAGCTGATAAAGCTCCTCCTGTTCTTGTTTATTCATGGCATTAATATCTTGGTTCTTTTCTTCTATAAACTTTGTAACAAGCTGAATAATATGCTTAACTCCAGCTTCACCCTTTTCCTTTTCATATTTATTAATAATGCCGCTGCAGGTTACCCAGGTTATTTGGGAACCAGGTGTAACATCCATGTACTTTATAATTTTATTATATAAAGACATCATGTTTAAAATTTCCGGCATGAGATGGAGAAATCCGCCTTTCCCAGCCTGCTCAAAAGAACTAGGAAATGCACCCCCCGGCATTTTGTGGTCAACTACAGTATAATCAAGGCCCTTAAAAGGTGATTCTGCCCAATTATATTCACCAATCCAATCTCGTACCTTGTGGACTGCTGCCTGGGCCGCTTCTAAATTAAGGTTTACTGGGACTCCTGCTTCCTCTAATAATGCTCTAACTGCTAAAATTGGTGGCTGCCCATAAAAACGGGTTAATGAATCCTCTTGAACATCAAGAGCCTTTGCTCCAGCTTGAGCCGCTGCTACTAATGCAGGAACTGCCAAACCATCAGTTGTATGTCTATGATATTGTATTACCAGATCAGGATACTTTTGTTTAATGGTATCGATTAAACTGCTTATCCGCTGCGGACTGCCAACCCCGGCCATATCCTTAATACATAAAATAATCTCGTCAGTACCTGCACAGAGTGCAACAATATCATCTACTACTTTAAGATAGTAGCTGTTTGTAGCCCAATCTGATTGGGTAAAGCATATGGTTGGCTCAAACAGCCTGCCTCTTTTTATAACTTCCTCTGCCAGTGTTCGCATATTTCGAACGTCATTAAGAAAGGAAAAACATCTCCATACATCAATATCCACATTAGCAGCAACATATTTTATAATGTTTGGTGGGTAGGGTCTGTAACCCCATAGGTTGGTTTCTCTTATTAGTGTTTGAAGGAGCACCCTCGGCATCTTTTTCCTTAGTTGGTCTATTTCTTCAAAGGGGCTTTCTCTTCTGTTCATTATCCCAACATGCCACCTTGCCCCTCCATGGCATTCCACACTTAACAAGCCCATCCTGTTATAATAGGGTGCAAGGGTATTTAGGTCATAGCTGCGATGTCTATTTTTATAGTCTGATTGCCCAGCGTCTCTCATAGAAGTTGAGGTCAAACAAACACCATCTAAAGACCTAATTCCATTGACAATCTGCTTGGGTGTCATTCCTGGTTCAACAAAAATATAATCCTTCATCATGTCACACCTCATATCCATTTTGGAGTGCCTAATGCTGATACTTCAGCTACATATCTGGCCACTTTAAGCATTTCGTCTTCACTATCTTTTTCAATAAATTTGGAGACAAGCTCCTCCATATGTTCTTCTATAAAACGTGTAGAGAATTCACCTTCAATAAATTTAGGATGCCTTATTATACTTAAAAGCAGTGGTGCCAGTGTCTTAACCCCTTCAACCCTAAGGTTTTTACTGATAGCTCTATCCATAACCCTTATGGCATCCCTACGATCAGCACCAGTAGCCATAATAAGCATAACCAAGGAGTCATAATATGGTGGTATCTCTGCTCCTTCATAAACGCCTGGCGATATTCTAACCGCCGGCCCCTGGGGTGAATGCAGTCGTGTAATAGTGCCAAAGGATGGGCTAAACTGGCGAGGATCTTCGGCATTTAATCGGACTTCTAATGACCACCTATTTGGAACTATGTCCTGCTGCATAAATGGCAAGGGTTTTTTCTGAGCTACGTCTATCATGATGCCTACAATGTCTAAACCAGTTGTAAGCTCGGTGATGCCGTGCTCCACTTGAAGTCTTGTATTTACTTCTAAAAAGTAAAACTTCCTGTTTGGTGCGTCAAATAAGAATTCAACAGTGCCTGCAGATACATATCCAATTTTTTGCATGAGTCTAACCGCAGCGTTACAAAATTCCCTTCTTAATCCAGTGTCTAATGACGGAGATGGGGTCTCTTCAATAATCTTTTGGTTGCGGCGCTGAATGGTGCATTCACGCTCATATAGATGTACTACATTACCATATTCATCAGCCACAATTTGCACCTCAATATGACGTCCCCGCTCAATGTATTTTTCTACTAGAACCCTATCATCCCCAAAGGACTTCATGGCCTCAGAGCGGACCTGTGAAAGAGCTGTCCCAATCTGCTCATGGTTCTCAACCTTTAGCATTCCCTTCCCTCCGCCACCGGCAGAAGCCTTTATCATAATGGGAAATTCAACCTTCTCTCTTTCCATCCATTGAATTATTTCCTCAACAGTTGTAAGGTCATCAGCTCCGGGAATAACAGGTATGCCTACTGATGCAGCGATTTTCTTAGATTCAATTTTATCTCCCATGGCTCTAATTACATCAGCTGGTGGGCCAATCCAGGTTAAGCCCGCATCCATTACTCGCTTTGCAAAGACGTCATTTTCAGCAAGAAAACCCCAGCCTGGGTGTACCGCATCTGAGCCAGTCTTTAGTGCAGCATCTATTATTCTATCAATATTTAAATATGAATCACCTGGTGGAGCATCACCAATATGAACTGCCGAATCAGCCATATGCACATGCTGCGATAGTCTATCAGGTGTACTGTAAACAGCAGTAGTTTTTATTTTGAGATCACGGCAGGTATGCATGATTCTTACTGCTGGCACACCCCGGTTTGCAACCAACACTTTTTTAATTTCTCTTTCCATTTAATTACCTCCTGTATTATCAATTACAATTAAAGCTTTACAAGGCACAACTCCCACACTATACCCTTCCTGGTATCTGTAAGATTTTCCATATGCTTTAAATCTATGGTACTCCAAAAGCTCAGAAAAATATACTTACGTAAGTATGATTTTAGAAAAATAACAAATGACCTTGTGTATATACTATTCATAAGTGATTATAAATATCTATACTATAAAAGGAAATCCTCTATCTGTAAATAGTTATTATACTTGTATACAGAATTCTTGTTAAAAAAATCACCCCATCCAGGAGTGATTTTTAATTATCCTCATTAGCATATTTATTTTTTGATTATGATTTCAATTTAAATCCTCCCCTAAGAGGAGAGTCAAGGAGATTTATTCTTGCATAATTTTACAAATATTGTTTGTAAATTCTATTGGATCTTCGATTGGTAAACCTTCAATAAGTAATGCTTGGTTATAAAGCACATTAGTATATAGCTTAAACTTATCTTTATCAGTTTCATACGTTCCCTGCAGTGCTTTAAACACATCATGATTTATATTGATCTCTAAAATTTTGTCTGCTTTTATTTCTGGATTGTTAGGTATTGACTTTAAGATTTTTTCCATTTCAATGGTAACCTCGCCCTCGTTTGCTAAACAGACAGGATGAGTTTTTAGTCTTTTTGATGCTCTGACATCCTTAACCTTGTCAGATAATATGCTCTTCATTTGCTCAAACATTTCTTTTTTATTATTATCTGTGTCAGAAGCGTCTTTGGTTTCATCTGTTTCTATACCCAGGTCACCACTGGATACAGATTTGAATTCCTTATCTTTATAATTAATAAGAATTCTAACTGCAAATTCGTCAATATCATCTGTAAAGTATAGTATTTCATAGCCCTTATCAGCAACCAGCTCTGTTTGAGGCATTTTCTCTATTTTTTCAATGGATTCCCCAGACGCATAATAAATATATTTCTGTTCTTCTGGCATTCTAGACACATACTCATCTAAAGTGACTAGCTTTTTTTCTTTTGAAGAATAGAACATTAGCAGGTCTTGCAAAACATCCTTATTCATTCCAAAGTCACTATATATTCCATATTTTAACTGCCTGCCAAAGGATTTATAGAATTCCTCATACTTCTCTCTTTCATTTTTAAGCAGATTTTCCAGCTCACTTTTTATTTTTGCTTTTATGTTTTTTGCAATTAATTTTAGCTGCCTATCATGTTGGAGCATTTCTCTTGATATGTTAAGAGATAAATCCTCAGAATCCACCATTCCCTTTACAAAGCTAAAGTAGTCTGGTAGAAGGTCAGCACACCTGTTCATTATTAAAACACCATTTGAATATAACTCCAGGCCTTTTTCATATTCTTTTGTATAATAATCAAAGGGTATTTTTTCTGGTATAAATAGAACAGCTTTATAGCTTATAGTACCTTCAGCACTTATATGAATATGCTTTACTGGTTTATCAAATCCATACCTTTTTTCAAAATAGAAGCTTTCATAATCCTCTTTGCTTAGTTCATTTTTATTCTTTTTCCAGATTGGTACCATACTATTAACAATTTGTTCCTCTGTGTATTCCTCAAATTCCTCTTTGTTATTTTCCTTAGGTCTTTTCCTGGTAATATCCATTTTAATTGGATAACGTATAAAATCTGAGTACTTTTTTATAATGGATTTTAATTCATATTCATCCAAAAACCTTTCAAAGTTTTCATCCTCAGTATTCTCTTTGATTTTAAGTATAACCTCTGTGCCGGTTACTTCCCTTACATAAGGCTCAATGGTATACCCCTCTGCACCCTTGGATTCCCACTTATAGGCTTCATGGCTGCCAAATGCTTTGCTGATGACAGTGACTACATCAGATACCATAAATGCTGAATAAAATCCAACTCCAAACTGCCCTATGATGTCATAACCATCTTTGATTTCATTTTCTTTTTTAAATGATAGAGATCCACTTTTTGCAATAACCCCTAAATTCTCCTCAAACTCCTCCTTTGTCATTCCAATACCAGTATCGGAAACCTTTAAAAGGCGATTATCTTTATCAACTGCCACTTTTATATAATAATCATCTTTGTTAAAGGTAACGGAATCATCGGTTAACGCTTTGTAATAAATCTTATCAATTGCATCACTAGCATTGGAAATTAGTTCCCTCAAAAAAATTTCCTTATGGGTATAAATAGAGTTAATCATCAGATCCAACAACCTTTTTGCTTCTGCTTGAAATTCCTTTACTGCCATGCTTTATCTCTCCTTTCAATAATTAATGTGCAGTGCCAATAATAGTTTATGGAAGGTATTCATCTGCTTTTTTAGCACTCTCCCCGGCAGAGTGCTAATGCCTATTCTTTATATATCAAAAGGGAAGTTTTATGTCAATATTTTTTGAGGTAATTTTATGTATTCAACATATGAATCCAATGGTATATAATGATAATACATGTCTTGTAATGTATAGCATAGGAGATGAGTTTCTTATGAAAATAGGTAAAACTTTACCTTATCTTTTGCTAGTTTTAGCTACAATGCTTTGGGGTGGCAATTTTGTTATTGGCAGGGCTATTTCAGGCCAGGTACCTCCTTTGACACTGGCTTTCTTACGGTGGGTCGTGGCTGTAGTAATTTTTTTGCCACTAGCCTGGCAAGAAATAGGTGCTAATAAGCAGGAGATCAAAAAATGCTGGAAGGCTTTAGTATTAATGGGACTTACAGGGGTAGCCGGTTTTAACACATTAGTTTATGTTGGTCTGCATTATACCTCATCCATAAACGCTTCACTTGTAAATACAATTACACCGTTAATCATACTTTTACTCTCATATTTTCTTTTAAAGGAGCCATTGCTGTACAACCAACTACTTGGGCTGATTTTATCCATATCAGGAGTTTTTCTAATACTATCAAAGGGCTCTTTAGATGTATTAATTAGTTTATCTTTTAATGTTGGAGATTTAATAGTTTTTATTGCAGTACTTTTATGGGGTGTGTACTCAATTATCATCAAGTATAATAGTGGCCGAATTCCACTTTACAGTTCCCTGGCAATTCCCATGGTTATTGGTATGTTTACTTTACTGCCCTTTTCTTTATGGGAGCTGTTTATTGCCGGACAAAAGGTTATATGGTCCATGCCTTCCATAGCAGCTATTGTCTATGTGGGTATTTTTGCATCAATAGTTGCCTTTTTATCCTGGAATAAAGCTGTTAGTTTAATTGGTCCTGGAAAAGCAGGTATATTCCTAAGCCTAATCCCCTTATTTACCACTATTTTTGCTATTGCTTTCATTGGGGAAACTTTAAAATGGTATCAAATGGTTGGTGGTGTATTAGCTGTCGCAGGTATTTACCTGGCTACCCGTATCCAAACAGCAAGCCATATAAAGGACTCTGCTTTTTAAATTTATTAGCAGGAATGTATGAGTTAATGTCGAATAATAGACACTTGACGTTCTCTTGACATTATTAATAGTTGTCAAGTGTTCTGTTAATTTTGTTGTCAGTTAATGAGGAGAAAAATCAACATCAATAAGTTTAGGAGGATTTTGCTAAATGAGAAAAAGCAGTGTTTTGAGTGTTTTATTAGTACTACTTATGTTAGGAGCTATGGCTTTTGTTACAGCCTGTGGGGGTGATACCTCAAGTAAAAACCAAGATGATGAGAAGGTTTATGTTCTTCAGGCAGGTCATTCTCTTCCTGAAAATCATCCATATGAATTAGCTTTCAAGCGAATGGCTGAAAATGTTAAGGAGCGTACTAATGGTCGTGTAATTATAGAGACCTTTCCTGCTAGTCAGATCGGGGCCGAACGCGAGTTAACTGAAGCATTGACTTTTGGAACAGTAGATTTGGTTGTATCTTCTACTGCACCTATTACAAACTTTGTACCTGATTTAGGAGTACTTGACCTTCCCTTCTTATTTGCAAGTCGTGAAGCTGCAGTTAAGGTGTTAGAAAGTGAAATCGGAGATAGCTTGCTCGCTCAATTAGGGGATCAAGGAATTATAGGAATGTCTTGGGGTGAAAATGGGTTTAGACATATTACTAATAGTATTCGTCCCATTCACTCTCCTGATGATTTAAGGGGAATTAAAATTAGAACTCAAGAAAATGACATTCATATAGCAGCTTTTGAAGCACTAGGTGCCCAGCCAACTCCAATGGCTTGGACTGAAGCTTTAACAGCTTTCCAACAGCGAGTAGTGGATGCTCAAGAGAATCCAGCAATTGTGGCCGATCAATTTAATTTATTTGAAGCCAACCAAAAATACATGTCACTAACAGGTCATGTTTACTCGGTTGCCATCTACATGATGAGTCAAGCCACATATGACAAACTGCCGGAAGATCTGCGTGAAATAGTTTTGGATGAGGGACGTAAAGCAGGCCCATATGAACGTGAATTAATTATTGAAATGGAAAAAGAATCACTTAACAGGCTTCGTGCACAGGGAATGGAAATTCTTGAAGATATTGATATAGAACCGTTCCGGACTGCTATTGCTTCTGTTTATAATAGATATAATAACCAGGAGCTGCTTAACAGCATACTTGAAGCTCAATAAAAACGGCATTAAAATGCACATAGGATAAACGGGGATGTTTATTGTCCCCGTTTATTTTTAACATAAAGAAAGGGGGCAAATCATGGGCAAACTTATAATTTTTATTAACACATCACTAAAGTATATACTTTTTTTACTGATGATTGCATTAATTATTTCTGTATTCTCTCAGGTTTTGTTTCGCTTTGTTCTCAATCAACCTCTTGCATGGACAGAAGAGCTTGCTCGCTATATTCTCGTTTGGTTAACCTTTCTCGGTGCAGCCTATGCAATGTCCTTAAAGGCTCATATAGGGGTAGAGTTTTTTGTTAATAAATTACCAGACAGCTTGCATAAGATGTCACTTGTTTTGTCAACACTTGTGAGTATTGCCTTTTTCATTATTCTAATTACACAGGGCTATTCAATGATGACTAGATCCATGAGTCAACTCTCACCAGTTCTTAAAATACCCATGGGGGCAGTCTATGCAGTAATACCTTTTAGCGGCATTATTTTAATTATTAATATAATTTCTGAAACTATTAAAGCCCTGTTTGATAAGGGAGGGGTTGATAAATGATTTGGATATTATTCCTATTATTAGTTGTGTTATTCATTATTAACGTTCCTATTGCTGTAGCATTAGGCTTGTCAGCCTCCATAGTAATTATTATTCAAGATAACGTTCCTCTCATTGCTGTGATGCAGCGTATGTTTAACTCAGTTGACTCCTTTCCCTTGCTTGCTATACCTTTTTTCATTTTAGCTGGCAAACTCATGGAAAGTGGAGGAATTTCAGGGCGTTTAATTCATCTGGCAAACGTTGTTTTTGGTAGAATCAGAGGTGGACTTGCAATTGTTTCAATTATTGCTTGTGCATTTTTTGCAGCCATATCTGGCTCAGCAGCCGCCACCACTGCAGCAGTGGGATCATTGTTAATCCCCGCCATGGTAAAAAAAGGCTACGATAAAAACTTTTCAACAGCCATTCAGGCTGCAGGTGGCACAGTAGGAATTATGATTCCACCAAGTGTCCCCTTGATTTTATATGGTGTAACTGCCAGCGTATCAATTAGCGATCTATTTGTGGCAGGAATTATTCCTGGTTTATTTGTTGTTCTATCTTTAATTATACTTGTTTATTCCATATCACTAATGAAAGGCTATGGCGGCGGCGAAATATTTGGTTTTAATGATTTCCTAATAGCTTTTAAAGATGCTATTTTAGCTTTATTAATGCCGGTAATAATTCTTGGAGGAATCTACGGAGGTATTTTTACACCTACTGAAGCGGCAGTAGTAGCCGTTGTTTATGGACTAATTGTAGGATTATTTATTTATCGTGAGATTAAGTGGAAGGATCTAATTAACATCTTCACATCTTCCATTGTAACTACTTCAGTAATTATGTTTATTATTGCAGGCGCTTCAATTTTTGGATACTTATTGACAAGGGAAAGGGTTCCTGCCATGCTGACTGAGTTGATGCTCAATTTTACTGAAAGCTGGATTGTCGCCCTGCTGATTATTAATCTCATCCTGCTTATCGTTGGTGTCTTTATGGAAACTGCTGCTGCAATCATTATTCTAACTCCCATTTTAGCCCCAATAGCTGTTGCCATGGACATTAACCTGGTTCACTTCGGCATAATTATGATTGTGAATTTAGCAATTGGATTTATTACTCCTCCAGTTGGCATTAATCTTTTTGTGGCCTCCAACATAGCAGGCATTAAGTTTGAAAAAATTGTTCAGGCTATTGTACCCTTTATCCTTATAATGATTGTAAATGTACTTATTATTTCCTTCCTGCCTACCATGAGCTTATTATTGTTAGGCCGTTAAATCATAAGGTCATTAATTAAACCACCTGCTCATCATGCAACAGGTGGTTATTATTTATCCATTTCAAAGGGCCTATATACCTATATATATGTACTTATTTGCCATGCTTATCCGATAACTTAGCGTTGCTAGGCTCCTGGATCTGTTCAAACCCCACCCTACTGATAGAAGTTTCTAAATTATATGCCCGGTATTCTTAATGAAAGGCATGTAAGCCCTCCATCCATTTTTTCAAACTCTGACATTTCAACTTCAATAATCTCATACCCTGAATCTAATAGAGCCTTTTTGGTCTTTTTAAAGCCTTTAGGTATCAGAAGAAAACCATTTACCAATATACAGTTTACTGCATAAGCTTCATCTTCATCCACCCTTATGATATTGAAATCCTTAAATACCGCATTATCCAGAAATTCACCTGCAGCAACTAATGTATTATTACCTATATAAACTACACCGGTTTTCAAATGTAGGAACTGTTTTACAGGCACTGTAGAAGCGGTATAACCATATTTATTTAATACTCTGGTTAGCTGGCCTGCCCCCTCTGAGTCCGTTCTTGCAGATAATCCAATATAAAAATGGTTTTCAACTCGCAAAATATCGCCGCCATCAAGACAGGCATCATCTGTCAAGTATTCTATCTTATCATAAAAGTTCTTTAATGCATCAGCTATTTCAAGTTCTTCTCCTCTTCTAGAGTCTGCCCCTGGTTTTGTAATTATTGCACATTTTTCTGTTACAATTGCTACATCCTCAACAAATGTTGAATCTGGATACCTTTCATCTGCATTGAGAACCATAACATTACAGCCACATTTTTTGAATGCCTCAATATAGCCTTCATGCTGCTTTAAGGCTAATTCATAATCTGGTTTTCCCAGGCCTGATGTGGTAATACCTTCAATAAAATTTTTGCAGGGTCTTCTTACTATTACATTCTCTATTACATTATTTATCACGTTTTAGCATCTCCTTTTCCACCATCATATTAGATTATTATAAATTTAGGAATGTATTCATTTGATATGCCGGGGAATCTTTATTGTATACCTATTACTTATTGAGACTGTAGCTGGCAATTTTGTCAATTTGTCAAGCCTGACCCTTGAAGAAGGAAAGCCCATAAAAAGATATTATGCCCATTCCTATAGACCAGACAGCCAGACTAATTGTCATCCAAATAGCTGTTGATCGCTTTGGGCTTTTAAATGCTAATGCCATAACAGCTGCTAAATGAATACCTGTTATGGCAGGGGCTAGTAAGGCCAGTCCAGGAAGACCGTAGCGATTCCAGATTTTTCGGGCACGATTCCCTCTTTTTGAGATCTTTTTAGGCTGTTCCTCTGCCTGGCTGTCATAAGAACCCTTTTCACCCTCACTTTTTCGAGACTTACGCTGAGACTGCCAAATCTCCCATTTTTCATAAATAGCAATAATTATCCAAACAGGTATAACATTCCCCACAAAGGCAGCCATCACAACCCAAAAAGGTGACAACCCACTGGCTATTGCAACAGGAATTACCACTAATACTTCTATCCAGGGAGTAGCAGCCATGATAAAAACCACTACATACTCCCAAATATGCAATAATTGATTCACTATATACTCATCCCTTTCCTGGTCATCTGTACAACATTTCAACCAGATTATTATACCATATATGGTCCTGTCTTTCTGCGGTAAATAATCATTTGTTTATTTAAGCTGCTTTTTATCAAGTTTGCCTAGAGGTGTGTAAGGCATTTTATCAAGAAAAACTATATCCCTTGGTAATTGAAATCTTGCAACTCTGGGACGTAACCATTCAAAAAGTTCCTCTTTTGTGACAGCGGCATTTTTTTCTAGGAGTACAAATGCCTTAAGCCTCTGTCCAAAGTATTCATCACTAAATCAAATAGTTTTAGTTTTGTACATAAAGCTAAAAGGGGATCTAAAAAATTAAACAAAGACGGTTCATGTGCCGCTGTTTTGTAATTTCCCGTGGTACCACCTGTCAGCAGTACAATTCTACTAGATGAATTCCTTTTAATTCTCAGGCTTTCATTAACATCTGCATATATTAAGTTGTTTACTGCTGGTAGGGTATTGTGATAAGTCATGATCTTATCCTTACTATAGCCTGAAGCTTCAATTAAAGAACCCAGCTCATCGTCATATATAAGAAGATTAAAGTCAATACTCTCTAACAGTTTATTAAACTGCCCACTGCTCATTTCAGCATTGAGCAGGTGTATGTCTGCTCCCAATAGGGAAACAGCAAAAATGGACTTTACCAAGGAGGCATGGTTTTTACATAAAAGCCCTACTTTATAACCTCTTTTAAGCTGATAGCGTTCTTTTAAAACAGTAGATAACTTTAGCGATTGCATAAATAGTTGTTTATAATTTAATGTTTCATGGTCATCCACCAGGGCAATCCTATGAGCATATGTCCTGTTTGCAAAGTATAAGAGGGCCATTAGGTTTATCCCGTATCTATTAAGGGCAGCTGCTAATCTGTACAGTTTTAAGGGAGAAAGCAATTGGGCTTTATATAAAAAATAGAGAAGTTTACACATCTTCAAAAGGTCATTCCCCCTTTTTTCTTAATATTCTCCAAGCCAATGTGTCCCAGATGCCCCTAAAAATTATTGATGACAATTGTCCAAGGATTAACCACCATGGAGTATATTTTTTCCTTCGTGTATACATGGATTTACAAATGATTTTAGCTACATGGACGGGGCTCATGGCAGGCAGCCCCTGATAAGCAGCTGTTGGCAGAATCATGGGCGTTTTTACCAGGGGAAGATATATAGAAGTAGTGGCTATCCCCATGGCATTCAACTCGGGAGCTGCAGACCGAAACCATGTGTCAAAAGCTGACTTGGATGCCTGATAAGCAGCCCAATGGGGAAAGGGAATTAACAAAGCATTTACTGTGGAGATGTTTATAACCTGCCATTGGTTTTCTGCAAGAAGGGGAAGCACTGACAACAGCAATTGAACTGGTGCAAAATAATTGATAGCCATGGTTCTTGTAAAATCATGGTGTCTATCTAATGAATTGTTGATGGATCGCCTGATTGATATACCTGCATTACTTACCACTATATCTAAACCATCAGGTAATTGATGAATAAACCTTAATAATCCGTCCATTTCTTCCTTATTTCTAAGGTCTGCCGGGAAAATACTCACCCTGGCAGCTTTCTTTTCTATTTCATTTTTCATTGCTAGAAGCTTTTGTTCTGTTCTAGCCACTAAAATTAAATGCACATTAATATCTCCAAGAAAATAAGCCAATTGCTCTCCTATTCCAGAACTTGCTCCAGTTATCAAAACAGTTTTTCCCGTCAGACTGCGTCTAAGTCTGGTTTTGTTCAAATAAGTTGGTGGAAATAATATATTTTCCAAAAAGCTGTATTTATGCATACGGCCTCCATCTTTAATGATTACTTACAAAAATATTAATGGTTAAATATTTTTAAATTTTTATACCCTATTTCTTCATAAGAAATATCAAAGTGAAGCGGATATTTACTGCTAGTTGGATCCCATGCATAAGGTTTTGTAACAAAAGAGATACTTGTATCATTAAGCCTAAATGTTATATCCCTTAACAAATCTTGCACATCAAAGCCTGGAGCTAAACCATGTTGTTCAATGGTCCTATTAATTGCGTTATTGATTAAGCTTGAATAATCATATTCATCTACAAATAAGTCCTCTAACTGTATGGGCTCCCCAGTTTCAGTATAAACGAAATTGTCTTCACTCCATTGAGTTTCTTCTGCCTGGCCAATAATAAGATGACTGCTGATAATGACATATGCTCCCATCCTATGGGCATAAATATTCTGTTCTACAAAGGTAACGGGTGATTCCTGAGATAAAAGAGCAACCTCTTTTTCTTGAGCAACTCTAAGGACATTAATAATGTTTATGAGCTTTTTGGACAAGTTTTTAGGATAACCAATAGATACATACCATTGGGTGCCATTTTTCATATAGGAAGCTGCTTCACGATGTACACTTTGTTGATAGTCAGGCAGGAAACGCAGGCTAACAGCATCTTCAGTAAAAATAGATTGGTTCTTATCGTAAAACCGTTCAGTAACAGCAATACAACCATCTGCAGTATAAAATGGTACAGTTACTATAGCATATGAAAAACCCACATCAAACTCAGGGTTATTATAATCAATAACAACATTAAGCCCATAATTGCTCAAATAAAACTTTTGATCATAGGTAACACCCTTAAAGGGTGCCACTAGAGCAAAGCTATCATAATATAAATTGTGGTCAATGTCCGCAGTAAGACTCCTGCGTGTAAGTTCATTGGCAATTGCCTCATTAACAATTTCAAGTCCATTTACATCATTAGTAAACACATCATTTATTAAAAAAGTTTTCCCAGTATTAAGATCAAAATTTAATGCTTCAATAAAAGAAAAATGAGACGGCCCAGAGGTGGAACAATTATAGGTCCCGGACACATGAGCTGCAACTGAAAGGATATTATTGCAGTTAAACTGGGGGTCCACTGAAATTGCGCTGTAACTTATCACTTTATCACCACTGATGGCAGACTGTATCCCACGATATGGGGGATGCTTCTCTCCATTTCCATAGGGAAGCATTTGCTCAAAAAGCTGTTTGATGGCCTCATTAATACTGTTTTCTACAATTTGATCTTTTAGGCCCCTAATCTGAAAATAGCTTCGATGGTGATCCATGTCTTCAGAGGCATTTATGCTAATAATATTAATTGGGTTATCTACTGCATATAGAATCTTAACAGGTGAATAGGTTGCCTTTCCCATGGTTTCATCAGTTTCAGGTTTAATACTATGGTTATTGCTGGCTGCTTCATTCTTGCCTGCATTCTCATCTATACTGCACCCTACAAGAAGTATTACAGCCAGCAGTGCTATAGTCATTAGTTTTTTACTTGATTTTGACATAGCCAGCCTCCTCAACAAGATCTTGCCCTGGCTTTGATAACACCCAGGCAATCAATTGTCTTACTGGACTGTCCTTTGGCTCATCATCCCTTATAACTGCATAATAAGCAGTTTTTACTGGATAATCTCCGCTGCGTATGGTCCCATGATTGGGATAAACGCCATCAACCTCTAATAATTTAACTTTTTCATTTCCCCACATGTCAACAACAAAATAGTAATAGGAATAACCCAGGGCATCTGGGACATTTTCATAGGCAGCAACTGCTTCAATTAATTCTCCCATTCCTGCTGCTATCCTTTCTGTAGGAGGATTCATTGGAGATAGCTCCTTCATCACCAGCTCTAAAAAACCTGTTTGACTTCCTGAGTTAACTGGACGCTGATAGGCCACAATAGCTGCATCAGGACCACCTACTTCAGCCCAGTCAGTGATATATCCTGCATAGATATGTCTGATTTGTTCTAGGGTTAAGCCTTTAACAGGGTTATCAGCATGGGTTAAAAAGACAAAGGCTTCACTGACAATGGGTACAATTTCTAATCCAACTCCCTTTTCTGCAGCCAGGGCAAGTTCTTCTTCTGATGGGCTCGTAACAAAAATAATATCTGCTTTTTTATTAATAAGGTTTAGATAGGCCTGATGGGTCTTGTTATGTAAAATATATGGCCTTACTTCATCTACTGTAAGCCCTGTGAGCTTTGCGGCAATGGCTTCAGATAGTGGAATTGTGACTGTAGAACCATCTACCCTGGGATAGGTTTCCAGGGTAAAAGATAGTTCATTTTGTGTATTTTCTTTGCTTTGACATCCCATAAACAGGCTAGTGAATAACATCACAATCAAAACAGCAATTGATATCATGTATTGTTTTTTCATAATATTTCTCCATCTCCCATCTAGATATTTCCTCTATATTTTACCATGGTTATAAGCAGATTGCCAAATATTAGATTGACAGGATTAAAGTATTAACTTTGGTAAAAATGGATTTTCGAGCTTCACCTCCCGGTTGCGGACATAAAAAAGCATCTGTCAAAAACAGATGCGGCTAAAACCAATTTTACTCTGAAACGTACTTTCTCTACCGTTATTATATTTGTGTCTGCATTTATATTGTACTACATAGTGCTGTAATTTTGATATAGTTTTTTCAAAAGATATGCTAATACTAAGCCATAAATGGAAGCAGAAATCAAATGTGAAACTGTTGCGTAAAAGGTGTGGACTGTAAGGTCTGGCAGCTTAAAGGCAATGGCAAGGGCATATAAGCTTTGGTTAGCCACTACCCCGTATATCCATCCCTTGAGCAAATAGTTTCTGCTTCCTAATATAGGGAGTATATAGGCAAACAAAACACCCAAAAATCCCGTAAAAAATATTTGTTCGGTTTGTGCTAAAATAACCTCTGCGCTGTTATCTGGCAACCTTCCAAAAGTTACCACTGCTGCCCAATCTAATAACCTTTCATCGTGTAATCCTAAAATGTAGCCAGTCCAATCAATAAAGTTCATCGCCACTCCTGCAATAAGACCACTTATAAGACCTGCAGTAAATCTATCTTTTATTCTTTCCACCTCACCTTGCAAGACAAATAAAATTATCGAGACAACGGTTCTCGGGTTCTCGGATATTTCTCAACCTTTATTGCCCTATTTTGCACATAATTTCATCTTTATTATTTTGTATTTATTACGGTATAATTATTCACATATCACAAGACTATAATTACTCGCCCGTCATAAACGCTGCCATTCTTGCCTTGATCCTCAGTGTTTTTTATTTACGCACTCCACTCTAACTAGTTTCAATGAATATTTTTGCAGATATTAGATCGTTATCAAGCCCCGAAAACCTCTGGCGCTGTAATAAGACTCCGCTCCATTATGGTATACAAAGACCGTATCGTATCGGCGATCACAAAAGAGCGCCCCGCCAAGTTTTCTTATATTATCAGGTGTTTTTACCCAACTCGACGTTTTAGTATCAAATTTTCCTAATTTCTGAAGTTCCCAGTACTGATCCACCGTTAAAATTTCAATACCCATAGCAGCCGCCATATCAACAGCATTGTTCTGTGGTTTGAATCTTTTCCTTGAATCCAATGCCGCACGATCATAGCAAACATTTCTGCGTCCTTTGGGGCTTTCTGCCGAACAGTCGCAAAAAACATATGCGTTCTTATTATTATCAAAGCCAACAACATCAGGTTCCCCTCCGGTTGCTTCCATTTCATTAATCGACCAAAGCTTATCAACATCAGCTTCTAATTTTGTTTGTACATTAGCCCACCTTACACCTTCATGACGGTTCATATTTTCATCAAAACGGACTTTCAAAGTATTAAGAAGATCTTCGCGCTGATCCAACGACAACTCTCGCATATTATTGAGTTTGTTTATCATGGCAGCTCCTCCAAATCTGAATTGAACATCATATACTAAATAGAAATCAATCACCTTAAGTCAAACAACCTGTAAAAGCATCGTAACCCCTGAAATCTCATTCTCCAGTTCATCACATTCAGCCTGCTGGCTTTTTATATAACTATCAAAAAAATATGCTTTATCCGGATACTTTTCTTTTAGCTGGTTTGCTCTCATCACTATAAATGACTGCTGCTCATCATTTAGTCTTTCCAACTCATCTTCTTGGTTAAACCCTTCATCAACAAGCTGCATTCCTGCACTTTGGAAGAATAACAGCCACTTTTCTCTTGTATGATATCTTCCACTAGATTTGTCATTCCCATAAGCATCATCAATGAATATATAGCCGCCATTTTTCACTGTGCCTTTTAATTTTTGAATTGTTTCCTCTGGTGTTCCCAGTACATCTCCGACAGCACCAAGTATAACAATATCATAATCCTTTTGAACCTTTATCGCCTCGTTGATATCTCCAACCTTAAACTCACACAGGTTCTCCACACCATATTCTTGAGCTTTCTTTTTTGCATAATCAATAAATTCTGGAATGATGTCAATGCCTTTAACCGTACAGCCTAAAGCCTTGGCTAACTGGACACTGACTGCCCCTTTTCCGCAAGCCAAATCAAGCACCTTGGTTTTGTCTGATACTTGTATATGCTTTTGAATCATTCCAATAATAACCTTTGGTGATGAGCCGAGTTCCCATAAATCCTGCAAAGAATCCATCTTTTCTATTTTTCGGCTACAACAAGCATTTCATAATCCTCTGTAGTAAGTTTATCACCTCTCGAATAAGCACCGATTTTAGCACCGAAAATCTCAATCTTTCTAAACCCCAATGATTTCAGAAACCAGTTTATCTCGCTTGGCATGTAGTATCTTTCATTACACTCAATTCGGTGTTCATTTCCATCATCATCAATAAAAGTGGTGACATTATAATCCCTCATGGTCATCAAATCAAAACTATCGCTTTTATAATGTGCACCTTCTTCATTTATACCTGTTTTATGAAAATCATCTATGGAATGAAATAGGGGAAACAAACCATTAAGAGTTGTAAAAATGAATTTAGCAGAGTAGACTGTAGAGAGTTTGCCGGACACGCAGAAAGGATCTATAATAAAAGATAAGAAAGGGCGTGTTAAGGCAATGAGTAAATTTACAGAAGAATATAAAAAAGATATAGTAAAGCTTGTTACAGAATTAGGTAAAAAGCCAGTAGATGTAGCCAAAGATATAGGAGTAAGTGCTACAGCAGTTAGAAGATGGGTCAAGCAATATAGTGAACATGGAGAAGACGCCTTTCCCGGCAAAGGAAATCTTCGGCCAGCTGATGCCGATCAAAAAGCATTAGAAAAAAAGATTAAAGACTTAGAGGTTGAAAATGCAATATTAAAAAAAGCCATGGCCATCTTCAGCAGAGACGTGAAATAAAGTATTTAATAATAAAAGAACTTAGCTCCGAATTTCCCGTCAAGAAGATGTGCCAAATCTTAGAAATAGGTAGGAGCACATACTATGAGTGGCTTAATAGGCCTATAAGTCATCGTGAATTAAACGACAGAGATCTGATTACTCACATAAAAGAAATATTTGATGAGTCAGATAGCACCTATGGTCACAGAAGAATAAAAAGACAATTAAGAAAAAAAGGCATAAAAACAAGCAACCAGCGAGTAAGACGACTTATGAAGGAATATGGGTTAATTAGTGTTCTAAGATCTAGATACAAAGCTACTACCAATTCAAATCACAACTATCCAGTAGCTCCTAACTTATTAAACAAAGATTTTAAAGCTGAAAAAATTAACCAAAAGTGGGTTGGAGATATTACCTTTATAGCAACTCAAGAAGGCTGGCTCTACTTAGCTGCAATTGAAGACCTATACCACAAAAAAATAGTTGGTTGGGCATTAGATAGCAGAATGACAAAACAGCTAACAATTAGTGCACTAGAGATGGCAATAAAAAGAGAGAAGCCTCAAAAAGGACTTATATTTCATTCAGATCGCGGCTCACAGTATGCAGCCTATGATTATCAGGACAAGCTTAGAGAAAATGGCATAAGACAAAGCATGAGTGCAAAAGGAGACTGCTATGATAATGCCTGTATGGAATCCTTTTTTGCCACATTAAAGAAAGACCTGGTTCATAGAAGGCGTTTTAAGACCCGAGAAGAAGCAAGATTAGCAATAATTAACTATATAGAGACTTGGTATAATTCAAAAAGGTCTCACAGCAGCTTAGACTACATGTCACCCATGGAATATGAAAGATATCACAGAGAGACCCAGTCACTAGTAGCTTAAAGAGCCACAGACATTGCAGGCAGTCAAGGGCCGGCTTTAGCCGGGCGAAGCTTTACCCTTTACTGCCACGAAGCCAATACCCTATTGTTAGGTGGTCTTGCAAAGCATGACCACCTGCCTACCGGCGAGGGCGGGTGTGGGCAGAGCCCACAAAATAGATAAAAAGAGAAACAGAGCATTTGTATGAAATAAAGAGAAAAGGGAACTTTATGCGTGTCCAGCTAGGCCTGAGCACTCCAGAGATCTTCAACGACTTTGTGGCATTTTTCAATATCTCAAAATTCATTTCATCCGTTTCCATAAGTGGAAAACCGCCTTCGCAAAGCATAATAGCAACATCAAACTGGTTTTCAAAGGGAAGATTTCTGGCATCATGTTTCAAAAAATCAATCTTAAGGTTATTTGCTTTTGCTTTTTCTCTGGCTTTTTTTAGCTGAGATTCAGATAAATCTATACCTGTAACCAGATACCCCCTTTTTGAGAGTTCAATTGAGTGCCTGCCGGTACCACAGCCAACATCAAGTATTTTCAAAGATTTATCAAAGTTTAGTTCTTTCTCAATAAAATCGCATTCACCAACTGTCCCTTGGGTAAAAATCTCCTTGTCGTACTTTTCTCCGTAGTTATCAAATAATTTTTCATACCACTGTTTCATTACTCCTTAGCCTCCAGTTCTTCTATTTACCCATGAAACTATACTCTTGCTTAATGTTTTGGATGAGTTCGCACCGGTATCGTCTAATTGCTAGCTGCAGTTATACTTTTAAAGACTTTTAAAGTTAAACAATTTCTTTTGAACAGCTTGGAATCTTTTTCGAAATATCTTGCGGCAAACTCTGATGACGTCATGTCGCCATACAATTTTGATAGTTTCATCAGCTTTGGAGCACTCAGAATGTAGGGAAGCATTGACTTGAGCATTTTTAGCCCGCTGTAAAGATAGGGCATGGGTCCATCCATCTCCCCCATCAAGCCGGATATTTTGTCCTGTTCTAAAAAAGCCTTATCCAGTTTTTCTTTCTCGGACGGGAAAGCCAAATAAATCATTTTTTTATAATCCTCGTAATTTTCAGGAGTTCCGTCAAAGTCCTCGGAAACGAACCGAACTCTTTGTTCAAGGAAATTACCAAAATTAGTAACCTGACAAGCGACGAACTCATCACGCAGGTAGGTGCAGCCGCCGCGGTGGTACTTCACCAGGCCATTATACGGGGGGCACTAGCGACTCAATGGAGGACATATGCACCAAAATAGAACCTAAGTCCACAAAAGTTGGTGGTGTGAACCAGCACAAACTGCCTTCACATGCCTTGAGTGTACAAAAAAATGCCGCTGGAATCTGGCCCCCTTGGCGGCAATGATATGCTTCTAACAAAACTATCGTTACTGAAGCATTTTTAATAAAATCTTTAATCAATGTATTCCTTCAATGCCCCTCGAAAAGCTGAGTGCCGTGGATATCTTTCTAAATATCTGTTTATAACCATATCTTTTGCCATTTTCATACCAAGCGACTCTTTTACTTCCCCCAATGCAGCTGCCAATAAAGCAACATCATTATATTTATCTCTGAATTTCCCGCCTACAATTCCATCTATTCTTTTATCAATTATGGATTCCAGCCACTCAACATGTGATTTCATTTCATCCATAGTAATTGCATAATTTACTTTCCATAAACAAAATATATTCCAAAAAATTTCATCACCTTTTTGCACGCTCACTTCTGTTTCAAATACAGAACTTTCTTTCATAAACAAAAGGTTTTTGCTCTCATTAAATCCTATCCTGTTTGAAACCTGAACTGCTATCTTTTTACCAGCCTTTCCCAGATTGTTACCCACATAGAGATACAATATCATCAAATCTAATCCATGACTGATAAAATTACCACTCCATCCCAACGGATTTTTCTGTTTCATACACCAATTTTGGATTCTATCAAAATTTCCTGAGAAAAAGCACAGATATTTATATTCTAATTCGGTAACGTTATTTTTACTTGTTTCAGATATGCTGTGATTATTATGACAATCAGATATATGCAATTCTTCTATTCTATTTTCTGCAGGAACTTTATATTCCCTTGTCACTTCTTCGTCTGCAAAAAGTCTTAAATAATTTGGTACCGTTGAATTGGAGTAAAATGCTTCATACCAACATTTTCTCATGAATTTACTATCATTTACACAATGTGACGCCTGGGCAGCCTTCAAAGCAATTTCTCCGCGTATTTTCAAATCACTTTCTATTCTATCAAGTGCCTCTTTTCCAATCTCTTTTATTTTCTCATAATCATGAGTCTTTTCATATTCTAATAGGCCAGCCAAGTAAAGGGACGGATGCTCTTTATAGCTTTTTCTCGCCATTTCCAGCAGACCCTCCGTTCCTTTATAATATAATAAACCTTCCCTTAATAAACGTGCTGCAACCTCACCGCTCTGTCGCATAAGAAAATCAATCCATGACTGCAAAAACATATCCGTATCCCTTAACTCTTCTCTACCTATTGAAAAAATGTCTTCAATATGAATATCTTTAAAATAAGGATATGTGAAATATGAATACAAAACACTTGCACGTTGAGCAGCCGTTTGTAATTGATAGTTTGAATATAGTACATCTAGTGCAAATACCTTTAAGTTTACACTAACCAATTCTTCATCGACCATTTCTTCAAGGCTTAATTCAAAAGAATCTCCACCCCATTCATCTTCAACAAATATTTGGGTATCCATAACCAAGTTAAAAATTGTTACTGCTTCTTCATATCTGCAATCATTCATACAGTCATGTGCAAACAAAACTGCATCCTCGATTATTCTGCTAATACCCTCATTGTCTTCATATTCCCATATCCATTCACTTGCCCAGTATCCATTAGAATAATCTTCATATCCTTGGGCCGATAAGCACAATTCGCCATTTTCTATTTTTGTAAAAATGCTCTTTATTTCACTTAGCTTTTCTTTTACTTTCTCATCAGGTATTAATCTTTTATACAGAAACTTATCCTTACTATCTCGTTCATCTTGATCACAGCAATCTTCAAGTAGCTTTAGAAATGCCTCTCTCTTGCTTTCATGTGTTTTTCTTGCAATATTATAAAGACATCTTCGTAATTGCTCCATGCTCATACTGTTCAATATTTCACCTGATTTCTGAATAAATAATTTCTGATTCATTATCATCGGTTCTTTAACTGCCTTCTCTAGTTTCGTCTTATTCATTACCATTTTCTCCTCTTCTTGTCAAAATTACAATTCCAGCGTTATGTATTTTGTGTCATCCACTATACTAGATTATGTTATAGCTTCTTCTATGTCTCCAACAGCTCCTGCTCTTTTTTAAACTCACGTTTCAGTTCTTCCTCCGCAGGTATTTAGGGCTTATATATAGTAATAAAGAAATCCATGGGTTAAGCGTATCCAATCGGTATTTCGCTGTACAATGTTTTCCAACTCACTACTATCTTAGGAAGGTAGAAAAGTTGTGAAAGAACAATGCAAAAGCAATACTTTCCTCCGATTCTTATCCTAAATATTAGTAGTTTTATCAGTGTTTTATCTCTTTTAAAGCTCCTTATTAGAACTGCTGAAAACCTTACACCATGCGGTTTCAGCGCGAGTTATCAGAACTACGCACTCCACGTGCCCTGATGGTATGGAATAGATAATTTTTGCTGGCTCAAAAACTATAATAGAGCAATATGGATACTGGGAAGTTGCTTTCTTTGGCTTTGTGGCATTTTAGAGAGACAATGACCATTACTAAAGTAATACAGTTGGCATATCATCCTGCATTTTACGTCCGTATGCTCGGTAATAATCTGGTTCGCTCTTATCAATATCAAATGTCGTAATCCAGCGCTTTTCTTTGAAGATGGATAAAATTTGCTCGTTAATCTCGTTGACTTCGAACTTTGGACGTTTCCGATTAAACAAACTTAAAAAGTCATTCATTTGTAAGGTGCACAGATATTCTTTTGCTTGTGCTTCACTCATGTCAGGTAGGCATAGCGCAAACAATTCTTTTTTAATTTCCATTTCGAGCTGATTCGACGCAAACAGTTCTGAAAGCAGTTCAAAAGGAATAGAATACTGCTCAGCCAAGATGTCTGCAATATGCTCGATTGAGATACTTTTTATTGCCGCCTTAACATCGACACTTTCTTTCGGGTAACAACTGAGCAAAAATGGAATATCATTCACATCCAGATTGTGATTGAGAATGTGTAGTTTAACTGCATCAGAATATCTTTTTTGCTTTAGCGATATTTCATCCGATGTAAATTCTAGCAACTTAACTTTATATTCATCGTCTACATTTTCTTCTAACACTGAAAGCATTTCACTCAAAACGAAGTTTTCTTCGTTTATTACTTCTTCAGTGTATTGATCGATGTTATGCGTAATGAACGGCATCAACTGGTCTGGATAATGTTCTCTCATAAACATAAGCACCGAATCTGACATCCGTATTATGTTGAGCTTGATAAGTATTAGGATCTTGTCTTCTTCAATGTCAGTATTTGAAAACGATGTGTAATACATATTTAGAGCTCGCAAAAAAGACTCATATCTTTCGTTGGTTAGCTCGTTACAGGTTACAATAGCATTAAAGAAATTTGAAGCGGAATTTTCGCCAAAATCGCTATTTATAGAGTCATTATCAAATTTCAAATTATAATTGAAGTCATTGATAAATTGAACCAAAAACGAATCTAATCCATTTTTACTAAGGAAGAAATAGTTTAGTATATTGTTCTCAGAGTAATTAACCAGTTTTTCTTGTAATAGCATGCTCCATAATTCTTTGTCAAGAACAGTTTCAATTCGTTCAATTACTGTTTGCAGGAAGCTTATATACTCTTTCTTATTTTCTCTATCAATCTCTGAATTGTTGAGTATTGCCAATGCAGTGGGTTCTTCATCAGTTATGCACTCACCACAGTTGTCGAGCATAATGTTTATGTACTGATCTATATTCTTGTTTACATATTGTGCCAACGGCTCGTCCTGTTTAGAAATAATCAAAGTATAATTTTTGTTATTGAAGTCACTGCTTTTCTTTAAACCGTAAACTACTTCTAAAATTAAGCAAATAAGGTCAAACGTCAGCTGATACAAATTGTTTTTATATACGGCCGCAAAAAGATCTTTGTTCGATACATCATGATTAATCCATGCAAATCTAACACCAATCAAAGAAAACCCAGCTATAAGTTTGTTGATTTTAGGTTTATTAATGTCCAGAAAATCAGGACTGCTGGATATAAAGGCTGATAGGCAGCTGTTCTCGTTAAGTGCTTCAATATCTGCATCCGACGAATAATATAACGTATAGATAGCATATTGTTTTTTCTGTGCATCGCTAAAACCACTCTCAACGAGGATACAATGGAAAATACTTGGCCATATATTATTTATAGATTCAACGAACAAACTTGTTTCTGTCTGCGCCTCCAAAAACTCACCAATAAATTTGTAGTTTTTGGTTCTCATTAGTTGCTGGAGTAAACTGGTCAAATATTTGTCGTTGTTTGGCTTCGTTTTCAAAAGATAGCATAACAAATCAAAGTTGAGGATTTCTACATGATCAAAATCGACAACTCGTAATCTAGAAAGAACTAATTGCGGATTTTTTAGCGAATAGGAATAATCTTTTGGTATTTGGTCTGTAACACTAAGAAGAAAATTCTTATCTATCCGACTTAGGCTGTTCTCATAAAAATATGTCATATAATCTGAATATGTTTCATCAATGAATCCATTTCGCACCAAGTATTTTATGAGAGGGAAATAAGGACTTGCCTTAATTTCTTCATATTTGTTTTCTTCACCAATTTCATTTATGTAGGTTACGCTAAAAATGTTATCAATATTTTCTTTAGTGATAATTTCTCGCAATCGACTATTTTGAATAATGGATTTTTGTTTTTTCAATGTTTGAATTTCAGCTTTCAAGTTTTCAATTTGATTGTCAATCTTTCTTTCAATAGCTTCTTTTCGCTTAATATATTCTGGATTTTGTAAAAGTTTCTCAAGCTCAGATGTTAAATTTAACTGCCTGTTACCATGATTAGGGACATAATATTGGACATCATTAGGATTATCCTTCATAGCTTTAACCAATTGCACACGTGTTTTATATGCAGATATGTTTTTCCCAGCAACATAGGTTATCTGATAATTGGATAGTAAATAGACAGCATCAAGTTCATCAATAGAATCAAGTATCTCATCGTTTGTTAATCGAATCTTCTCTTCAATTTCTTTAATTTGTATATCAATATTTTTTAGCTCTTGTTTTATAAATTCAGTTTTGTTTTCAAACAAAGTATGTATAAAACCCATGCCAAGTTGCAAATCACTAAAATCTCTGGGAAAAATGTTTTTATAAGCAATGATTGCAAGGAGCCTATTATTGTTTAGTTCTATGGATTGTATGCGGTTATGGTATATAACAAACTCGTTATAAATATTTTTCAAGATTCGCATGTCATCGATGTATAGTGACAACCCTTGCAGAAAAACCTCGTCGAATAACTCAAAAAAACCTCCTTGCTTGAAATGTTCAATAAATTGGTCATAGGAATTAGATCCATCAATGACTGGAACAATTGGTATAATAAAATCAAAAAACTTTGTACGATCTTTTGAAACAAAAATGTCATCCCTCAATAGGTAAAAGAAACGAATTGGTGTTTTCTTTTCTTTGGTCTTTTTATTATTAATAAGAGTATTGATTTCCCTTAGCTTCTCGAAAATTTGATTCACATTATACCTGTCCATATCTTCGAAAATAATTACATCCGCGTCAGAGTTTTCAAAAAGGTACAATACTTCATTGAGGTACTTGTCAAAGTAAGAATCATCGTTCTCCTCAAATATCTCAATCTCATTGCCCTGTATATTGAGTTTTTTAAAGATATTTTTGTTCTTTTGAGTCGTAATAATAGAGTATGTCACTATTCCAAAGATGCCAGCGCATAGCAATCCACTCAACAGCAGCATGGCACTATTTGTTGTCCACATCAACATATTTTTTAGCCATTCCAGCGTTAATGCCGAAACAAAGTTGCACCAATCGTAAAAGAACCCTATATAAGCTACTAAAATTAAAAATGAAGTAATAATTGCGGTGCTTATAATGATCTTCCTAACAGATACTTTTTGCTTCACCTTGAAGTTAGTCTGTGGAATTTTGTCTGGGTCAATCTGGTGAATAAGCTGATTTAGAATCTTTCCCTCTAAGACAGCTTCACTATATTCAGTAGGATTACCGCTGTCTGATTTGGTTGATTCAAAATGTGCAAGAGAAATATGTAAACAACGGATATCTGGATGTTTGCTTTTGTAAGTCTCAAGCACGCTACTTTTACCAGCGCTGTATGGACCGGATAGTGCAACATTTTTAATATCATCGTTGTCAAACACGAAATTTAGTGCGTCATCATATATTTTCAATTCGGCATTATTAATCGGTGTTAACTTTTGAAAATTGTAGTTTTTTTCACTCATCATGATACCTTCTTTTCAACTTCACATTATTAACATAATTCCATCAACAATCACATCATAATCAACCACAAAAATACCAAAAGATTATATCTTGTCTTTAGCTTTTATACGAGCATCTGCAGGCTTGTCTGCTTCTTTTGGAATTGCCCATGCCCATCCTAATCGAACCGCTCCCGCCACTCGTCCTTGCTCACATAGGAGTTGAACCCTGCGCTGGGATATCCCCCATTTTTCTGCTGCTTCTTTTGCTGTAATATAATCCATTCCTTATACCTCGCAGAAATATTTTCCATATAATATTGTATACGAAGAAACGAATGAAAACAATGAATTTTGTGAATATATTTCTGTAAGGTACTATTCAAGCAAGTACTATACATTAATAAAACAGCCGCCATTCTGCTTTTCGCAGTTTGGCGGTTGTCTCTTCTCGGTAATGTTATTTTTTACTCAGCTCCTGCTCCATCTCTAAACCCGACTTGAATTTTATGAGAATCTTATCCTTTGACATGACCTTGATGCTTTGTATAAGCTGTCTGACAAGCTGGTTATCAAATTTCGATAATTTGCAGTTTGCGGTGTTCAGAAATTTTTTCATATCCTCGACTCTTTGTTGAAAGCCGTCTTGCCTGGCTTCCTGTTCAGTATATTGGTTTTTCTTCTTCTGAAGGTCTTTTAGCTCGGAGGAGATTTTAGCATAGTGCTCGTCAAAGTCTGTATTATCTGCTCCACATCTTGCATTTTCCTCTACGAAGCCTATCATCTCTTTTTTTAATTCCGCGATCCGTTCCTCAATTTTTGCTATGTCCATCTGTTTCGCCCGGTTGCTCATTACCAGCTGAATATTGGACTGGAGCGTGTCCACAAAATCGTCCTTATCCTGTATGAGCGAATTGAAAGCATCCATTATGGCCCTATGTAAAACATCTTCATCAATGGTCGGGGACTTTTGGCAGTGTTTTTTCCCGTACTCCAGCCTGTTTAAGCACCGCCACACAATCCTTTTCTCGCTGTAGGCTGTCCAGGAAACCCGTCTGTAAGGCTTGCCGCACTCCCCACATGTCAACAATTCGGTGAGAGCATATATTGAACTGTATTTCCCGCTGTCGGTTTTGGCTCTTTTTTCAGCAGTCTTTTTAATATTAGCCCGGCGTGCTTTTTCTTCCTGTATCCGGTGAAACAAGTCTTTGGAAATTATGGCCGGATGGCTGTCCTCCACATAATATTGCGGAACAATTCCATTGTTTTTAACTCTTTTCTTTGTGAGATAGTCTACAGTGTAGCTTTTTTGCAGCAAGGCATCTCCCATGTACTTCTCATTGGAGAGCATGTTGTTGATGGTGGTAGTAGACCATTGGTTTTTTCCGGTAACGGTTTTAATGCCGTTTTCCTCCAGGTACTTTTTGATTTGGGTAATGCTTAGACCCTCTAAATACAGCCTGAAAATCAGCCTTACTATTTCTGCTTCCTCCGGCACTATCACCAATTCACCGGCCTCATTCTTTGTATAACCTAAAAATTTATTATGATTGACCATAACCTGTCCTTTTTCAAACCGGCGGACCACACCCCATCTTGTGTTGGTGCTTAAGGAGCGGCTTTCTTCCTGGGCGAGGCTTCCGAGGATGGTGATGAGAAATTCTCCGGTGCTGTCCAGGGTGTTGACATTTTCTTTTTCGAAGAACACGCCGATGTTTTTTTCTTTCAGTTTCCGTATGTATTGAATGCAGTCAAGGGTGTTTCGTGCAAAACGGCTGATGGATTTTGTCAGCACCAGGTCAATCTTGCCTGCCATGCAGTCTTCAATCAGTTTATTGAACCCTGTTCTGTTTTTTGTACTGGTGCCGGATATGCCCTCATCAGCATAGATGCCTGCAAACTTCCAGCCTGGGTTTTTCATAATCTCCATCGTGTAATAATCCACCTGCGCCTGGTAGCTGGACTGCTGTTCCTCCAGCTCCGTGCTGACCCGGCAATAGGCAGCTACTCTCAGCTTTTTTATCTTTGCTTTTTCCTTAAAATCATAAATCGGATTTGCAGGAATTACCGATACTGTTCTTTGTCCCATCGCCATGGGCTTTTCCTCCTTTTCCCCGTAATTTATATGATGTGCTCAGCGTCACTCCGTTGATCAGTTCAAACCGGAGCTGCCCGGTGATTTCCACCGTAATGCTTTTGATGGTTGCTTTGAATAAAGCCTCGTCAAATGCTTTAATGGGCTTGCGACTCTCAAGCACCGCTTTCAATTTCCTGGTTTTATAATCAAAATCATCCACCTGGGAGATTCGATATTGTTCTACAGCTCTTTTGAACAACAGCTGTGCCATTTCTGACGGTTTCAGGCCGTTTTGGCCTAGTACGCTGGATATTTGCAATTTTATCCTTCTTAATTCTGCACTTTCTGCCACAGCATTAACTGCCGGACGCTTTTCTATCATTTCAGGGTTCTCCATCACCCGGTTGATAATCTGTATAAAGCCTGCTTCAAGCTGCTTGTCATCAACCACGCCGCTTTTGCAGCAGACCCTGTTGTCAACGATATACCGTTTGCATTTCCAGTTGCATTTCTTGTTCCTGTCATGATGTTCGGTGTACCTTTTGAAAACACTCCCGCATTCCCCGCATATCAACCTGCCGCTGAAGGGGTAAGTGCTGGCGATGCCGTTAGCATAGTAATTGACATTCCTGCCAAGCCGGGTGTTCTTTTCTTCCCTGAGCTTATGTGCAGCATTAAATACTTCCTCCGGGATAATGGCAGGATAGAAGTCGTTTCCGGTGTATTTCCAGTTGCTCAAAATTTTTCTGATGGAGCCGTGATTCCAGGAGGGCTTTCCGTTGGCGTTGGAAACCTTCATTTCCGTCAGGTCCTTTGCCATCTGCTTCAAGGATATACCCGATATAAAATCATCGAACATTTTTCTGACCAGGTCTGCCTTTTCCGGTTCGATGGTTACAGCTCCGTCTATGATTTTATAGCCAAAGGGCGTATGTCTTTGCGCCATTTAGCCCACTTCCTCTCCGATGATTTCCGGAAGCTCCAGTCCGTTGATCAGGCGGAAGGCGATTTCAAGCTTGGATTTTACAATGATCCTTTCTACCATCAGCGAAAATATGCTTTCATCAAAGCTCTCCATTAAGTCATCCTGCTTTTTGAGGAAAGCAATCAGTTCCTCCGTTCTGGCAGCCTCGTCGCTAAATCCGTTATATTCAAACAGCTTGTTCCGCTGCTTTTTGGCTTCATAAAGCTGCTTGGTAATCAGATTGCTTTGCTCTATAAAAAGAACAGAGTCAAGATATCCTTTCGACCTCAGTCTACTTAATACATGACTCTGTTCCGTAAGTTCCGTTATTTTCTTGTTGATTTCCCTGACCTGGGATTCATGTTCCCTGCCGCAGTGAAGCTTTTTCAAATCCTCGGCTAGGGGGATTAATATTTTGTCATGATTGCTTTTCAGCTTATTATACAGATTGATGAACGCAGCTTTGATGTGATTGTCCTTGACAGCTGTCATGCTGCATTCCATCCGGTTTCTGATATGCCTTGTGCAACACCACTGCACAGTTTCATATGGTTTGCCCTTGAATATGACTTGCCTTTTGAAAGTGCTTCCGCATTCACCGCATTGGATTTTGCTGCTGAAGGGATAACGCTGGTTATATTTTCGCGTGTCGGTATCCATCATGGCTTTTTCAGTTTTTCGCTGCTCCATGATCTCCCTGACCCGTTCGGCCTGCTCTTTTGCAATAATGGGTTCATGGTCGTTGGCGATGTAGTAGCACTGTTTCTGTCCCCGGTTCCGCTTCCGCTGGAAGGGCAATGTGTCGGTGGTAAAGGTCTTCTGAAGGAGCATGTCGCCGTAGTATTTTTCATTGGTCAGGATTTCCTTCACCACATTTTCTCCCCAGGCTTCCGCCCCTTTTCTTGTTGGAACTCCTTCTTCCGTAAGCTCCTTAGCGATGACGTACGTTCCTTTCCCGTTCAGGTAATCGGTGTAAATCCTTCGGACAATAGCGGCTTCTTCTTCATTGATGATGATTCTTCCGTCCTTGTCTTTCTTATAGCCGTAGGGAAGGCAGGAAGGCTTCCATTCGCCTTTCATAAACCTTTTTTGTATCGCCCATCGGTTGTTTTTGGATGTGGAAATGGATTCCTCCTGGGCAATGGAGCTTAAAACCGTCATCAGCAGCTCGCTTTCAGCAGACAGGGTGTTGATGTTCTCTTTTTCAAAATAAACGGCAATCCCGAGCGCTTTCAGCTTTCTCACCGTCTCAATGCAGTCGGCGGTGTTTCTTGCAAACCTGGATATGGACTTGGTAATGACCATGTCCACCTTTTTGGCTTCACAGTCGGCAATGAGCCTTAGAAACTCATCCCGCTTGTCCTTGGCAGTGCCGCTGATGCCTTCGTCCGCATAAATTCCGGCAAAAGTCCAGGCATTGTTGCTTTCTATCAGCCGGGTGTAGTACTCCACCTGTGCTGAAAAGGATTGAAGCTGCCCGGTGTGGTCCGAGCTGACCCGGCAGTATGCGCACACCCGCAGTTTCAGAGCTTCAGCTTCTGCTTCCATGCAATTGATTGGCTTGATGACTCTTACTTTTGGCATACGCTTCCTCCTTTCACTTTTCAGTACATGATGCTTTATCAGCAACACACAGTACCACACAAATCCAGCCATATCAAGTGTTTTTACACATATACCTCCGCCAGGGATGGAGTGAATGAATTCCGATTTAATCTGTCAATTTCTTTCAATTCAGAAAGAGTAATAAGCCCTTTTTCAAGCATGCTGTTCAGCAGCGAAAGCGCTATTTTATACTTGATTTCGTTGGTTATTTGAGTCTGTGACATGGTTTTTTCCCCCTTTACATTTTGCTTTAATACCACAAGGATGCAGCGGATTTGAGTTCCGCTGCATAGTTTCTGATATCAAAGCGGTTACGCTTGTTCTCTATCTTCATCCTGTGCTCTATTTGCCACTGCTTCCCAAGCACCGGGGCAACAGCTCAAACTGCCTGTGGTCAGCAGGCATCACAGGAATTCCACCTCCCCGAGAACCTCCGGGCTGCACTCTGGGACTCAACCTCAACTATGCAGGAGTATCATTGTTGACTGTTCAGGTCCTGGCGAAACAATCCACCACAGATTGTTTTATGGTCAAACATTTATCGCTCATAGCCTTTGATGCCATCGTTTTGACGAGCAAAAAATGCCCGCAGGCTGTCTTGGCGTGTTTACCAATGTCGCTTCCCGTTTCAGCGGCTGAACAGCTAACGTATTTGAGCTGTTGGATATGGACGGCTTTAAGGCTTACAAGCGAGCCTTTGCCGGCAATTTTTCAAAGAGCAATAAGGGATAAAAAATACCCCTTCACTTTTTAAGCCGAAAAAATGAAGGGGTGGACGAAACAAATTTTTATTTTTCAATGATTTTTTTAAGTTTGCTGATAATGCTGTTTTTGCGAGACTGCAAAGTTGTTCTTGGCAGCTTCATTGAATCTGCCAGCTCTCTTTCTCTTTTGCCATTAAAGAACAGTTCGTTAATTATTAACCGCTCATACTCTGTCAATTCTTCAAGCGCCAGCATTAATTTCTCAAGCATGATTTTTTCAATAATAACGTCTTCAACAAGAAGTTGTGGATCACACATTTTTTGCTCGATAGGATAGTCCAGCTCGACTAGCTGGTCATAAGAAAGATTGTTCTTTATGCTGGTTTCCTCTATGTACCTTTCACGTCTTCTCATCTTGTAATAGGTGGTATATATTTCCTTGCTTACAGTAACAATTTCATTTTTCACTCTTATTTTGTATTCTTTCATCTTTCCTTCCCTCCGTTTTGCTTTGTTTGCGGGCCTTAGCAAAACAGAGAAAATCAAGGATACCGGATGTAGTACCAAAACAAACGCTTCACGGATGTCCCCTTTCCGGCAGCAAAAAAGGCCGCACGATTTTTCGTGCGGCCTTTTTTGCTGCCTATGTGCAATTTGGGGATGGGTTTCAGGGCATTAAAAAAAGCCCTCGATTCATGGCTGTATAAGCCTGAAATCAATGGCTTTAAAGTATGCAACTACCCATCATAATTATCGTAACACCCGGGCAGTTCGTATTCAGTACTTGTTATGTAGGTATTTTGTCCTTTATCAGTTCGTATTTAGTTCACATTCCGTTTGCCATATATCCCTTAGAGCAGGTATCACATATCCCCATATGGCAATGCCCATTAAATTTATAGCTTCTTTTTTTCTTTTATAAAAGGTTGTCCTCTCACAATTGAGAGATTCGATAATTTCCTTTTCCGAATACCTGTATTTTACAATGTACTGCTTGTAAAGGATATTAAAATACAAGTCCCCATAATCAGGATAATTCTTTATTTTTAACAATGCCTTGTCCACAATTTCAATAAGCCACTTGCTTTTCAATAATGAGCACAGCTTTTCTTCAAGGTCTTTCTTATTAATATTGGGGTCATAATCATCCAGGTAATCCAAGGCTTCAGCCAGACGATTGCCTCCCATGGCATAATACTCTGCTTCAATCTCGCATACCCTGTCTTCAATACACCAAACCACATCCCGGTATATTTTCAGCAACAATTTTGTTTTATGATATACCCTCTCTTCATCAATGCGCATGGAAGCTAATCCTCGTTTCAACACAACTAACGCCATTTTTTCAGTACTCATCTGTTTTCACCTCTGTTCAAAATTATGTACACTCTCGAAAAGTCAGAGAGCTTTGATTTAATATATTTTAAGGTTCAACATTTCTGTTTCCCCTCAAAGTTTTTCCTGTAACTGGTATAAAATTTTCCAGTTAAAATTTACATATCAATACATTTATGGTATCATTCTACCTTGACTTTTCCGCATCGCCCCCAAAATGGAAGTGGATGGTAATTATTGCCATATCTTCTGTTATGGAGGTTTTATTTATGTTACGAGATTGGACACTTCATTCCGATTACCAGAAAAGGCTTCGTTTGAAAATGCTTCTGCATTGCGAAACGCAAAGAAGCAGGCTGGTTGCACTGGATAAGAGCATTTCAAAGCTCTATCTACTCAACCTGGATAACCTGCTTCCTGTGATCAAGCCTTTGTACCCTGATTTAGGCCGTCCCGCCAAAAATCAGCAGGCTATTATACGATCACTCGTATTGATGCTTGACCAACAGGAATATTCTATCACAAAATGGGCTCATAAGGTAGCATCCGACCCTCTGCTTTTTGATATTTGCGGGTTTGAGGGTTCTGCCCCTGCACCGGCCTCCTATTACGACTTCCTTGTACGTCTTTGGATGGCCGACCGTAAGCTGCACCTGAAACGAAAGCTGAAAGTCAAACGCTTTACTAGCAAGCCAAAGTCAAGATTGAAGGCCGGCGAAAAGCTCCCTCCCAAGCGCTCCGGTACTGTCAAGAAATTGGTTGATAAAGCTATCCGCAGCAAACTCAGAAATTTCTGCCCGGAAGCCATCCTCCAAAAACTAATTGCCCGTTGCGTCGTGGATACTTCACACCAGATGGGCATTTTGGGCAATAAAGATGATTTCTCCGTTGCTTTTGACGGCTCTCCCTTCTATTCCGGCGCAAATCACTATGGGGTAAAAGTGTGCGATTGCCGCTCAAAGGGTATCTACAACTGCCAGTGCCCAAGACGCTTCTCTGACCCGGACGCTAAATGGGGCTGGGACAGTTACAGGGAACAGTGGTTCTTTGGGAACACCCTCTTTAATGTCACTGCTTCCGACAGTCCTTACGACCTGCCCATATACATCAAGATGGTTCAGGCAAGCCGCCATGACAGTATTTCCGCAGTTTTCGCCTTGGATGATATCCGAAGGCTTTACCCCAATATGCGTTTTAAAAACTTCATTGCCGATGGTGCCATGGACAATTATCCCATCTATGAACTCCTCAAGCATTATGGCATGATCCCTTTCATTTCCCTTGATTCCAGGACGAAGGCAAAGTTTCATTACCCTCATCCGGATATCCTTTGCTTCGATGACCATGGGCGTCCCATATGTCATGGCGGCATCCCCTTGGTATACTGGGGACTCTGTGAACCCTACAGGCTCAAATACCGCTGCTGGTTTGCAGTCCAAGGACTGGAGCCACCCAAAGAGTGTAAATGCTCGGATAGCAAATACGGAAATACGGTTTACATTAAACCGGACTTCGATCCGAGATTGTTTACTCCTGTGCCGCGGGATTCCGAGGCCTTTAAAGTAAAGTTCAAGACCAGAACCTCCGTCGAGCGTTCCTACAAGCGTATGTTTGAGGATTATGCCATTGAAGAATATGACTCCAGAAGCGCTATGATGAGGACTGCGCTTGCTGCCTTTGCTGTTGTTAATATTCACCTGGATGCTTGGGTTAAACATATCGGCTTCAGCTTTGTTGGATCGCTGGAACAACAAGCAGTATAGATTTCTTCAACAGCACTTTTTGAAATAGCCTTCATCGAGGCTTGTTTGCCATGCCTTTTTTCCGGTTATCTTCTCGTAACTATATGCGGTTTTCAAGGAGCAACTGTCTAATTATTGCTTTAATGCCTCTTTTTGGCTCACATTTGCCTCTTGCCAAATTTACCAGCTACTTTTCGAATATCTTCAATTATTGACATATTTTTTGTTCTCTTGTATTATAATATGTGAACAATATTTTTGTCAATGATTTTGTTCTCTTTATGAATAATTAGTGAACAATATGGTCAAAATATTACCGGAGGTGTTTTATCAAATGCAGTTTGGCGAAAAAATTAGATTATTACGCAAAAGGGCAGGCATTTCCCAGAAGGATTTTGCAGAGCAGCTCGGGATTACAAGGCGGGCTTTGGTTTATTATGAAAACGGACAGCGTTTTCCACGGGAGGCAGGACTTATTGATAAAATCGCCGGTTTCTTTAACGTATCTTCAGATTTCCTGACAGATGATAGCGAAAGCATTGCAATGACCAAGGAAGAAATATTTCTTGAGGAAGCTAAAGCAGAAGATAAGTTGAGAGGAAAAAGCGAAGCAAAAAAATTCATTGAAACTACAAAATGTTTATTTGCCGGAGGAGAATTATCAGAAGAAGATAAAGATGCGCTTTTTGAGGTATTAACCGAAATATACTTCGACTCAAAGAAAAAAGCCAAAAAGTATGGTGTACGTAAAAATAAAGGCAGCAAAAATACACCAACTGATTAGCTGCGGGGTGAAAAGTATGGAATTTATTTTGAGAGAAGCCGAGAGGTTGATCCAAAAGCATAAAACTCGAAACCCCTTTGAGATTGCCGATTGTCTTAATATTAATGTTCTCTACAGGCCGCTCGGCAAGCTTAAAGGGATTTACATATACACAAGGCGGAGCCGATATATTTGCATTAACAATGATTTGGACAGTCCTGCCAGACGATTGGTATGCGCTCACGAAATTGGCCATGACCGCTTCCACAGACACTTGGCCAAAATGAATCCCCAGGCCCAGGAGCTTATCAGCTATGATATGTCATCAAAGCCGGAAAGGGAAGCAAATGTTTTCGCTGCTGAAATCCTCTTGCCTGATGATGAGGTTATTAAACTGATAAATGACGCGGAAATGAATTTTTTCAGGGCAGCAAGGGAACTATATGTACCACCAGAATTAATGGATTTCAAATTTCAGATATTGAAAAACAGGGGCTACAGGCTTGAAGCTCCATTAAATGCTACCGGAGATTTCCTGAAAAAGTAGCACCCCGGACATCATATGTTTTAAAGATGTGCGGGGTGTTTTTGCTTTGTTTTTAATATTCAGTTTAAATCCCTTATTTCTAAATTTTAAGCACAGTAAAAAATCATTTCATCATCATGCAGTCGTTTGAAGGTAACATCCGCCGGGATAACTACCCTTCTCCATATTAGCGGTTCGGAATCAATCAATTCCATTTTTATTTGATAGGCTTTCATCCGTTTTACCTAAATTCCTTTCCCGTTATTCTTTTAATCATCTTGCAGAATTGCTTCCATTCTTCCGGAAACTTATTGTTACCATATTTTCTGATGGTTCTCCCGTCAGTAATTATTTCAATGCCCCATTGGGTCCCGTCACAGACTCCGGGTTCTACGTATTTTGCTTTCCAGTTTAACAAATCAATCTCTTTTAAACATTTAATGAATTCTTCTGCTGTTTTTGTTCGAATGGATCTTGTACTGGTTTCTTCAGAACCGCCCTCGTTGAACAGCCATGTAGTTTTAAGATTTGTCAAATCAATAGTTACACGATAATAACCACCGAAGTAACCACCCACTGATGCTTTAAGCCCTTTGATCTGGCCGTATGCGATGTCAAGCGCCTGCTCCCGGTTCCACTCATTGTTACAATCCTTGCAGTAGTATTCAGGACTGCCCTCTATAATGCAACAGCCGCCCAATTTTACTTTTCCGGCCTGGGCTTCCTGAAAAAGCTTAAAACTTGGCATGCCATATACAATTTTAACCGAATTCTTAGACCCGCATTTAGGGCATTTTTTATAATTAACAGCCACTTTTCCGCACCTCTTTGATATATAGCAGGCATTATTATTTCACTATTTCTTTGCCTTGCCTATTTCTGAGGTCATACCTGATTTTTATAGTCGAACTTTTACCGCTGGGAGTAGTATGTAAAACTTCATCGCCAGGCATCATTTTCTCGTACATAATCCTGCATATCTGCGGCATCCTGTTTTTCATGCCCATCTGCTTATGAATATCCCCTGAAACCAAATCAATATAGTCTTCGCCTATCATCTTTGCTTCCTGCAACAATTTTTCTATGTACTGCCTTACATCATCAGCTGTTTTCCCTTGTGAACCCGTAGCTTCAACAGCCACCCTGACACTATCCTCTGCTTTTTGTACACGTGTTCTACGCCCCGTATTGTTTCTGTAACTATCGTTTCCAAATCTAGCAAGCCACTTAACCAGCTCTAATTCTTCATCAGATAAAGGTTGTCCCTGCAAACCCTGTCTATTCCAAAGGCCGCTGCTTGCAATCTCCGACATAGGGCTATTCAAACCAAGCCAATTGCTGCTCGGGCCAAATGATGGATGCCTGTTAAGTGATGCAATAATACCTTCTTCTAACCTCAACCGCTCAGCTTCTTCATCAACCGGAAAACAGACAAAGGTGATGTTGTCCCTTAAATATCGGCTAATTTTTGCCTCAAGTTCAGTTTCAAGCTCTTCATTTATTAAGTGTCCATAGTTTCTTTCATTTTCAGAATTATGCATATCAATTTCCCACACTTGTAAATATGGATCCGAAGTCATTTTCAAAAAAGCACGACCGATGTTTTTACGGAAAATACTGCCATCAGCATCCTCTTTCACAAAATGGTCTCTCAACCTTTTCAACAAACGGTCTTGACCCCGGTGGGTACCTATGCGAACTATTCTATCCATGCCATGGTAGCTTTCGCCCTTTTCAAACATGATGTATATGCCATTTTGATAGGGAAGTCGGTCTATCATTGTCCAATCCAATCGCGGCAGACCATTAAAAAGCATATGAAGAACTATCACTTTATCTGATTCTCTTTCAAGCGTAATCAGTCTCTCTAACTCCGGAATCCATTCTCCTTGCCTCTTGCCTTTGAGAGGAAGCCAAAAATGAACCAAATGGGGCAGCAGATTTTCTTGATAAACTTCGCCGGCCAAAACAATAAACTCATCGCGTTCTAAGTCGGAAACTTTTCGTAATTCGTTTAGCACCATGTCTCCCCATGCTCGCCGTTCCTGGGCACTTTTATCTTTTAAGGTTTCGTTATAAGGTTCAATAATCATATCCTCCGGCACTAAGCCATATTTTGCGGAAAGAATAAATATTTTATCTGCAACAAGCTTTGCCAAAGCATATGCCAACCGAAACCGCGGGCTTTCTGAATATAAGTCTCTTGCTGGGCATTTATATGCTTTTTTTCTGCTGGTGCATGAAATCAAAGCAATTCTCAATTTTTCTTCACTCCTGATATCACTTAATACATTTACTTCTTATATTTCTTCAGATAATCCCTCAGAGCCTTTTCAAAACGCTCCATCCGTTCAGTTAGTTCGGTAATGATGAAATCCCAATTCTCCCTGTCATAAGAGTTTTTGTCAATACTGGAGCTTATCCGGCTTGCCCTTTTATCATCCAAACGTTCCCAGGTCATTGCTTCTCCAAAAGCTGTCTCTATTGCTTCCTTGCTTTGGTGCAAATAGTCGAACAGCTTTTTATTCTCAGCTTTATCCACCGTATCTATGTAAAGCTCCACTCTTGCATATGCCTTTGAAATAGCGAATGTAAAAGGTACTCCCGCTATGCCCGAACCTGCATTTATCCAGTTATCTTTTTTCGGACTGATATTCTTAAACAACTCGCTTTTCTTGGCCATCTCTTTAAGCAAAGCTGTCCAGAATTCCAAGCGTAACGCATCGGAACTTTTTAATCTATTCTCAATCATGATATCATCCTGGGCTTTTTCAGCCATTTTAATCACATAATCCTCGGCATCCTTCATTGGTATAATCTGTTCGATATCAAGGAATAACTCGTCGTCTTTTTTATAAGGGGTTACCCGAAAACACTGAATGCGGATATTATAGTTCATAAGCCATAAAACAGTGGAAGTAACTTCTTTCCTGAATTTCGCAGCAACCAGGATAATTCGTTGCCCGGTGCCTTTGTTCAGCGATATTTCATCGTATTCCTTTCCATAAAATTCACAAAGCTTTTCTTCCGCTGTTTCTCCGCTTCCACACCTGGTAAGATAGTCCTGAAATATAACTCTGATTTCTTCCTTGGATAAGCTGGAACAGTAAGATGCATATTTCAAGGCCTGCCAGGTTACATCCCGACCGGAATCGTCCAGCTTGTTTTCAATAATCACCAGGTTGCCGTCTTTATCCAGAGCTAATAGGTCCAGCCGTTCCCTGGTATCGGCAAAGCCGTCAAATTCTTTTTGGATAATAAGCAAATCTTCTCCAAATACTGCAGGTTCATTTGCCAGCCACTCCTGCAGATGTTCCCTTTCCTTAAACCCGAGTTCTGAAAAGGTTTTCTCTTCTATCTTTGAAAGCCGGTTATTTTTCTTATCGATAAGGTACATTATCGCTTTAATACCCCCTGAAAACAAAATAAAGTGCACCTTTATTTAACAGGTACACCTAAATTATACCATAATTTTCATACAATTAGAGTTATTATAAATATATCCCTTACCTCAACTCCCGGCGACGGAACCGGCCTGAATTGTGATTTCAAAGAAAGGTTAACCCCGTATTTAGGCTAAGATTCGGGGTTTAAGCAAAATTCTTGACAGACCCTAATCCACTGTTAACACAATTTTGCCGCCAAAGTTACTTAACGTAAATAAATCCGAGTCATGCAGCCATTCGAGTGAAACAGTGTATTCAAACGGAAAAGCCTGGGGTACCGAAGAAAGCTCTGCAATTTCATAGTAGGCTCTTTCCCTTAAGTGAAGGATGGCCAATAACAACACCTGTATGGTTTTCACATCGGTAACCGGGTACTTTTTTATGCGATATACCCCAACTTTCTCATTTTCAATAGCTCCAATTTGCTTCAAGGTTTGCAATATCTTATCACTGGAATGAAACAGCGTAGTCCGTTCTCCCCACATTTCAAACAGCTTTTCCTTAAGCCAGGATGCCGCAAATGTATCCTGGATGTTAGTGAGCTTGCCTATTAAAGCACACACATCAGAGAATACAGGATATGCAACCAGCATCATGCTCCAATGCAATGCCAGTTTATTCGACTTCTCATCCTTATAAGCTTCTAAAGCTTGCTGTTTTAAAGTTGAAAGTTCCTCAGGAGTCCTCACCCATATATTCATGAGGATTTCCCGTGTTTTTCTCAGAACAGTCGGGCTCTTTATTTCAAAGGACAAGTATTCGTTCAATTCGTCTTTAATTTGCGTTTCGTTCTTTCCCTCCAGTACAAGTTCTACAGTTTTATTGAGCCATTCCAACTTAATGGAACGGGATAGTCCAATCATTTTTGCCATCTAAATTACCGCCTTTACTTTAATGAATGGGACAATTACCTCGTCAATGGAAATGCCCCCATGTGTCATCACTTCTTCATTCTTATTATCAAAAGAAACACCTGCTTCACAAACATAATAACTATAATCTTTATCCAAGTAATATCCCGGATAAGTCACGACTTTGTCTCCAAAAGAATCATTTCCTTCAGCAAAATCTTTAAGCACAAGCATTCTCTTAGATCTTGTTTCAACCTCAACACCAACATTACGGATAGCTCCTGCACCGATGCATGGGGTGTTACCGTGGTCGGATGTTATATAAATATCAAATCCCTGCTCATACAAATCTTTAATTAGGGTTTGCACCTTACCGCTTTTTGCCCAAAAGGAAACATCATTATACATTCCTATACGGCCTTGCTTTTGACCGTGAACCAAATCATCTATGTCATTGATGATAATAGCCGCAAACTTGGTAAAATGGCTGATGGGCGGATTGAAGCCCTTGGCATATAAGCTTTGCCGTTTGGAATATCCTGCGTTTTTAGCAGCCTCCATAAAACCTTTTTCTTCTTGACTTAAAGTAAAAGGATTTTCTAACTCACGCGGATACTTTCCGCTCAGCAGGCCTTGCCTGGAAATTGCCGTCGTCGTCGGTATAAGGGCATAGGTACAATGGTATTCATAGTCAATGCCTTCCAAATACCGTGAGATGACTTCAAAATCAAACAAAGACATCCCATCCACGACTATAAGAGCAGTTTTACCATGCGATATGAAATCAATCACTTTAGGCAAAATCGCAGGAGCATGTTTGTTGGTCTCACCGGAAAGCTTTTGATAGCCATCAAATATGAACTTTTCAAATTCCGCGTCAACAAAACTCGTATCGATCCATATATTTGCTTTTGCAGCGTAATAATCAATCAAGGCCTTTTTACGGGCAATCTCAATCCAGCCATTTGCAGTAATACCAGATTTGTCACCGGAAGGCAAGAGGTTTTTTATCATTAGCTCACAATAGTTTTTTATATTTCCCTTTGAAAAGACCGTATCTGAAATAAATTTTTCAGTCTTTTCCCTGGTGTCACAGGACGAATAAAGCTCCCCATAGGCAAAGCTAATCAAGTCAATGTCTTTAATATACCGGCGCACCGTATCTTCATGCAGTTTCGGAAAGATGCTTCTGAGAGAAATTTCAATCTCAAAAAACTGTTTCCTTATATCGTATGGCACATATATGTCAGAATAAACAATAACCGCATATTTATGATCAGAATTCCTTATTTCTTGCTCATACCTTAGCCGGAATGCTTCAATATCCTCATACCGGATAACCTCAAAATTCTGAGAAATAAGCAGCCTGGTATAATCAAAGGCAGCACAAAATCCGCTGGTATCAAAAATCAGCAACCGCTTTTCATATTGAATTGAAAAAAGCTCTGCTATCCGTTTCTCTATCATAATTTCACTCCATATGTACTATCAATACTGGCTTAAAGTCAGGACAGAATTTCTTGCCCGCCTGGTAATTTGCTTCTATCTCTGCCTTTTCCCGGCTTAAAGCCATAAGTTTGTGCTTCCTGATATTTTCGATCCCTATCCGCTGCGCAGCCTCGATGCGCAGGTTCAAAGCATACAAATACTTTCTGTATGTTTCTTCATTTCTTTTTTCCAGTTCTGCTTTCAGCGTTAAGAAAGTGTCGTAGGCAAATTCCTGTGACGCTGTACGGAGCTTATTCTGAGTTTCTATATCGATCTTTTCCCCTTCGCAAACAGTAATAACCCTGTCTTTGTCAAGAATAGCCTCCCATATTTTCTTACCCGCCATAGGACGCAGGATAAAATCCTGGTTAATGAAAATTGGGATAATCTTCTGCCCCTGGCTGTCAGGAGTAAGTGATATCCGCCACAGCATAAAGTAGCCCTTTTCATTCGGAAAATCTTTTATTGAAACATTTAAAAGCTGACCTCCCAAGTCTTGCTCGATTTCCTTGTTCAGGTGGCCAACAATCACAGGGTCATTAATGCTGAAATTCTCGATAGGCAAGTAGGGATTGCCCTTATAGTTTTCATAGTATGTGACCATCTGCCGCAATGCAGCTTCAAAGTCAAAAGCAGATCCTGTCCCAATCATTGAGGTAAGGTCTTTTTCTTCCTTTATGAGGTCTTTTATACGCATGGTATTTTGAACCTGCTTTTTCAAATCCTCCTCAACCGGACGAATGTTTAACTCAATATTTTTAGGATTGCGGATTGATTTCATATAAGCATCCGTAAAGTTAAGCTCAGCGGTTTCACTGTCAAGCACATCAGAATACTTGTCGATGCCAATCTCTTTAAGTATGACGGAAAGCTTTTCTTCCAACACAGCTTTTACACGGTTTTCAACAGTATCAGCCAGAATAAAATTATAAACTATCACATCTCTTTGCTGCCCGATACGGTCAACGCGCCCGATACGCTGCTCTATCTTCATCGGATTCCAGGGCAGGTCATAGTTAATAATGCAGTTGGAAAACTGCAGGTTTAGGCCCTCACCACCGGCATCGGTCGAAATAAGGATGTCCGTTTCCGTTTTAAACTCCTGCAGCACGGCATTCCGTTCCTCAATACTCATGCTGCCGTTGAGAATGGATGTTGAATACCCCCTGTCTTTCAACAGCTTTACAAGGTAGCTTTGTGTCGCCACAAATTCCGTAAAAATGATAACCTTTCTTTGCCGGTCCTCAGCAAATAAGTCATCGATAATTTCAAGTAACGGCTCAACTTTGACATCAAGATATTGGAACTCTGCCTGCTTGGCAACTGCAATGATATCGTTAAGCTGGGCAATTTCTTCTTTGATGTCCAGAGAAATGGCAGCAATGGCATCCTCCATGTTTTCTTCCAATTCCATCTCTGCAAATTCTTCTTCGGACATGGATTGATACTTGAATGCTTGCTCTTCCAGGACTTTAACACGCCGTTCCATACTTTCCCGGACGGCGCTTGTGCTGCTGGTGACCAGACGCTGCATCATAATGAGCAGGAATACGAACCACATGTTTTTGCCGCGGTTGCGCATTGCCTTGTTATAATTTTGGGCAACGTAATCCGACACCATTTCATACAGCCTGCGCTGCATGGAATGCCGTTCGTCCCAGTGCAATTCAATAGCCCTAGTAGTTCGATTCTTAAAAAGCTTATTGCCGTTATTGTCTATGGCTTCACGCTTTTCAGTCCTTATAACATAAGGAGCTACCTGCTCTTTAACAATGGCATTGATATTGGGGAAGGCCTTTTCATCAACCAGGCGTATAAGCCGCAAAAACGGCTCCGTTTTGCCATTATGGGGTGTAGCAGTCAGCAACAGCAGGTAAGGGCTGGCTGCAGCCAGGAGGTTGCCAAGCTTGTATCTGGCTACTTCCCCTGAACTCCCGGCAACCCTATGGGCCTCGTCAATCACGACCAAATCCCAGCCGCTGTTGATGATGGAATAAATCCGTTCCTCATTGTATTGGGCGATCTTTTCTTCCGTCCAGCCAACCCGTCTTTCCAAGGGCTTGATAGAATCCATGGGTGAGATAACCTGATCAAACTGCCCGTAAACGTCCTCATTTCCAGTTATCTTACGAATGGTGTCATAATCTTCCGGCAGGATAACATGGAACTTCTCGTTGAACTTGTCCTGCATTTCCAGACTCCATTGAGTTACAAGACCGGTAGGGCAGACAACCAGTATCCGCTTGATAAGTCCCCTGGTCTTTAACTCTTTAATAATGAGTCCTGCTTCAATAGTTTTTCCGAGACCCACTTCATCCGCCAATATGTATCTCACATTATTGTTTGATAAAGCCCTGTTAAGAACATGCAGCTGGTGCGGCAAAGGAATGATGCCGCTCGATAGCTTTGACAGGATGCCTTCGGAGGTTTCGTTCTTGATTTTTGAATGCATGGCAACATACCGAAGATAGCTCTCATTAAAATTTTCTTCGGGTACTTCGGCGCAAATGTCAGCAGCGGATAACTTATAAACTGTCCCGGTAGAAGCATTAAACACCTTGTAAGACACAAAGCCCCATACTTCGCTGATCTCCAATATCTGCACACGCTCATTTTTAGTTTTATCAAAAACGTAATCTCCTATGATCATTCGATTTTCTCCTGTTTAAAACTTAATATATGAAAAGTAGACGCTTTAGCTTATATGCGGTACTTTTGCTTCCTCAAATCAAACGCTTTTTTACCACCTTCAAGAATATCACAAATATGTTGTTGGACGCCTTGACTATTCAGAATGCCGGATTCAGGACTTCCGTCTGCTCCCATTACAGGCTTATCATCTTCAATAGAACCCGACCTGTATTCAAACCGATATTCTTTATTAGGAGAGTTTTTTCCATTTTGATTAGCAATGATAACTTCTTCCGCATCGCTCCCCAAAACAATGTTCGCATTGTGGGTGACTACAATAATCTGTCTATCCTTTTTCTTGCTCTTTATAAATGGAATAAGGTCATCAAAAATTGAGCGGTTATCAAGATCATCTTCCGGCTGATCAATTAGTATAGGGCATTTACTATTTGCTAAGCTAATGAGTAATTTAAGCAAAACCAGTGCTTTCTTTCCTGGCGACATAACATCAATAGTATCACCATCCATTTTGACGCTATATGTCGTATTATACCAATCCGCTAAAATAATCCGTAGAGCAGATTCTACTGTATTGTTTTTTACTAATGGCAACTCACCGCTGAGAATTTTCGTGACAATCGAATAAACATTTTGTTTGGAATAATCTTCTGCACTAAAATCATCAAGATTTATTATTTTCTTTAGTGTACGATTATCTATAATATGCTTGAGTTTTTCAAGAAAAGCTTCTTTTCTAAAAGGATACCCAACCGAGAAAACCAGATCATCTGTTGATAAATCAGTGTTTCCATTAACAGCATCCGCATATTTCTTATGCTGTTTAGCATAAAAAGCCATTGAGTCAACAACCTGCTCTAATAATACGTTTGCCCTTTTACTTATTTCTTTGAACTGGTTATCCATCTCAATTAACTTACCAAGCTTTTCTGATTCTAATTTAATTTTGTCAGTTAGTTCAATAATAGCCTTATTCCCTTGCACTCTATCATGCAAGGATTCTTGTGTCTGGATATATCCACTAAGTTCCTTTTCTTTCTGCAATTTGATTACATTAATATTCTCGATTATTGTTTTCTTAGCTGATAACCATACTTCATTCGCTGCCTCGATAGCTTTGCTGATGACTTGATTAATCTCAGTCATAGTATTTTTTGAAAATGGATAGTCGATATCTTTCGCTACTACAAGAGAAGAGATAGCATTAATATTATCAATTTCATTAGTTAAATCGGTAATTTGGCGGGTTAGCTGGCTGACTTTTGAAACAGCCTCGTCATACGATTTTATATCATTCTCAGAAAGAGACAATGCTTTGGACAGTTGCTCTTTTTGAGCTCGCAGCTTATTGATCTCTGCCTCTATACCAGGCTTATTCCCCAATTCTTTCCTTTTTGAATCTATCTCACCAAGCTCTCTATGTTTTTCGAGTAAATCATAGATCGCCTTATCTAACTCAGGTTTATATGCTTTTATTGCTTCCTTAGTTTCTTCATACACCTTTTTAACAACTTGGTTATTTAGGACAATATTTTCAATAATGGAATCTATTTCAGTTTTTTCCTCTTTTTCGTCAGTAAGTCTATTCAAGTATGTTTGAGGAATATAAACGATTTTATGTATAGTGTCATTACTTGCATCTGAACTTATTGAGCCATCCGCCCAGTAGACTTTTAGCTTATCAACTACCTTAGTATTGGTATTAGTAATGGATATTTTTTCTTCAACCTGCTTTTTGTCAATGGCCAAGGCAAGATTATGCAACAGAATAGACTTTCCCGTCGACTTCCCGCCAATAATGCAAGTTAACTTATCGTTAAAAACAACTGGTTGTGTTTGAAAGTCCGTATCCTTAAACTCAATACGATCAATTACATAGTAATCTGGTTTTTGTTCTGGTATAAGTTCAGAAATTCTCACTCTCTGCTCTGGTTCATATAATACTTGTTTTAAACCATTAAATGTAGGATCTGCTTTTATCCAGCAGTATCGCTTTTGATCTGGCTCAAAGATCTTTGAATTCTCGTGTGCATCGCAGCCATGTATACAAGGCATTAAAGAACCGCATTTTTGAATAACCTTATCAGGAGAATCAGCTCTTTTTCCAAGAAAATAGTCAATATCATTTTGGTTAGCAGAAAATATCGCATCCGCGAACTGATAGATTGCTTGTCGAGTCGCATCAAAATCTGACACATGAGATGATGAGTCGAAATAGCAAGAATGATTTGCTGCACCCGTTACGCCGTCATTGCTACCATTCGACACGACAATTATTACTTTTTCGCGGAGATCTGCGTCTTTGTCAAAAATAGATTTAATTGAGTCAAATGATGGAATGAACTGACCGACACCTATTTTATAAGCATCATCTTCATCAACCACTGATGAAGAAACGGCTCTGCCAAGCTGAATTAACTGACTCTTTGTTGCTGTATACGTCCTGCCGCCATACGTTATTGACATTTGTGAAAAAAAACGGTCATCAAGGTCATTTACTATTGCAGGGTCAAAAAGAAAATGAATATTAATGCCACTTTGTTTTGACAGAGGATACATTCGCATTTCAACATTTGGCAATACTAGTTTTACTGTGGCGGGAAGACGATTATCAATTAACACTTTCTTGTAGTTCTCGACCGAAAGATAGTCTGTAATACCAAGAGCAACGACATTTCTAGCAATATCAGTTCCATCCCCAATATATGTAGTTATGTCCGTATAAAAAGTGTTCCATTTTTCCTCTATGGAACTACCAGTATATTTATCGTTTTTTATTGTTCCTGGCGTATGTACATGTAAGTCCCAACGCCTCCATTCGGAACCCCTCTGGTATTCAGACATTGTTTACACCCTCCCCAAGCTAATGTCATAATACATAAGCAGCTTGTCATCTTCCTGGATAACACTTTCCGGCAAGCGCTCTGCTGTTTCGACAATCAGCTTATAATTCTTATCGGCCCAGAGTTTTGCAAAGCCCACCCTGATAGCTTCTGTACGGAAGAGTTTGAGCTTACCTTTAGTAGCCACGTAACCCTCGAATTCTTTGAGCAATTTCTTTTCACGGAGCTTGGCCACATCGGAAGCCTTTGTAATATCAGGGATATACCATCTGCCCTTATCGTCCTGCAGGAAGTTTTCTTCAAGCAATACTGCCAACTCAGGTCTTATCTCAAACTTGTCCCAGGCTTTTATTTCCTGCATAAACTTCGGCTGGAGTTCGGCGTATGTCTGCGGTGTCTCAAGCTGTTGGTAAAGCCATGCAATTGCCGACTTCTCATTGGTGACAAAAAGCTCAAACTGAACCGGCTCCACATCGTTAACGATACGGGCCGTGTCATATTCGTTGACCTGATCAGCCAGAAAGTACATCCCGTCACGCTTCAAGAATTTTTCGTCCAAGCCTTTATAAAAGTCTGTTGCGTCTAACGGAACAGCTATTCCGTTCATAATATGATACGCCACCATACGGTCATAGAGGAGAAATGCCTGACGTTCTGCTATTAGTTCTATTTTCCCGTTCTTAACGACAACAACGGGTAGATTTTCAAGATGCTGACGAACAAAGCTCCATGCCGTTTCTTCGCTTCCAGCGTGGGAAATAAACTCACGCTTAAAACTGTCTTTTGGTTTATAAGCTGAAATTACAAGGTCTTGCTTAACGGCCGACGTGGTCGTAACCTGCTTGAAGCTGCCTTGCTGCTTATTCAGCGTACGAACGTCAGCGATAATAAAACCGGAGCGTTGAAGCGATTCCTGAATGGCGTTCCAAACAGAGTTTTGCGAATTATGGAATACTACTGTCATCCAGCGGCCTGGCTTTAGGACGCGGCAACACTCACTGAAGCATTGAGTCATCAGCGACTGATACTCCAGCAAACCTTTCCCCTGAACGGCGTTTATAATCGCTTCGAGTTTCTGATTGGTAAAAACCTTCAACCAGGCCTCCCAAATAAAGCTCAGTTCAGAATAGTTTAGGTTACCGCCAAACGGAGGGTCCGTAAAGATATAGTCTATTGAATTTTCCTCTATATTTTTTAAATCGCTTGTTGATCCAATATTGATTTGCGCACCACAAAAATTTGTTGTTTTATTGTAAACAGATAAAAAATCTGTTTGTTTCCCGATAAGCAAATTCAATACATTAGATTCAGCTACCAATGAAGGAACATAAAGCGTTCCGCTAACAGGCCCGTTGCCTCGATGTCCCATGTTATAGCGAACTATCTTTGATGTAAGCGTAGCATTAATAGATTGAAAAACAATGTTAAATCTTGAAGTTAATGCTTTATGTGAAATAGCTGCCAATACAGCCAAATTCCTTCTCGTATAAAACTGATGCACATGGGTTACCCCATGCGAGCGTTTGGGTTGCTCTGTATTATATCCATTAGGCAATTCATCCGTTGGATACCAGTATGGTATTTCCATATTGTTGATTTTTTCAATCAGCGCCAGATCAAACTCGTCCGGTGTTTTTTCAAACCGCTTATTTCCCACCGAGTAATTGATTAAAACCGGTACCTGCTTGGCCATGGTGACAAATACATTCAGCCGTGTATCAAAATGTGTTTCCTGGGCCCGTGCACAACTGCGTTTGGTCAGCTGGCTGCGGCAATGGGGACAAAAAAAGGTGTCATTGACCTTGCCGTTTTTCTTGTCAACAGCCGCGTCCCAAAACACGATTTCATTGGAGCAGGTAGGGCAGATAAACACATCGCTCCAAACCGTATAGTTGATGCAACCGATAAGGGGATTCCCATCTATGCCTATTTGGAGCTTTCCTTCAATGACATGCCTTGTCTTATACATCCAGCCCAGCTCCTTTTCGCATTCTTTTAGAATGCGAGTGGCTTCCCGCTGAAACTCCGCCACATCCACCGGTGTATTATAGTTATAAGCAATAAAGGTAGCCGCAGGAGAAAGGTCGTTCAAGATGGCTTTGCGTGCTCCCCATTTGACATAGGGCATTTCGGCTTCGATTTTGGCTTTAAACTCTGGATCAGGATTCCCACACATCTGTGCCGCAACACCTGTCATACCGGTACCACAGAAGCCGTCAAAGATAATGTCACCTGGCTCTGTATAATGGAGAATGTAGCGCATAATAGCTTTATGAGGCACTTTCGTATGATAGCTATGAGCATTATATATCGGGTCATTCTTACCCTCGCTCACATCAGCAGCGAACGGCTCCCTATGATAATCGTCAGTCGCTTCATCATAAGGCTTGCCATGTTCTTTTATAAAATCTTCAATAAATGGATTAGGGCATGCCGTATAGTAGGGAGGATTGGATAGAGCAATAATGTCCTCGTCCTTGCCTATAGGAAAACCCTCTATATGCCGTACTTTGTCAATATCTTCTTTAGTCAGCTTCATACTGGTCTCTCCTTATCTTTTTACAATAATACGCAGCTTCTCTTTATCCTTGCCTTTGGTATAACTATCCAGCAGATCTTTCAGTTTGCGCTGGAAGGTTTCAATATCGCACGGCCCAAGTGCGCCGAGCTTGTCAATGATGTCGTCGGCCGCAATGGCGACAGGTTCAAAACCTTGTAACAGATCCTCAATAGCAGTAATAAAGAACTGGTCAATCTTTTCGGGCAAAGTCTTAGTTTCAATAAATGCATCAATTGCCTTGCGTTGTTCCGGACTTAAATATTGCTTTTGTTCTTCAAGTGTTGGGTCTGTAACCGTATTAAACAGGGTATTCGTCCATTCGGCAAGCAGGCTGTCAATCCGGTCTTCAATCTCTTCAAGCCTGCCTTTTACCGGAATATCGGCTTCACCCATCAAGAAATTGCATTTCGTGCAGAAATGGTTCGTTTTCAGCATATCAGGAGTCAGCTCATAGCAGACTTTGAGCCCGGCCAGGTCCTTTTCGATACTGTCCAGTTTAGATGCCGAAAAAATATTATTGATTGCTTTCAAGCGCTTTAAATTAGCTAGTTTTGCCGACCCGACCAGTTCACCCTTACGCTGGCCATCGGAAACTCCGAGACGTTTTTTCTGATGCTCTGCAAAGTAGATGTCAATATACTGGTTTTTGACTTTTACCAGCAAACTGTTCACATCCGCTGCAGCACCCTCGCCGCTCATGTCCTGAGGTATGTCATCTCTAATCTTGCGGAAGTTTTCCTTGGCGGCTTCAATCTCTGCTCTTAAGGCAGCACCAAGCTCCATGCGTTCCAAATTCATCATGTAATTGACATTGGCAAGGCAGTCGTTCCTGAATTTTTCGTATTCCAGAACAATTTTTGAGGCAGCAATATCCTTGCCAAGCTGCTCAATCTGTTCCATTGTGTAATTAAAGTTATTGAGCTTGGCCACGGTATTGAACCTGCTCTGGAAGTTACCGAATATGTCCAGCACCCTCTTAGCAGAAGCCTTATAATCCGAAGCAAGATGGTCGGCAATCAGCGGTTCGCCCCAAAGCTCAAATTCTCCGTTCAGCTTGCTGTTGGCCCTGACCGCAACATTGGCCATCTCCTGTGCTCTGGCAAGCATCTGTTCAAGCCCGGCCTCCCGCTGGGCAGGATTGTTGATAAGGCCAACAGGGAGCTCCAGCAGCTCATACAGCCTGACCAGTTCTGCCAGCTGCATGTCCTTTGGCTTGAAAATGTACTTAAACTCATAAATGTCAATGGCTGATATCTTGGGCAGCGTTTCCAAATCAGATGCAGTCAGGGTAGTGCCGTTCCTTAAAGCAATGACCGCATGGCCTGTATGAACCAATGCAAGTAAGACAATCGGTAGCAGGGCATAGCTGATTCCGAACCGCTTGTCCAGGTAATATTCATCTTTATTTTGAACTTCAGTATAAATGTCACTGAAATTGATAACGGCCTTGGCAGGGATCTTTTCCAGCTCTTTGATAAAGTATTGTGCATACTTGGAGTTTTGAACGGTAATTTTTTCACCGTCAAGTAAATCAAAACTTTCAAGCAAGGCGTTTGCCTGTTGGTTCTTTCGCCCTGCAAACCTGTCAATGCCTGCACGGATAATATCTGCCCGATTGCGGTGCGTAATCTGAATTTTAAATTTCGGCATCTCAGGATACTTTTTCGTAAAGTATTCGTCCAAACAGATGGAAGCAACCAGATCAATGGTTTCTTTGAACGGGTTGGTGCTCTTATATTGTCCCTTCATCACTTCCAGTAGCTGCTTCTTTTCGCCCTTATAGATTACTTCAAAGCAAGTATTCTTATTTTCACTCAGGTATTTCGTCAGCTTTTTCTTGAAAACTTCAGCTTTGTTTTGATAGGCAGGCTTATTTTTTTCTTCGGCCAAATCTTTCAGTATTTGAGCAGCACCATATAACTTCAGCGTGTTCTTGAAGTCTTCGTTGGGCTTAAACAGGAAAAAGACCTCATCGTCCTTCTTGTCATCCGTATAGCTCTCATTGCCATAGGGAGGAATAAAGTATATGTAATAATCCTCTGGCGGCTGAGCAGTCGGACGCGATTCAGGTGTGCCAAAGAATAGGTAGCCTGAGCGAAAAATAGCATGAGACACCCAGTTTAACCGGTGTTCATAGATTTTGAAATTATCAACATATTCTTTCTGATCCCACTCTAAGCAATAATAAACTACATCATAAAAATAGCTATTAAGACTGTCATCATCCATGATAGCCGCTCTTTGCGTGATTTTTTCGTCGTAGTCGATATCTTTTTTCAAGTCCAGATAATATTGTCCGTTATCTGCATTATGTTCAATAAACTGCCCGCTGACAGTGGTCATTATATCCTTCAGAACCGTTTGAATGATAGACTGTAATGTATCTGAGCTTTGGTCGGGCATTCCTTTTAAATACAGGCAAAGATCATCCCTGAGGTTTTCTGCGGTAAGTCCTGCACGGATACTGATGTCACCGGTGGTTAATCTATGTACGCTTAAAGCATATATTATCTGCAATGCCAAAGGTTTATAAAGACGTTTAGGAAATGAACGGTTGACGATATCCTCAAGCATGCCGCTCTTTTCAACGACTTCTTTAATATTGGCATCTGTTTTAAGGGCAAGGTTTTCCTTGATAAAGGACCAGTAGCTGTCAAATGATACAATGCCGGGAGATTCATCAGTAATTTCATCGTCAAGTATCCGCCTGATGATCTCCGAAATGTTTTTTAGTATATGACGGTTCTCAATAATGTAAATCTTGTTAAAAACTTCAATATATGAAGGATGAATAGGGAACAGGTCAACGTACTCCTCCATGCGCTCCGACATATTGGTATACAGACTGCAGAACTTTTGCAAGTGCTCACGGATCAGCGCCTTCTGTTCAGGAGTCTTCTTCAGTATTCTTTCAGATACAACATAGGCCGTATCTTCCTTACGAATGATGACTTGCTCAAACCTATCCTTTACCCGGTTTAAAGTATTGGATACAAATGAAAAGCTGGGGTTATCAAAAAGTTTTTCCTGTACTCCGAAAATAGCTCTTAAACGGGAAGTTTTAATAATTTCTCCCAGCTCGCGCATGAAGCCCAAGTCGAGCTTAATCTCCTGGCTTTTACGGCCGCCAAGATAGTCGAGGAACTCATCCACCACAATCAGGTATCCTTTGTCGGGATATTTGGATGAAAACAAATCCATCATGGTCAGGAGCACATCTTTATTTGAGATAATATCCTTTTCATCAGGGAAGTCAAAGATGAGCCCACGTTCAGCAAAATCCTGCTTTACTTTTGTCAGGATGATGTTCCTGAGGGACATTTTTGATGCGCCTATCTCAATACGCAGAACTTCAAACTTCCCCGCAATGATCCTGGCAGCCTCGGCAAACTTTTTGTTTTGTACATAGTCAAGGTTTTCGGCATCGTATGCTATTGAAGAAATGACCGACATAAGGTGTGATTTACCTGTACCGTAGTTACCTACCAGCAAAACACCTTTATTGTCTACCACATCATCTAACCGAAGCTGTGAAAGCATATTATTGGTTAGCTTGTCCGCCATATCATCGGACATGACATAGCTTTTAACCAGATTTATTGCTTCTTTCTTGTCATTAGCCGCCGTAAGCTGGATAATGCTTTCGATTGGATTGAAGTTTATCAAATCTGCGTATTTCATCAAAATAAACCCCCTCAGATTACACAAGTTATATCATAGTCATGAATGTTATATGAATGAAAATCCCTATAAGCCGGTGTTGCATATACCAAGTGGTTATCGTCCAACGTGCCGCACCACTTTATAACAATTTTTGCTCTGCGTGACAGCTCATAAAAAAATCTGATAACATCAATGCTGTACCTCGGGTCAAACAGTATTTCGTAGTCTGTCAGAAAAATCGGGCCTTGTATGGACGATACAATTCTTATCGCTTCATCGCTAACAAACTGCGGCCTGATAGCTGCATCTTTTTTTACAAGGGCTTCAGCCAATAATCCATTAAGTCTGAGCTCTTGATAACCAGCTTCGGCAATAATCTTTTTCAATCTTGGCGCAGAAGAGCAAAGTATAATCGGTGTATTTGTTTTCTCAAGCATTTTTTTACTGAATTGAGAACTCTTTATTAACGTACCCAAGCAAACCCCACTCTCTTTCTATTCTAGTCACGCTATCTTACCTGCAGTCGCGCTGTTCATCCGGCCCATCAACAATTTCCATGATATCTCCGATATCACAGTTAAGCGCCTTGCAAATCTTGACCAGTACTCCGGTAGTCACATTCTCATTTTTGCTGAGCTTAACTATAGACGATGAACTTATGCCTGCTGCTTTACAAAGGTCTTTTTTCTTCATGTCTTTATCGATCAACAGTTTCCACAGCTTTTTGTAGCTTACCGGCACGTATTTCACCTCCATCGTCCTATATTTATAGCATACACTTACTATTATGCAATTTCAATATTTTTTATTGTGATCGCAATATTACTTACAAAATATGCTTATTTATTGCGTCCCCCAAATAATTCATAGATTTTCAGGAGGTTATAAGAGGAAATGAATTCATTGAACAGTCCTATCTTTTCAAGCTGTTTTTCATTTGGTTCCATGATATGAGGGTGTTCCAAGACAATCCAACCAACAGAGACAATAAAGCTGCACACTTTTTGTATTCCGCATTCCTTGATTTTTCTAAATTCATCCTATTTTCCACCTTTCATGCTATTTATCTATAAAACTATTTTGTTTCTTTGTCTGACGTTGAATATTTCTTAGAGTGGGCAGTTCACTGCATAGCTCACGGTGAACCGTACCACAGTTCACCAAATGAACAGGCTGCCCCCTTGGTGTAAAAGTAAAGTTTTTCAGAGTTACCCCATCCCTGATTTCAAAAAATACATGTTGCTGCTCTTGCCCCCGTTTTCACGCCACCGCTGCTCCTTGCAAAGATAACCGCTCTTTTCAAGGTCTGCAATGGCTCTTTTTACGGTGCTCCGTGACAGCTTCAGCTCCGCGGCGATGGTACCGATCGCCGGATAACATTTGCCGTCCCTGTCGGCCCTGTCACGAAGGTACATGTAGACAGCTACAGCCCTATGGGGAAGCTCTGATGCATAAAGCGATTCAAAATAACCCATCGGGCACCTCCTAATCTGTACGCAGCGGCGGCTCCAGTTGCTGCTGTGCTTTTATCTTTGTTTGCAGCCTGGACTTCAATGCTTTCCCCTGAATCTCTTCAGCAGGTGCAAGGGACATGCCGCCATGAGCTGATGTGGAGTATGGTTCCTGTTCTTCTATATCCTCATAAGATATGTGCCGTTTGACGATTTCTTCTTCAAGTTCTTTTTTGTCAGCATAGGCAACCTTGCGGGCGGATTTTTCCTGCAGCTCATACACCTTTTCAAACCGGATGCCCCATTCAATGAACAGCTTTAAACTGGTTTTCATAGGGCAGGCGCCGGTCTTTGCGACAATGAAGCTGCCTTTTGGCAAGGTCTTCAATTCGTCGGGAGTCATCAGGGGACGCTGGATCATTTGCAGGGATTGGGACGGATCATGCTTCCCCCGGGTGACCGAACCTGATAAAACCGTCTTGTTGCCGAGGCTTCTGGAGAGTATCTCCGCTGATTCCGAGTTTGGGGCAAAGCCTCCAAAAATGGTGTCCTGGCAGTTGTCGATGATGATGGCGGCTCCTTCCTTGCCGTAGTTCTTTTCAAGCTGCGCAAAGCTCTGTATGATGGCCACGATGGAAACACGGCGGGAACGGGAAGCGGAAAACATCATCTCCGCACATTCAATTTTTGGTATAGTGCCGATCTCATCGAGGTACATCATGACACGGTTTTGAAGCCTTCCTCCTTGCTCATCGGCCACCGACAGTATCTCCCGGTAGAGCTGCTGGACAATGAGGGAGATTAGAAAATATTTTGTATTGTCTTCTTCCGGCATGACAAGGAAGATGGCAGACTTTCTTTTGCAGAAGCGCTCCGCATCGATGGCAGTGTCAAAACAGAGTATCTGTTCCAGTTCTGAGTCCAGGAATGCATTCAACCGGGAAAGGGCTGTCGACAGGACGCTTTGCATGGCCTGCTCCGCAGTGTTTAATGCCGCTCCTGCAAACCATCTTGCCTTATGCTCTGACGGAAGCTTTTCAATAAGCAGCTGGAACTGGTTTTTGCCTTTTACGCCGGAGGGAGTCAGCAAGTCCTGTATGAGCTTAAAGACCGATATGATATGGCGTTTCTCTTTTGGACAGTATTCCGCTACCAGTAAAATGACGGCTGTCAGCAAGCCTTCGGCTGCATCGTAGAAAAATGCATTCTGGCCGTAGGAACCTGCATCCAGTCCTCCGGAGTTGACGATGGTTTTTGCAATGATTTTTGCATATTTCTCCGCCCTGGCTTTTGCTGGGAGATTATCAGGATTGGCAAGGTATTCATCCATATATTTGTTCACAAGGTGCAGCATATTGTTGCCATCGCTGCGGGTAGGGTTTCTCAGGTCAATGACGGACACATCGTAGCCATAGTAGTCTTTGGCGATGCATCCGTAATTCCTGTAAAGGTCGCCCTTGGTATCGGTGGTAATAAAGCTCATCCCGGAAGCACAGGCATATTCCAGATTGGGATAAAGGAAATTTGCGGTCTTGCCGACACCCGCTGCACCGATCATCAATGCATGCACATCCCCCTGGTCTACAAGAGCGGTGACCGATCCTGGAGCCGTTTTGCATCCCACAACCAGACCCTGCACCTTGGGCAGGTTGATACCCTTGCGCCACCGTTCCGGCTCATAGAGTACATGAGCATAGGTCTTCTTGATTTCATTCTTCGTTGCGAACCTTGCCGTGCCATGCTGGCCGTCACCCACCGTCCTGGCCTTGATGCCATTCAAGGTATAGTAATGAGCCAAGAGGACGATAAAACCGATGACTCCGAACATAGTTGCAGCAGCTATGATTAAAGTAACCACCTGTGATGCTTGCATTGGTTTCCTCCTTCTTGCAAAATTAAGAAAGCCATGCACCAATGGTTTTTCATTCGCACATGGCTTTCTTCAAATATGCAGTTATAATATTGCTAAATACCAGGCTGCAAAAATTCTTCGCAAACAGCCTGCATATAATCGACTCTCTCTTCATTCTGCTTTTGCAGAGCTTCTATTCTCTGTTCCTGCTCTTCAAGACATATAAAAATTTGAGCCTTGACACAGTTTAGTGCAAAACTCATATACGATGCGATTAATTTTTGCTTGTCCTCAAAGGTACGGATTCCAGATGTGTTGAGCTGAGCATTAATGGCATCGATATCCTGCTGGATATCCTCTGCTTTGGTTTTTAGCTTTCCCCGGTCCTGGTGCGGATGATAGCTGCAACAGAGTTCATCGGTCAGTTGCTTAAAATTCACCGGTTTTTCAAGCTGCCAGTATTGCGCCATCACTGCAAACAGCGCATATACCGCCATGCTTAGCAGCTGTTCCATCAGGACAGCTTTTTGTCTATCGATTGACCTTGATGACTGCATGAGGGGCACTGCTTTTTCATAGTGCTTTATCAGCATTGCATGAGGATTTTTCACGGATTTGATATGGCTGTACAAGTAATGAATCTCTCCGCATAGCTCTTTGCAGGCTTTCAGCTTCGGATGCGGTTTTGCCGGAACCGATGTTATACCATGCTGCGCTTTCAGGTCCTCATTCCAATCCTTGCATTCGGGCTGCAAACATGAAACACTGGCATATCCTTTCTCACGCAATATTTCCGTAAGGCGACCAGCAGCTTCTATACCGGCAGGATCATGGTCGAGGCACAGTACCACATTTTTAATGTGCATATTTTTTAACAGCACATGCAGCATGGCATGTTCAGCCACACCATCCAGCGTTACATAGCTGTGCTGCTGCCAGCCTTTCTTATGCAGGGTGATAAATGACAGCATGTCGATGGGAGCTTCGAACACATAAAGGGTATCACTTGTACCGATGTAATTGAAGCTGTATTTTGGATCGGAGCCTTCCACATTGCCACGGTAACCAGCAGCGTTGGAATAGGTTCCCCTTTTATGTGCATGCCGGGCTGTGTCGTTTTCATCATAACCTACAAAAACAACATTGTGATATTCCTTATCCTCATATATTTTTTTCTCTCTGACAAAGTGGGTGAGGACATCCCGGTCAATATATCTCTGCTTCAAGAGGTAGGCATATACCCGGCGCATATTGTCTGCAGCCTCCGGCATTATGAATTCTTTTCGTTCTGTTTCCGGCACCTTTTTATCACTTTGCCTAAACGCCGTACCCTGTTCGCCGCCCAGCAGCAGTGTCACTGCGTCAGGGAATGAGAGGCCATAAAATTCCTGCACAAAATCAATTGCCAGACCGCCTTGCCCGGCGCTGTGGCGGAACCACCGGTTACCCCGGATTGTCACACTATCATGACGCTTCCACCGCCACTCCCTGCCGGAGCGTATGAGCTGCTCCCCCTGCCGTCTGAGAAAGTCCACAAGGTCAACGGAGTTTGCACGCTGTTTCTGCTCATCTGTAAAATATACGTACTCTGCCATAGCGATCCTCCTTTGTCAGCGTTTCCGCTTGCCCGACCTGCGAAAATAAGCCACCCTTTTCACAGGTGGCTTCAGTCTTGAGAATATATAAGAGACGGGGAGCTTTTCTTTTTTCTGTAGGTAGTTCTTCTTCATGGGAATTCCCTCCTTGTATACTATGAGCAGCCCCCGATTTGGACGTTAATTTCCAGTTGGGACATTGCTCATTTTTTAATGTAGATCTTTAACAACTACAACAACAAGTTATTCATCGTAGCAGGGCTTGTGGGTATGTGGGCAATGCTTTAGCATTGTCCAAGCGATTGTGGACCCTGTGGGCAGGTGCGCAGCAGCTGTCCACAAGTCCACATGAGCGGCATATCCACAAGCCAATAACTAATATGCTATCTTTTTTAAAAAGGGTTTACAGTCCTGGGATGTCTTTGGGAAAATATAGCCAAAGGTGTCTACCAAGGGAATGTTCCATTTCCTCCAGTTGCCCCGTTATAGGGTGTCTTCCATTTTTAGAGTGTTCCCCTGGCCCCATGTTATAGACCTACACGCTGACTGTTTCCCGGTTTGCCTCTCCCTCTGTTAGCAGACGGAGGCCAGTGCACCGAGGGGATCCGGTGTATTCCTATAGCTCGCAAGGCTGTCGTTCATGGGTTTCCCAGGGACATCCCAAGACTGTAGACATCTATATATTTTAAAGTGAAGGAGGTGATTAAGATGTCTAACCCTTTGTTTGTCGGTATCGATATAAGCAGCAAGGACAATGTTGTTTGTTGTTTGTCTAATGATGATGAAAAGCGTCCTATAAGCCGGTTTAGTGTTTTTAATAATAGACCTGGTATTTTTGAGCTTAAGGATCGTATCAACCAGTTGGTTAGTAAACATGATTTTGATAGAATACTTTTTGGTTTAGAGCACACCGGTTGCTACTCTACCCATGCTGCCATCTACTTGCATCGCCATTTGGACTTTGCCTGCCCTGATGTTAAGGTCTACATGTTTAACCCTAGTCTGATTAAGGAGTTTAAAAAGGCTCATTTCTTGGATGCTCCTAAAAATGATAGGTTCGATGCCTGGTATATTGCTGCTAGGCTTAAAAGTGGCTATCTGCCTCATCCTTTTACTTGGAGTGAACCTTTGATGGCTCTTCAAAGGCTTACTCGGGCCAGGTACCACCTCATGCAGGCTCTAGTACGTGAAGCTAATTTTCTTATGTCTAACCTGTACCTGAAGTGTAGTGATTACTCTTTAGTCTTTTCTAACAAGTTATCTGCTACTTCTCTGGCTGTTTTGGAAGAGTTTGAGTCCGCTGAGGCTCTAGCAGATGCTTCTTTGGATGATCTGATGGAGTTTTTAATTCAGCATGGTAAAAACCGCTTTGATGATCCTCAGGCTGTTGCTAAACAGTTGCAAAAGGCTGCTCGTTCTTCTTACAGGTTGCCCAAGGCCATGTCTGATTCTGTTAACTTGGCCATGGCCTCTAGTATTAGGGTTATTAGAACAATCCAGGAACAGCTGCAGTCTTTGAAAAAGGCTATTGAGGACCATTTAAAGACTATTCCTCAAACTCTAGATTCTGTTCCGGGTATCGGTCCTATTTTTGCTTCTGGTATTATTGCTGAAATTGGTGATATCCATCAGTTTGACAGCCATAAACAGGTAGCTAAGTTAGCTGGTCTTGCCTGGACCCAAAATCAGTCTGGTGATTTTACTGCTAGTAGTACAAGGCTTATTCGCTCTGGCAACCGCATTTTAAGGTATTACCTTATTGAGGCGGCAAGCAGTGTTCGGGTGCACGACCCTGTTTTTGCCGAGTATTATGCCATGAAAAAAGCGGAGCCTAAGCAGTATGCTCATAAACGCGCCCTTGCTCTTACTGCCCGTAAACTGGTACGGTTAGTCTTTTTTCTGCTGAAGTCTAACCAACTCTACCAACCGAAAGGGGGAAACCGACAATTAAATTAGAATAGACCAAAGCTCAGGATTCCTTCCACCTATTTATTGTTATATTTGTAATAAATATACTTGTCATAGGGTGGGCTTGTTTAGTGTTGCCTTTTTTAGGCAAGCACCCCCTTTTGTGCAGCGAATTCTTTGAAAAATTTCCAATTACCTACTTGACATCATACCGCTGCTCTAATAGCTTTGATGTGGCGCATGGTCGTTATATGCGTGACCTTGCGCCAGTTTTTTCTCCATGATTTTTTTGCGAAGCTTGCGGTCAACCTGGATGAGAGGATTGCCAAAAGCTTTCTGATACTCCTCTCTAAAGATATTGCCCAAGTGATGCATCAAGCGTGTTGCTGCAAGGAGTATGGATGGGTCTTTGAAGGAATCCATGCGTTCCAGCAAATACTTTGCATAGATATTTCCCTGTGCTGCAGCTGCCGACAGCCAATGCAACGCTGTTTCCTTATCCTGCCTGACATCATGCCCTAAAAGATACAGTTTGCCGAGGGCATATTGCGCATACTGGTTTCCCTGTTCTGCATATTTGGTGAACAGTTCCACAGCTTTCTGTATATCCTTCTCTACATGGTTTCCTGCAAGGTACAGCTTTCCCATTGCATACTGTGCGGGAGCATTTCCGTTGTCCGCAGCTTTCCCCAGCCACTGCAATGCCTTTTCTACATTTTCATGCTCGCTGTCCGATTCAAGATAAATCCTGCCGAGCATATACTGTGCGTTGACATTTCCGAGCTTTGCAGATTTCTCAAAATATGTGGTGGCAGCAGTAATATCACCATCATCTTCTATTGATATATCCTGTTCCTCGTCCGGCTCAAAAGTGAAATGGTGACTGCCGATATTTAACGCTTCGGCAATCACCATGTTTTTAATGCTCTTGAATTCTTTCTGCTGTGAAAGCGGAAGAGGCGGCGGCAGCTTGTCAACATAGGTGCTTAAAACTTCATTACGCATCTCGTACCAACTATCGTATAGTTTTGCCACTCTTTCGTCCTTTGCAAGCTCATCGACGATCTGATTAACGAGTGCCTTGAGAGGAGCTTTTAAATAACCGTATTGCTTCTTGCCGGAAGTATATTTAAGCTTTTCAGCAAGGCGGGCAATCAATTCCTCTATATTTTTATTTTCACATATCCCTGAACGAATTTGAGCGATGATGTCCTGCATGGCCACACGGCTTTGTTTGGTCAGGGAATTGCGTCGTTCAGTCTGCTTCTCATAAATCTGCATCAGGTCCTGGCGGAAGATTTCCCGCGCGAGACTTCCCCGCATGTTTTCTATCCCTTGCTTTGTGACATAGGCTTCTTTGGGATTGATGGAGTAAGCAATCAGGTGGATGTGCGGGTGATGGCTCTCATTGTGAAAAGCAGCATACCATCGCAAATTTTCCGGAGCGATCTTCATGTTTTCCGCGATGACGTTCCGTTGTGCCCGGATCAAATCCTGCCACGACTTTGCATTGTCATATCCCAGCCTCTCCGCATCCTCACGCCGGAGGGATATAATGTTTGTCCATACATTTCCGGAATGGTTTGATACTTCATCAGCAACTTTTGATAGTACAACAGGTACACCTTCATCCGTAAAGAGTCCGTGGCTGCCGAACTTTTCAACTCTCGGACGATTGGCGATGTAGTCTACAAAGTTTTTCTTTTTGCCGATCAGATCGAGATTGTTTTCAAGAGCAATAGAAATAAACTCCGATGCATTTTCCCTGGTAGGTTTTTTCAGATAGTCCTCGTACTCGAATATGTCAGCAGTATCCGGCAGCATTTTCAGGATTTCAGAAATCAGCTGCTGCTGATTTTTTGTTGCAGGAAGAGTTCTGAAACTGTCATCAATTTTTTCGACTCCCTCACGGGTGGCCACATATTCTACCAGATTGGCCAAATGTGCTTTGGGTGCATTTTTTAAGTACCGGCATTTGAATATGATCCTGGGCATAGCATATCACCTTACTTACCCTTTTGATATTTCACTGCCTCCTCAAAGGTGACGGAGCCGATGGTCTTTTTTACATCGTTGATGCATTTCCCACGGAGCTTTTGCAGCAGGGTTTCATCGATCTCGGCGGTAGACGCAAGGACATTCATCATCATGGACATCTCCACCGCCAGCTTGAAAAGCAGCCGTGCAATACGGTTCTCAGAGCTTTCAACAATACCGGAAAGGGTGGAAGTAATTGCACTGGGAAGATATTTGTTGTTTTCACCGGATGTGATATATCCGCTGTAAAAGTGAATGGCCTTTTCTATAAACTCGCTCCGGCTTTTGCAGTTATCCTTCGGGAAAAGCTCGTCTGTCTTTTTTATGGTTTCAGGATACAGCCACAGGGGAATTCTCTTTTTATTCTCCTCTGCCACTCTCAACCACCTCCGTTCCTTGTCTTGATTCCATTCATATATTCGGCAACCACCTGTGAGGTGTACCTGCAAAAGCCTTTGCATGCGGGAAAAACCCGGATTTCCGACCACCCGCGAGGTAACCGCAGCCCTATTTAGGTGCACCTGTCTTAAAGCCTTTCAGTCCGCATTGCGGGCTGATGTGATTCGAGGGGAGGTCGCCTGCGACCACCCCTCTTTAACCTGCACCGTTTTCGACCCCATGGTCCACCCCTGCAAGGATAAGCCATGCCTGCTGCCGTCTTCTTTATGCTCTCAACAAGCCCCAAAAAGGGGCGGAAAACTGCCCAAAGGTATATAGATGCCATCCTCCCCCTGAAAAGGCCGCACAAGGGCACACAGCCGCCAAATATTTGGCTTTTTGTATGCTATTTACACGGTGGTGCTGGCATTATTGGCAGCAGCCGTAGAGGAAGGCCGGGACGGTCTTTTCGGCTTTTCCTGCACCCTGGAATCCCGGCTTTCAATGTACTCACGAACTGGGGCGGGGACGTGCTTTTCGTAGAGCTTTTGCATCACATCGTCCAGCTCCGTCTGAAGGTCGGCATCCTTTTTACCCATGTACTGCTTGATAGCGTTCAGCTTTTCTTCATCAAATTTGATTTGCAGGGTTGCTTGTTTCATTGTGAATCTCTCCTTTCGAATTTACATACTCATGCTCATGCCCTGGGATTCTTCCGGTTCTTCCGGCAGCTCCGGCTGTCTGGCCTGCGGAGATGACGCCGTTGATTCAGCCACCGCCTGCTCACGCTGGCGGCGGGTCTGCCTTGACTGGCGTTCCCTTTGTGGCTCCGGCTGCTGCTCCTGATCTCTCTGTTCAGGCATTTCCTCCTGCGGTGATGCTTGGTCAAGCCTGCTTTCCACATATTCTCGAACGTGTGCCGGAACAACTTTTTCATAGGTTTTATCAAGGTAATCCTTTAGCTCCTGCTCAACAGTCAGCTCCTTTTTGCCCATAAAAAAACGGAGTGCATCCAGCTTCTCCGTTGGGAACATTATTTTCAGTTCGGTTTCTCTCATGGCTCTCTTCCTCCTATAAATTCATTTTCATACCCAAAGATTCCGGCTCTAATTTTTCATCATGAAGCCCTTGAGTTCGCTCCTGATGCGCAGCGAGAAAATCACAGGCGTTAGGCAGGAAAGCGGCGTAACGGGTGTAACTGCTTCCTTCCGATTCGATGAGAATGCCATCGGACCTGTTCTCACCAACTACCAGCAAGCAGTGATATGTCCCCTCTTGGTCCACATACATGAGGTCGATGTTGTCCTTGATAAAGTCGTAATCCGCCAGCATATTCTTGGAAAACGTATCGTACTCCCGAGAATTAAGCTCAATAATTTTTTCAATCACACAGTCCCTGGGCTGAAAGTCAGCGGTTTTTCTTTCAAAGATAGCTTTGGTCTTTAACATTTTTTCCCTCCTTGGCAAGCAAAAAAGCCATCCCTTTTCGAGATGACTTTCGCTTCTAAATTATTCTGTTGTTTACATACTCTGGGTAAAATCCGACAAGCCTTTGCGTTCCGGCTTCATACCTTCGGCAAGAGCCAGTGCCTTTTCCCATGTCTTTTCCGTTTCATATTTGAGAAACTCATAAAGGGGATTTAAGTCCTCGGCTTCATCATACTTTTGCAGGCACTCGTAATACATCCGCTTATCCTCGTTATAGACGATAAGGGGCGGGTGGTTATGAGTCATGAGATAGTAATTCATGAGCGTCCTGCCGACACGCCCGTTTCCGTCTGCGAAGGGATGGATATACTCAAACCTTGCATGAAAATAGGCGGCGGCTTTTAAGACATCCTTTCCCTCATACGCGTTGACTTCGGCAATCAGCTCTTTCAGATCCTTTTCCACATCTTCCGCAGCAGAGCCCACCTCATGGACGCCGGTTACATAATCGTGCTTTTTAAATTCGCCTGGCCGTTCCTCATTTTCAATATACCTGCGCTCATCGTATGTCCCGCCGGTGAGAACCCTGTGAATTTCCTTAACCAACTCTATGCTGAGAGGCTCCTTTTTCACGATTTTTTCTTTCAAAAACTCATAGCACAGCTTTTGATTTTGCTGCTCAAACAGGGCGCGGGGACTTCCGGTATAGTCTACAACCCTGCCGTTTTCAAAGATTTCCCTTGTATCATGATAGGTGATTTCCTCGTTCTCTATTTTCCCGGAATGAAACGCAAACAGGATGCGGAAACTGTCAAGATATTTATCTAAATCAGCGGCGGAGGCAATTTTGTATGACTGCCACAGTTCAACAGCCTTATTGTATAGCTCCAAACACACCCCTCCTTTTTTACATTATTTGTTTCATTATACCACACTTTTAATAAGCTTAGACAGAATTACGAAGGCTATAGGTTTATTCTAACAGGAAGTCTCGCCATCGGAAGCTGCCCTTTTTTCTAATCCGCAGCATCGTTTTTTACCTTGCTTACGGCAGATAGTTTCTTGGGTTTTGCTTTTCACCGTTTACTCGTACCTCAAAGTGCAAGTGCTCTCCGGTGCTCCGGCCAGTGGAACCGACCTGTGCGATGATGTCGCCCGCCTTCACGGTCTGCCCCTCAGTGACAAGGATTTTGGAGCAATGGGCGTATATGGTGACGAAACCGCCGCCGTGGTCGATGGCCAAATGATAGCCGTAGCCTGTATTCTTATAGCGCACAAACAGCACAGTACCATCAAGGGCTGCATGGATCGGTGTGCCTTTGGGCGCGCCCATGTCCAATCCGGAGTGTCCCCTGCGTTGGCCGGTGAAGGGATCAGTTCTGTAACCAAATTCCGAGGTGACCATGCTGCGCCAGTTTTCCCCGAGGGGAGAACAGAAGCCGTCCACGCCGGTAAAGGGTGCATCGGACAGCGGCAGTCCGTTTACCCAAGCATCGAATTCTTCTCCATAGGTGGGGACACTGCCGCCGTAGTCAATGCGGTAGTAAATCTCCGAAGCGTTGGCCTGTTCCTCATAGGTGATTTTCCTACCGAGGGCGCTCTGAAGGTTTCCGTAAATTTCCGGCAGTGATTTAAGCGGTACAGCTACGGTGTATTCTTCCTCCGAGGTTGTGCCATCGCCATTGTCCACGGTTCGGGTGCGGGTTTCATAACGGACAAAGCAGTCAGCAAAGGCACGGTAGTCCGAGCTATCCATCTGCAGATTTTCAGCGCCGAAGAACAGAGAATAGAAAATTGCCTTAACCCTTGTGCTGTCGATACTGCCGTCCTCCACCAGTGATGATATATCGGAGATGACGGTGTCAAGCATGGCGAAGCTGTCCTGCATATCCCGGATATAGGCGGCGTAATCCTCCGGCATTTGGGGAGAGATCGCACCGCCATTAAAGCACAGCTCTATAGCTGCATTGTTATGATCTGCTGCGGCGGAGAGCAGGCTCACGATCATCACGATGGCCAGAATCAACGGTGTAAGAATGGCAGCGATGAGGACGCTGAGGACTTTCCATGTCCGCCTGTCGGCTGCCGCCTCGACCGCCGCTTTAACAGCGAGGGTAATGGTAGCCGGATCAGCCATAACCATCACCACCATTTCAAGTCAAACAGATTTTCCTGTTCCGGCTGTTGTTCCTTAGCAAGCCGGATGGATTTTTCCACCGCCTGCTCCAGGTACTCGGTATCGAAACCTGCGCTTTTGTAGCCCTCCATGATGGCATTAAGATAGTAATCGGACGGAGATCCGAAGGGATGTCCGTCATTCATGATATAAACCATCGCAGAAATGGTCTTGCCGTTAAGCTCGACATCAAGGATTTCCTTGCGGTAAAAATGGGGATACCCCTCATAACGGTCAAGGGCCTGCAGGTCTTTTTCTTTCAGTTCCCATAAAAGAACAGGGACATGGCTGCCCTTGAGCGGTTCTACCGTTGCTACCGAACCTCTGCGACCGCCACGGAACAGCAGCTCATAATCCTTGATTTTACTTGCCCCGATTACCTTGGCAGTGGGGCATCTAAATGCCATCTGCTGCAGGTTGAGATTGCTGCCGTAAGCAATGTACAAGGTTTTGCTTTTCATGTTTGCTCAGTCCTCCTACATGGACATAGAAAGACCGGGGCATTCTTCGGCCTCGGTCTGTTCGATGTCCTCTTGATTTTGTTCTGCTGAAGCTTCTGTAATCGCTTGCGCTCGTTCTTTTTCTTTCTTCTGCCTTAATCGTTCCTTTTGCCGCTCGGCCTGCTGGGGGTCTTTCCAGGCGATGCAGCCGTCCAGATGCTCCAGCAAATGAAGCCGTGCGGTCTTGAATTCATCGCCGATTAAGCCGAGTCTGAGAAGCCAGGTGCGGAAGGTATATTTTTCATTGGTGCTCTGGGTTTTGATGCGGCTGGCGCAGCGCTGGGTGAGTGCCTGGTGGCTGATGGCGAGGCAGAGCTGAATATATGCTTTGATCTTTCCGGCGTGGGTGGTGCCGTTAAACAACCTGAACTCGATCGTGCCTTTTTGAAACACACTGTGGAGATTGAGGCAGTGGTACCGGCTGTTGTGGTAATGCTGATTCCTCCCATCATTGCCGTTGTACCAGATCCTGCTGACATCCTCCAAGGTTTTCGGTTTTTTACGGTTGAGTTCTTCTAAAAAACTTTGCTCCACCTTTTTGCAGTAGCTCCGCTCTCTTGCCACATTGACCTGCAGCGCCTTATAGATCAAGTCTTCCTTGCTGGCCATGATGTTGGTGATGTTGCGCAAAGTGTTGGCATTGTGAGGTGACGCATCCACATGGACATGGATGCCGCAGCTTGCATTGGCAATGGCTCCGGCAGCCCGGAGTTTCCGCACAATCTCCTGTATGGTTTCAATATCCTCATATTTGCAAATGGGACTGACCAGTTCCACACGGTAAGTGGAATCGGCGCTACCTCGTTTGCATTCTGCAGAAATACTGGCATCGCTCATGATTTTCCATCTGCGGTTTTGGCTGTCCAGCACGGAATATGTGTCATAAGCACCTCCGTCATGGGACAGCCGTGTGCCGAAATACTCCGACAGAACCTGTGCGGCCCTTTGCCTTGAGAGTCCTGTCATTTCGATTTCGATTCCAAAGCGTTGGGTTTTCATCGGCCAGCCTCCTTACCGGCCGCCAGCACTTCCGAACAGTCGTGATTTGTGCTCGGGAGCCTGCACCATGAGGTTATACCGCTCATTGCCACATTTGTAGAGACACACACCGCGCTGCGGGTAGCGGATCAGGTTATATTCGCTCTGCTCCAGCTGCAGGGTATCGATGTAGAATTTGGCATCAATGTTTCCGGCATTAAAGAGGAAGGCATGAGTCGGTATGGAAAACAAAGGCTTGGTATACTCCCGGATGCCGTCAATATTGAAATCCTCCAGGTTCTGGCTGGCAAGGATCACGGCGCTGTCCTTCTTGCGGACACGCTTCATAAAGTTGCGGATATACTCAACCGCTGTGAGGTTGGTAAGAAACAGATAAAACTCATCGATGCTTGCTACCGTATTGCCCTTGGTTAAAAGCTCGTTGGACATGAAGGACAGCACGTTAAACAGCAGGGCGTTGCGGATATTTTTGCTTGCCTGCAGCAGTCCTTTCACACCGAAGGTGATGAAATGGCTGCTGGTGATGTTGGTATGCCCGTTAAAAAATTTAGACTCCGCACCCTTGCATAGGGAATGGAGTCCAAGGCAGATCTGCTGCAGGATTTCTGCGGTATAAAGCTGGCGTTTGCTTTCATCAAAGGTTTTGTATTCGTTTTCAATCAGCTCATATAGGTTGGACAGGATGGGATAATCGGTGGATTTAAGCCGGTCAAAGTTGCTGTGGTCCGTGATGCCCCATTGCTCATACAGCTTCCCCAGCATGATTTCAATGGTGTCGATCTGCCGGTCGTCAAAATCCTTGTATGTTCTGAAAAAGTCCTTGAGAAAGCTGATGTGCTGGCTGAGTTTGGAGGTCTGCCGGAACGCCTGGGGAGCTTCAGCATCCCTGGGATCGCCGTTTTCATCCCATGTTTTCGGTTCCAGCACATTGATGATATATTCGCCGGACATTAAGTCAATAAAGCAGCCGCCAAGGTTGTTGGTTAGTTCCTCGTACTCCATCTCCGGATCAAGCGCCAGTACATGCATGCCGGACTGCCGCATGTTGCATAGGATGAGCTTCAGGAGGTAGGACTTTCCTTGTCCTGAGTTGCCAAGAATGAGAATGTTTGCATTGGTCTTGTCATCGGCACGTTTATTAAAATCCACAAGAATGTTGCTGCCGAACTTGTCCCTGCCCAGGTAGAAGCCGTTGGCATCGGTTTTGCCGGAGTAGTTAAAAGGATAAAGGTTGGCAACGGAGGATGCCGGCAGTACCCGCTCAAACTGATCTCCGAACACATTCCAACCCGAAGGCATCACGCATATAAAGCCCTGCTGCTGGCGGAGCATGAGGCGGTCAACGTTGAGCTTAGAGCGAATCAGTTCGGTCAGCACCTCGGTCTGCAGCAGCTTTAACTGCTCAAGGTCGTATGCTAAAAGCTCAATGTAGACGGCGGCATGGAGCAGTGGTTCTTTGTTCCGGTGCATGCTGGCTACGATGGAGGCTACATCCTGCAGATTGCTCTCAGCGGTGACGGTCTGCTGGAGGTCATTGGTGTTGCTCCGCTTCATGCGGTTCTTGTTGGCGGCATTGCTAATGATCTTCTTTTCCTCAACAGGGGTGACGTGACGGGCATAAATCTTTAAAGTGACACCGTCCTTTTCCCCAAGGTGGCGCAGGATTGCCTGTTCCTCCGTGGCTGTGGGGTACTCGCGAAGCGCCCACACACAGCGGTAGGTATTGCCGCAGATGAAGTGGTCGGTGTTGAATTTGATGACCGACGGTGCGATCATATCAAGAAATTCCTGTATGCGGACGTCCTCCTGCGCCACGGCAGTATTCATTCGATTTGCTTTTGGCATTGCATCATCTCCTCTCCTCGAAAAACAAATAAAAAAGACCTGCCTGAATTTTTATGGCAAGCCTCCCACAAGTATCCTGTACAACTGCCATCCTAATCACCTCAGCACACACAATAAACGAAGAAGCAGCGGAAGTCCATAGGAGAAAATAGATAAAGAGCAGCCTCACCCTTCATTAATAAAGATAGAGAACATGGCTGCAGCCTTAAAAAAGGCAAAAATAAAACACCAAACGATTTTCGCTTGGCATTTATAATGAATATATTACGTTAGTTGCTGCCCTGCTGTTTTTTCTTGCTGGTCTTTTTGCCTATCGTCATCCGGTGAAATTTCCTCGGCAAGCTGAAGCCTTTGAAGTACAAATTCCATTACATGATCAGCATCAGCAATGGCTGTTCTCATATCGTTGTGTGAAATTTGCATCTCTAAAGGATATATCTGCTCGCCATATCTAGCAAGTCTTCCACAAGGCTCAATCAACTTATCAAAAGTATTGTCAATATCCATGCACATACGGCATAACATTTCTAAGTCGTAAGTACGGGGCGGTTCGACATTATGGTATATAAGAAAACCTTTTACCGCTTCTTCGGCTGCCTGTTCGCTGTGATAGCAGATGATTTCCAATGGAACCGGACGCATACCCAGGAGATGCTTTGCGCAGCTGATATCTTTATTTGCAAAATCAAGCCATCCTTTGACTATATTGACTTTGTCCATATAACATCACCACATCTCTGGCAATCGTGCTTTTAATAGTAAAGCAATAAGGTTCCGCTATCATAATTTGATATATCTATGCTATAGCTGCATACCCATGCCGCTGTCCAGCTTTGGAATTGGTATGTGCAAAAGCCGCATGATTTCCTTTTGGGATTCAATAACCCGCTCTGCAATAAACTGTACAAAGGGTTTGTCATCTCTATGGGCTTTTTCAAGAAGTTCAATGTATTCATGTCTAAGCACCGGAGGAATTACAGCCAAAAGATATCCATCCTGTATCAGTGCGGTGTTCATAATGAGCCTGGCAATTCTGCCATTTCCGTCTTTAAACGGATGAATGAAGACAAATCTTTTATGGAGCTGTGCTGCAAACACTACCGGATGAAACTTCTCTCTTTCGGTTGCAATCCACTGAAAAAGTCCATCCATTTCTTCCTGTATGCGTTTTGTTTCTGCCACAGGATATCTGGAGCCGCTGATGAAAACATCCATGTCACGGTATCTTCCGGCATATTCTTTCTCTATATTCTCATAAAACATTTGATGCATTGTCAGAACATCTCTTTCCGTAATGGTTCTATTTTTAAGCAGTGTGAACATGAAATCATAGGCTTTAGCGTGACCGATTGCCTCAAAGGTATAGCGCAAGGGTTTACCGCCAACAGTCAATCCATCCTCAAGCAACACTTTGGTTTCACTTTCCGTAAGGGTATTTCCCTCAAGAGCATTGGATGACCAAGTAAGGCCGATACGATAGTATTCTTTAAGTTGTGTCAGCACCTCACCCTCGAAGGGTCTGCGCTCATCTATAGCAGCCTTATATAAGTCAAGTAATCTGTATATATCCATCTTTATTCACCTGTTTTCATTGTATTTATCATTTAATTATACCACAAAAACTTCCATTTAGTCACCAAAAATCACCCATCTCTCACCATCAAAGTCCTCAAATTTTTCGGTAGTCAAATTCTGCTCAAAGTACACGGCGAGGATTCTTTTGATGTCCTCTTTTTCGGCCCTTTTAACGGAAAAGCCCTGCTCTCGCAGGGTTTTTTCAATACGGTTTAAATACGGGAACACTTCGTTCGGTTTTTCATCCTGCAACCGGATAACAATGAGGAATTCACGGGCGGTCGCCATCTGCACCTGTATGCGGTCAAGAAAGGTCAAGTCTGCCTCCAAAAGTTTTCGGACAGTAGGGTTATCCTCCTGTTCAATGCGGTTTCGCAAAAAACGCTTGTTGTCCTCAAAGTTTTCACGGCTGTTAAGACACAGCATTTCAATCTCAGCCATGCCTTTCAGAACAGTCATAAGAGCATAGATTCGGGCGGCGATACTGGCTTCCGACAGAACCGAGATGTTGGTCGGCTTGATGATAAAATATACCAGTTCGCCATGGCCGTAAGTCAAAAGGCTGTAGTCAGTGATGGCCTTTGTGTTTATGAGCTGCCGTGTGGAGAGCTTTTGTTTGGCTGTCTTTTTTTCTTTTCTGCTCATTTGTCCACCTGCTTTCTATCCGGTTCTGAATGGACAGCGGGTTGAAGCTTCCATTCATATAACTGCTGTTTGGTTATAAAAAAGGCACAGGCATACTTGATAAAATCGAGGATAGAGGTGTCCTCAAAACGGATGGTTAAAAAGGCATAGAGAGCAGTTGCCACTATCGGAAGCAGGATGCCGAGCTGTACGAGCGCAAACACAGAAACAAGACATCCGATGCCGATGATGCCGATATCCCGAAGCTGCCACAGCCAGAGTACCGCCTTGGATTTTAAATTGTCCGGGTAAATATACATACTCTGCCCCTCCTTATAGCTTCATGTTTATGCCAGGGGATTGATCTTCATTTAGTTCAATTTCTATTTCCTTGGGATAGTAGGAGACATTTGCTGTGCCAATGTTTTTCATAAGTGTGCTTGCTTTCTCGGCAGCTTCCTCATAAGTATCAAAGATTTGTATCTTGCCTTCTGATTTCAGCCAAGCTTCAGCAGCTCCGCAGATAGAGGCGGCACTGCGCTTTGCCCAAATTCCCCATCGCTTCATGTTCATCACTCCCTGAATTTTATTTGAATCTTGATCAATAATTTTAATCCCGATCCTTTCGGCTTCCTCAATTTCACGCCGCATACCCTCGGATATCCTATCGCCGAACACCCACAGCTCGGAGCATAAGGCAAGAAGCTTAAGCCCCATTTTGATTCCCAGCTCTCGTTCTACCGGATTCGATTCACAGAGAAATCTCGGCATCAGCAAATGGGGAGCCAGGGGAATTACGCCACAGTCTGCGGCGTAGCGGCAGTATGCTATTGCCATTTTGGTGTTATATTCAATATCTCCGGCATAGGGAGAACAAATATAGACCAGCTTCATATCCGTCATTTTGCCACCGCCCTTACCACTGTGCGCGTTATGTTCATCGCAGTCTGCGCCGCATACATGGTGCTCATGAGATTGCCCCTGGTGCTGGTGTCAAGTCCGAACTGCCCGGCGATCCGTGGTATCTCTGAAGCTGCAAGCATAAGGCCAAGTCCCAGAAGCATGTTGCTGTTAAACACCATGAGCCCTGCAACGAGGATGGTCGCCTGTAAAAATGCGGTCAGGCATAAACCCACCACCTGCTTGCACCATGATACGAATCCGTCTATATATCCTCTGGGGACACTGAACATATACAGGCTGCCCACGGCAATCTGGATGAGCAGAATTCCCCCTCTCTTGAGGTTGGCAAAAAACACTTTGATTACCGCATAGCCCATGAGGATCAAACAGAATATCCCCATAATGGGACTGACTAAGACATCGCCTATGCTGGCAAGGGCAGCGGCAGCCATGGTGCTGATGCTGCTGTCTGCCGCCGCAAGTCCTGTGATGCCGGATGTGAAGGCGCCCTGCAGGGTAATCGCCAGCTTGTACAGTTCCACCGGCACAATGGTAAACAGGCTGACAGCCATAAAGCCTTTGATGGCATTTAAAGCTGTGTCCTTGATGCTGCCCCTGCCGCTTTGGTATTCAATGCCGCATTCAAAGGCGGAAACTACTAGCCCTGTCCCATAAAGCGCCCATGCAAGATAGGAAAAGAACAGCACAATAGCCTGCACCCAGCTCATCTCGAACAGCTCGGCTCCCATGTTGCCCATCATAGCGAAGAATTCACCAAGAAAGCCGATTATCTGAGCATAGATCCAGTCCATAATCTGTCCGAGGACAGTGTCAGCAGCAAAATCCCATATGAACATTTATAAGTTCACTCCTTTCGGAAAGATTTAGAGCCTGCTTTTACACAGACTCCCTGGCACAATTTTGCTGCTGTTACATGCCAAGAATCTGCCAAATATAAAGCGGCGCTGTGAGGGTAAATATCAAGCAGGCGAAGAGAATAGCAGGAGCCGTCCACTCAAACATTCCGTGTTTTCTATAGTCGAAGTACGCCATCCCCAGTTTGGCGAAGAAAAACACAGCAAGAATCAGGTCGATTGCAGGGAAAACAACCTTGTTGACCACAGTTTTAATCTGTGCGGATGCGTCCTTCCATGTGCTTTCTATGGCTCCCGCAACATCGCCGGTAGGAGCGGCATAGGCGGTCATGCAGAAAATGCTGATAAGGACAAGGGTGACGCAAAAAAGGTATAAGAGCTTTTTCTTTTTTTTCATCAATTTTTCCACCTTTCTTCCTTTATTGCTGAAAAAGAAAAGACCGCAGGGCTTTTCACGCCTTGCGATCCTGTTCTTTTTCTGATGATATTTTTAAGGTTTTACGGGCGCGATGTGCCAGTCATCCCATAAGCTTCCGCTTATGTTCACTGAGTCTGTTAGGTTCATAGAGAGCATCCCCTGCGGTGTCCAGCAGTCAATTAGGTACGTATACGGGGTGTAGCTTCCATCCGGCATCCAGATTGGGGTGAAATGGGTGCGCCGGTTATAGGTCGAGTACTTGTTTTTAGCAAACTCGAATTTGGCACTGTAGCCGCTGCTTGTTGGCTCCAGTAAGCGCCAGTATGTTTTGTACTGAAACTCCGGAAAGTAAGTTATGGCAGTCTGTGCGCCGGTCACTGCCCAGGACTGATTGGTGCTGACATTGGCAGTCACGATTTGGTTGATGCCATAGGCTAAGGGTCATTGCTGACCCTCGCCACCGAACCGTACGTACACCTCTCGATGTATACGGCTCTCCGTTAATATTTAACGTATAAAAAATTCAAGTCTAATCGTCATGGATTGCCTTATGACAATCTTCACATACCACTAAGGTTTTTCTACGTTTGGATTTCATTATCTGCTCCCAAAGCGATGTTCCGTCCAGCCCTTTTACACTCGGCACATGATGAACCTCATAGCTGGCTTTATCTTTACTACCGCACAATTCACAAATCCCTGCCTGTAGTCGCGCCCTAATTGTCGCATTTGTATTTACAGAATATCTGTGTTGTACAATCTTGTCCTCGCACTTACCCTTGCAGTCCTTTAGTTTTACAATTCGCTTTTCTTTGGTTGCGCCATTTTCCGTTTTATACTTGATGGCCCAATCCTTGCCTTGCTTATGTTTGGCTACTATTTTCTTAATTGTGGAATTGTGTTTTCCTGCAAGCGTAGCAAGACAACTGTATTCCATCAGATAAGCGAAATATTGCAGCTTGTATAGATTTGAGGCAAGGTAATAGTAATTCACTATCCCACGAATCTCCGCATTGTATCGTTCAACAATTTCTGCGTCAGGTAGGTACAACCAGCCTTTTTTGTGTAGCGGTCTAAACTTTTTCGCTTCAGTTTGACGGACAAATCCTTTCTCAAACATATGCTTTTCGATTTTCTCAAATGGTACGCTTAATGCAACAGTGTTATTTAGATGTCTTGCCTTACGTCCCCTGCTATCGGTCATATATTCTTGATTTCGCCTAACCGATATATCATAGCCTAAGAATCTTACTCGCTCACTGCTGTGTGTAATCAGGGTTTTGTCTTTGCTTAGAGTGAGTTTGTATTCGTCAAAAAGAAACTTTGCTAACTGCTCTTTAAGCTTTACGCAATCTTCTTTACTGCCATTTACCGCTATCAGAAAATCATCGGCATACCTGACGTACGATACCTTTTTGTCATCCTGCATTTTTGAGGGTGTTTTTCGGTATTGTTCTTCCAGGTCGCGAATTTCAGATAACAAGGCTGTTCTTTGTTCGCCTGTGGCACTTTTCAGTTTTTTCCTTCTTTTAAAGAGTTTCGCACTTAAGGAGCTATGTTCAGGTGTGATTTTTCTGGTTGCAGGCTTATCAAAGGCTTGCTTTATTTTCGCGATTTCATTGTCTAGCTCATTAAGATAGATGTTGGCAAGAATTGGAGAAAGGATGCCGCCTTGCGGACAGCCGGAATATGTTTGATGGTATTTCCAGTCCTCCATGTATCCTGCTTTCAAAAAACTACGGATAACATTAATAAATCTGCTATCCTTGATTTTCCTTTGCAAAATCTCAATCAGCTTGTCATGGTCAATGTCGTCAAAGCATCCTTTGATGTCGCCTTCAATGAACCATTTTGCACCCCTAAAATATAGTTTTGCCTGTTCAAGGGCTGTGTGACAGCTCCTCTTAGGTCTAAACCCGTGCGAAAAGTCACTGAATGTAGGCTCATAGATTGCTTCCAAAAAGTTACGTATTACCTCTTGCAGCAGCTTATCTCTGAATGACGGTATTCCTAAAGGCCGCATTTTGCCGTTTTTCTTCTTGATATATTCTCTGCGAACCGGCTTAGGTGTATATGTTCCGTCTGACAGTTCTTTTATTAAGCTGTCAACGTACTTTTTTCCAAAACCGTCGGCAGTATCATTATCAATGCCTTTGGTTGATGCACCCTTGTTGGAATATAGCTTTTGATATGCAAGGTAATAAATGTCATCTCGTAGGAGATAACGGTACAGACGTGTGTAGACACCGTCTTTGTGCTCGCTTGAATTCTTGTAAATACGCTCCAAAATATCAGATGTTGGTTTTGTCACGGTTTCTCCGTCCTTTCATCTTTCCTATTTTGAATTTATTAACTGTTCCACTTCGCTGTTTTCTGAGATTTCCTCAGCCTAAGCTACTATTGGAACTCTGTTGCCATGCAGACAAATGTATCTGTTTAGGCAATCCCCAGTTTAGCTTTGACCTTGGAAGTGCAGATTGTCGGATATGCTTTCGGTCTGTTAAAACATGCTCTCATGCCTGCTTTGTAATTTGCTGATGACTCCATATACGGTTACGGTATATATGGATAATTACAACTAAGGTATCATGGTAATTTCCTTAGACCCAAAACAAGGGTAGCTTAGACCTCACATTCGCCAATCGCAGGCTTATCCTCGTATCTGCTTGTCATCGCAACATAAGTCGAGACTTTACCCTAAGTCCACTTGTCGCTTTCCTACCATGCGGTGTTCCTGTATCGGGTTTCCCCTTGCAGTAAGGTAGGTTGACTTACACGTCATCTTGTGTAGTAGTTCCAACCAGTGATTTTTGCTCACTTTCTACTGAAACAAAGCCCTATCTGGGCGCACATATCCGCTTTTCATGGTTTTCCCCGATGCGGTTGGTGCTTTAGCATCGGGAATGATGCTCATGGAAGCTGAGAGATCTGCCCTGTAGGAGTCATAATCAAACTCCCACCAGCCGTGATCGCACCAATAGCCTGAATCTTCGCCGGTGGAGTGCCACACCCAATACTCCTGCCACCAAGGACGCCACACGCCCCATGAGGCGGAGGTTACCTGTGGTTTGCTCGGAACGCTCGGCTTAGAGTAGGAATCATTGCGATCATCCGCAACGGGGTTTGGCGGATCATTGCCCGACAGATCCACAATATTGGCGGTGATGGTTCCTTGGCTTGCTCTGCCTCTGCCGGTTACAGACACAGTTATTGTCATGGTCTGCGGTGTGGAAGGTGTCGTCCAGCGCACCCACACAAGCTGGCTGTCGCCATCCGGATAATATACGTTGTTTACCGTGTAGGTTTTGCCGCCGATGGTAAAGCGTACCGATACAGGATTGTCGGGATCAGCCTGGCCTCCGCTGACCGTGACCGAGGTGATGACCTCGGTATTAACACGATAAGTGTAATCGTAGCTGCTCACTTGGGGAGGCTCTGCCTCGCTGAACCGTACAATGCCAAGGCCAAGGGAGGACTTTATATCCGCATTGGAAGCTTTTGATGTGGTGCTTCCCGACCACGCAGGATAGCCAAGATCAGGCGTTTCCAGAAACATGGCAAGGGGTAAATTTTGGTGTGAAAGAGAAGCCATTTTGCTTCTTAAGCCGCCGCCGAGCTGCTCGTCATAAAGAGCAGCTTCTGTTGCAGTCACAGCAATCCTTACGCCTTGAAAGGTCATATACGCAACTGGCTCTAACAGTATTTTGTAGTCACCGCTGATGAGGGTGTCGTAATTGAAGCCGGTAACATCGGCAATCCGCATCAGTGTATATTCCGAACAGAAATATCTCTTTATGGCTTCAATGTTTGCATTACCGCTGCCAGAACTGATAATTCTTGGAATCGCTTGTGCCGGATTGACATAGGTGTATGTTTGTGGATTAGGTGTCAGAGAAACACCTTTTGTATAAGATATTTTGCTGACTTTTCCAAAGTGTGCCTGGATGTTATCGGGATTTTTGTTGGTAAAATCAATGGGTGTGGTAACCACCGCACGATCTCTTACCCTCACAACCGTAACCCGCACACCCTCATCGCCAGGATTCCAATAGTTTTCGCTGGTACCGCTGCCCATCCCGCCGCCTCCATGGTCAATGTTCCCTTCGCCCTCGGCATAGGTGGCGAGAGGAGACAGGAATGTCAACAGCAAGGCCAACATAAAAAAAATACTAAGGTTTCGTTTCATAAAGACCTCCTTAAACAGCAAGAAGCACGACATTTCTGCTGCGCTTCTTGGAGTACTTTATTCTAATTTGATGGGCTAATCCATTTTTCCAACTTGTTTATTGATATCACCATCACCGTCTACTGTTGTACCCGAACCTCCTGTTTCAGTTACCCATCCGAAGCCGGGAAGATAAACCTTGCCGTCTTTTTTCTCACCGCCCTGCGGCTCACCGGACTGCGTGGTATTTGGTTTTTTTACACTGTCATGGTCTACCGCTTTCACATTGTCAACCTTTTCTCCGTTGGGCTTTTGGGTTTTGTCGATCTTTTGGCTTTCTGTCGGCGCTGCCGGTTTGGTCACTTCCGGCTGAAGATTCTGTACCGGCTGATCGGTCTTAGCCGCTGTGTCATCGGTCGGCGCTGCAACCGGTTCGTTGGCCTGGATGACCACTTCTTTTTCTTCTGCCTTATCACCGGTGTCGATGGCTGGATTGTTCTCATTATCTGTAACTGCAGTCGGCGAAGCTATCACATCATCCACCGGTGTTTGCGTCTTAAATTGAGAGGATATTGCAATAACCAGCGCCACGCACACAATGCCAAGTCCGGCGATGGTCAGCCATTTCTTTGTCTTGTCAGTTATATTCTTCATAAGAGATTACCTCCTTGTCTATTTTTTACAGTTCCTTACAAGCCACCCTACCACAAGAGTTTTCAAAAGTCTATTACAACTCTGAAACAGTTAAAATAGAGGCATATATTTCGCCTGCACCTTAAGGTTCATCCGCATCGGCGGTAGGGATTTGCCGCCAAAGGACACCGGAACCTCCAGCCGGATCACCGCATCGGCGAGAAGGCCCTGCGCACTGTCGGAGTCGGAGGGTGCAAGGGGCACATTAGTAATATCGACGGATAAACCGGAGAGCTTGAATTCCACCGCTTCGCCTGCGTATTTCACATGATAGCCGCCGTTTTTTTGCAAGCCAAGGGTATTGTCAAGATACTCATAAATATCGCCGTAGTCAATGCTGCCCTCCCATGAGGAACCGCTTGGCTTATACCCTCCTGCATAGCCCTCCCGAACGCCGTGGTAAACATCATCATAGTTGTCGTTAACTGTCGAAATGATGGCAGACTGCACCGCATCCCGAACACCGGAGGCGATGATCATGAGCCTCAGGTATTCGGATATTCCGCACAGGATGATGCCAAGCGCGAGGGTGATGGCAACAACCAATGGGAATGACGATCCTTTTTTTCCCTTTAGTATACCATATAATTTTGTCATTTTTTCCAATACACCTCGCTTTTGCCTGTCGCCTGTGCGGTCAAGGTAATGGGAAAGGAGCCGAAACCGCCAAAGAGTCCGATGTCGGTCTGCATGGAAACGGTCACCGTGAACTCTTCATTGAGCTGGATTTTGCCGGTCTTTGACCATGAAATGGCGGGATCAAGTCCTGTTTTTTCCCGCAGGACCTGCGCCCGCATGCTGGTTTCGCTGCCGACCCTGCCTGCAATCTCTGCTTCTCTGCAAAGTTCTGAGGCAAAGGTGTCAAGTTGGCTCTTGGCGATGTAGACCGGAAACACCTTGACGGCAAGAGCAATGACAAGCATGGCGCAAAGTACCAGTACCGCTACATCGATATACCCTTCTCCGCGTTTATTCCCCAGCTTTTCTAACACATCCGCACCCCCTCGTCCTGTCCGGGTTCCCGGAAGGCTTCGCCCAGCTCGTAATCTTGTTCGGCATCCCTTGTGTCGGCAAGTGTACAGAGAACATGCCCCCTTTCCTCGTCCAAAGCAGTGCCCTGCTCGTTCAGCCACTGGTCCCTCACCACCTCCGGCGGGTTTTGAAAGCGCAGCAGCTTTTGTTTCAAATCCTGTTCGTTCATCAGAAGACCTCCTTTCAGCGCAAAAAAAAGAACGGAGGTTATCCGCTCTTTTTCGCCATGCCCATTCTTTAATTATGCCGTAGAATCCATTCCAAGAGTTGCTTATCATCCATCTCGCCGGCGGCAAGCTTTAAGCCGGTTTCGATAATATCCTGATCCGAACATGTTAGCTCGATGCCATTGATTTCCAGAAAAACCAGCATGGCAAGCATTCCGATTCTCTTGTTGCCATCAACAAAGGGATGATTTTTTACTAAAGAATACCCCAAACGCGCCGCCTTCGCCTCCAGTGTTTTATATACATATTCACCGCCAAAGGTCTGAAATGGAGCGTTGACCGCCGAGTCCAGCAGGTTCTCGTCACGAATCCCGTCCAATCCTCCGGTTTCCTTGATCAACGCACTGTGCATCATCACGATTTGCGGGATGCTTAATCTTTTCATTTAGCCAGTTCCTCAAACGCCGCCCGGTGTTTTGTGATCAGGCGGCGGGCTATACTTTTCACATCCTCGTCAACCGCCATTTCCTCAGCCTGAAATTCACTGAACTCTGTGATAATATAACGCGGCACATTGTTTTTCAAAATGACCGCAACACCATTCTCATCAACCAAGCGCGCCACCTTGGAAAAATTCTGATTGGCCTCGGTAATGGATACAAGGCTGTTTGTGTTGATATTCATTCATAACACCTCCTACTTCTATTATACACAGAAATAGGATAAATTCAACCTATTTCATTTCAAAACATCCCGCCGAGGGACTTGATGATCTCATAGCCGATGATGGCGAGATAGGTAAACAGGAAGCATATCAGCATAATGAAGGAGAAAATCCGGATTTTGGGCGGTATCTTCTGCGCCTCACCCTTGAGTCTTTGCAGCTCCAGCACCTTAAAATCGTGGGCGAGCATCTGAAAATAGATTGCGCCGTCATCGCCGCGCAATACACCAATGAGTCCGCGCACTACATCAGAGAGTTGTGGTGAATTGAGCCTTGCCTCGAATCGGGTGAGCGCCGCCTCGTAGCTGGATGATCGCATGTCCGCAGTTACGATGTCCAGTTCACTTGCAAAAGCAGCGCCTGCATTTTTCTTAAAATTCTCCAGAATGGACAGCACATCGCGGCTGCTTTTCAGCGACTGTTCGATGGTCGCCACGAACCTTGGCAACTCGCTTTCGATCTGCTCCCGTTTGACCTTCAGCTGCTCATCCGCTTTTCTGGTTTCCTTGAAATAGACCAGCACGGCGAGCAGCACCATCACCGGGGAAAGCAGCGGGAACAAGAACAGGCAGGGTATCACGCCAAGGAGGATCGCTCCTGCTTTGACGAAGGCATACGCAAGGTAAACCTCCGGTGTCATACTGATGCCCGCCGCTTTGAGGACGTTGGACATGCGGCTTTTGCGGTACTCATCCAGGCGAATAAATCTTGACAGCCTGACAGCGCCGGACATGAAATACGCATCCACGGTTTTGGCAGCCTTTTTGTCCTGCTTACCGGCACTGAGCATGGCCTTGGCTGCTCCCATGGTCGGCAGCTTGAGCACATCCGCGAGAATAAAAAACAGCCCTACCGCAAGCAGGACTACAAATAAAAATAACAGGAATATCAAATGGTTTCACCTCCGTAAAATGCAGAAAAGCCGCCACATTTCTGTGACGGCATATGATCTTACGCTAATTTCCGATATAGTTTTTAATATGCTTCTTACAACAGCCAGCCGTAATCCTGCCTGCAGTCCACCACATAATCCACATAAACGGTATCGCCCTTTATCTGGTAAATGAGCAGATACCGTTTGCCCATAAGGAGTTTTCTGTACTTACCGGCAGGAATGTAAGGATCGGAGAGCCAAGGGTTTCGCTCCGGAAATTCCTCCAGAGATTTTGCTTTCGCGCTGAACTCAGCTACGAGATCTAGTACGGCTTTTTCACTAACCTGGGCCAGAAAGCGGGAGTGAGATACCAGCATCTGCGCCGCCTCATCGGAGATAATCACTTTGTATATTTTACCCTCGCTGTCCATCCAGTACCTCCTTGATGGCTGCTTTCATCATGGAAGATACCTCGTCAATGGAATAACCGCTTTTGCCGCTTAACCGGCTTTCCTCGGCTGCGACCAGATTTTCTCTGAGGCGCAGCATGCTTTCGCGTCTGGCAAAGGCTTCAATATCCATCACCACCAAATCACCCTCACCGTTTTTGGTCAGGTACACAGGCTGTCCGGACTTCTTGCACAGCTCGGAAATCTCGTTGTAGTTTTTTCGAATTGCAGCTGATGGCTTTATATTAATCATCTTGACCACTCCTTTTTGCGTAGCATTATTTTATCCTTATTGTATTCTTATTATACTACATCAAAGTGGCCTTGTAAATTAATGATGCCTTGCTACCTCCTGTACTCAATGGGCTTGGTGAGCTTAATAACAAAGGCGGTGGAAATAAAAATTGCCGCCGCACAGATGGCAAGGATAAACTGCCCAACAAAAGTGTGCATTAACGTGTTATACCAAGACTTATTGAGGAAATACATCAAGGGAATGTTGCCGATAACAAGGAGCGCCATGATGATGAATTCCTTGCGAGGCTCGAACACGAGATATTCCAACTCCGCGTTGACGATCCGCATATCGGAGAGCTTGCTGACAATGGGGGTCAGCGTTGTCTTGAGACTCCGGTCATACTGGCATGCGGTAATGGCATCACACCACTCGCGGAACACTTCGTTGTCAATCTTGGTCTTCATAGTTTTCAGTGCCGCATCCACATCGGGGTTGATGAGCCTCACCTGTGTTAGAAACCCGGCAAACACATTGCGCACCGGCGGGTTTAAGTATTGCATATTTTCCTCCACGGCGGTCACAATGTCCTCGTTTCGCAGGTAAGCCGTGGTGATGATGGACAGCGCCGTTTCCAACTCTGCAGCAATATTCTTCTTGTAGTGGGTGACAGTCAGTTTGATATACCAAAATGGCAGGAACATCAGGCCCAGCGCAAGGACAGGGACGAGGAACACATTCTGCAGCAGAATGGCAATACTTACGCCTATAGCAAACAACAAGAGCGAACAAGCACAGATCAGGGAGAAGCGGCTGCTTCGTCCGGTCAGCGCGAGAATTTCCTGCGCTTCTATAATCTCCCTGCGGAGGAAGGAAGGGCGCTTGCGCTTGGTGGCCTCGTTGATTTCATCCTTGATGCTTTTGGGTCTTTTGATCAAAAAGCCAAACAGGCCGTCCGTGAACGCTATAGGCGAGATTCCAAGCAAGATAAAAGCACCGGCAATCATGCCGATGCAAGCGATGAGCTGAATAAAAGTCATTTTCCAATCACTTCCTCTTTTTTCTCATTTAATTCGCTGGAGGATGAGCTGCAGTTGTGCAATATCTCTGTGTACGAAGCAGGTGCAACAGAAAGATTCTGTGCCAGATCATCCTGCCCTTTCGTAATTTTCTTCAGTGTCTCCTGCGGCATGCCGTTTTCCAGGAAGCGCTTTTGCAGGCTCTTGGAGATGGTATTCTCCATCCGATGGCTGCCGCTTATGATGAAACGGTCGCCTTCCATGCGGCTCTCCGTGATGTGGAACCGGTATAAGGTGCGGAAGTTGCGTGTGCCGTCAGGCAGGATTTCACACTCCATGATTTCCATGATCTTGCGCTGCTTATTCTCCAGCTGCTTGGTGAACACAACAATCGGAAACGCTTCGGTCACAAGGGACATGAGGGTATCGTCCGCAATATCGTATTTCCGTTTGCACAGCGTGGCCATCCTGCGCCATGTGGCTTCACAGGAATTGGAGTGGATGGTGGTCAGCACCGTGTGGCCGGTACGGGCGGATTCCTGGGCGGTGTATGCTTCTGCAGAGCGCATCTCGCCCACGCAGATGACCTCCGGATTGAAGCGCAGCGCCATATCCAGGAGCATATCCTGATCAATGTTCTGCTTCTCGTTATCACTGGAGCGTGTCAAGGTATGGATAACGCTGTTGACCACCTTGCCGTCCTTTTTTCGCACCAGTGCCAGCTCACGGGAGCCGTTTTCAATCGTAAAGATACGCTTGTTGTCCGGAATGGTGGTCAGCAGCCAGCCAGCCACCGTAGTCTTGCCGGAGCTGGTCGCGCCAGCCACACACACCGAAATGCCATACCGAAGGCATTCCGCCAGGAAGTCCAACATCTCATCGGTTGCTGTGCCGCCCTTTACAAAGTCAGCTTTCTCCATGTTTTGCGGATTCACAATACGGATGGAGGCCGCCACACCTACATCCTCGTCCACGAGGGGTGTTTTCAGCACGGCGATGCGGATATTTTTGCTCAAATGTCCCAAAATAGCGGGACTGGCATTGTCCAGCACCATGCCTGACACATGGAGCATACGGCGGATTACGTTGATGGCGTGTTCGGGAGAGTCAAAGTGTTCGTCAAGCTTGACTGTAGTGCCATTGCTGTACTGGACCTCAATGTCATTCCAGGCATTGATGTCAATTTCCTCAATTCCTGCCCCGAAGATGTATTTAGTGAGAAATGAGAACTCGGCCATTTCGGTATAGAGGGCATCAACGAGCTGCTGGTCGGTCATCCCCTTTACGGCGATGCGGCAATCCATCAGATATTTGCTGATATACCGCTTGACCTGTGTTTTAACCTCATCTTTTCCCCCATCGAGAATGAGAGTAGAATACTTGCTGGAGATATACTCCTGCACTTCGCGCAAAACAGCGCCAAAATCCTTGGGGTTGTTATTTGGCGCAAAAAACAGGCTATGGTTATGGGCTGCATTCATAGGCCGGATAGTTTGCGGCGATTCTACCGCAAGCACTTCTGCACTTCTTACCTGGAACTTTTCTAGAGTTCTTTGCTTACGTTTTTTGCTTTTCATATGCCAAAGACCTCCTTTGCAATTTTTTCAATCTCCTTGCGGAAGCCCCGGCTGTCCTTGAGCACCAGGTCCCGGAATAAATCCCCGGCAAGAGCTTGATTCTCCAGCTCATCGGAGTGGGGTATCTTGAACACCACATTGCCCAGCACCTGTTCAATATGTTCGCTGGCTTGATTGGTCTTTACATTGCTTGCAACCTTGTACTGCTTATCCGCATCCCATTTGTTGTCTTTTAAGAGCGGGAGCTGGGATGAAAGGTAGCTGATTGATTTGAGATCGCAATTGACCAGACGCAGTACCGAGTCCGCTTCCATGAGGGCAACAGCAGAGAGGATGTCGTTGGCGATATAGCTGCTGCAGTCGATGATAACGTATGGCGCAATATCCCGCAGATGATCGAGCAATTCTGTGGCAAGCTCCGCGTTATAGGGCGGGTAGGTGAACACATTCTCTCCCTTGAGCATGCCGATTAGGGTTAAATAGCTGATTTTCTTATGGGTGATGCAGTTCTGTTTGATCAGGGTATCCGTCACATGGGTTGCAGCCAGAATACTGCCCAGCGACCGTTCCCATTCAAGGTCAGAGGGCGGACAGATGCAGGGCAGCATGGGCGCGGTCATGTCACATAAAAGCAGCACTACATTGCGCTTTTTGTCTGCCAGATGCTTGGCCAGCTTGACACTGACGGTGGTCTTGCCAGAGGAGGGGCTGCCCCATACGGCCAGCACCTGAACATCCTTTTCCGCTTCCGCAGCCTGCGCCTTAACACCGGTGTTTCGGGAGAAAATGCTGCCTTTGATAAAATTAAGCATTTATTCTCCCTCCTTTGGCGTGTCGGGTTTTATATTTCCGGTATTCTCTGCCCCGGTTGACTCTGTTTTTTCTTCTGCTGTTTGCACCTTGGCAGAGGGATACAATTCCTCGATTACCTTGTCCTGTGCCTCAATAAACTTGGCGGCATTCTCCTTGCTGCCCCGGTACACGAGGGACAGGTGCAGCTTGCCGTCCGCCTCCAGCTCGGCAAGGATTTTTGATTGCTCCGGCGATGCCAGAAGGGTGACGGTGCTTGGGAGCTGCTTTTCATCCTCATTCCCCCGCTGTCCGCCGGTGTCAGTATCGTAGCCGGTGTTAGCCGTAACGGCGATAACCTCCACATACTTAAGCTCTGCAGGGATGACGGTCGTGCCTCGCTTTTTGTAGTCGGGAGCGATGACTGATACGATGTCGCCAGTAGCCAGCTTGCCGGACAGACCGGTGGCGAAACTTTTGAGCGTCACGGAGATGGCCTGCTTTTCACCATCGAGGTGGTAAAGATAGGCATTTTCTGCCGCAGGCACATCGGTGAGCTTGGAGCTTAAGATGTAGTCGCCTGCAGCCATATCAGCCGCAGCATATTTCCCGATAGCCGTATCCACATCTTTGACTACGTTTTTCGGCAGGTTGTAGCTGCCGACCTCCACAATCTTCAGCATCTCCCTGGTGATCTGATCTCCGGCTTTGATATCTTTGATGACACGGACAATGTCCGTTTTTTGGGAGATACTGGAGTTAAAAAGCGGCGCTACCACAAAGCAAATCAAAAGAGACAGCACAATGCAGATGACACCAAGTACGGTTCTGTTTTTTAGAAAGCTCATAGGGTGATTCCTCCTGTATTCATGAAATATATGGCGATACAGCCGATAGATAGAAAAGGCGCAAGAGGGTATGCTTTTAGGCATTCCCTCCCGCGCAGTCTTTGGACTATGGCATGGAAAACATAAAAAAGAAGCATGGCGGTAAGTCCAATGACCATGGCCGCAATGCTTCCTATGAAACCGAGGACAATACCCGATGCCGCCATGAGCTTGATGTCCCCGCCCCCAAGGCCACCCCAAACAAGCGCGGCAAGCAGGAGCGGCAGAGCTGCCAGTACGCCGAACAGCTTCACCGGCTCGAAGCAGATCAGTCCGGTGAAAGCAATAAACAGGCAGATAGTGTCGGGGATAATCCTCTTTTTGATATCGATGACAGATGCCGCCAAAAGCAGGGCAATAAAAATGCCGCCCTGCATAAAGAGCAGCAGATTAGCCTGCATAATTGAACATCTCCTGGATGCGCTCCTTTAAGGTCGGGAGAACTTTTCTGCACGGTCGATTGACACGATTAAAGTATGCGGTTGTCGGTGGTGCGAGAATGGTAAACTGAATATGCTTGTTTTTCAAGATAAATTCCTTCTTTCATTTTTGATTTTTAAATAAAAAACACGACCAAACCTCATAGTTTAATCGTGTTAAATATTTCAGTGAAAATAGAATCGGTTTTCTACTCCAGTGACTGCCGCTGCATCAGGAGATACAACTTGCCCCTTAGCAGTTCGCATTCACTTTTCAAAGCGGTATTTTCTTCGGTTAGCCGACGAATCTGTTGTTCCTTTTCCTCAAGCTTTTGCTTCATTCGTTGTTGAACAGTGGATTTAGGCGGCGTGCGCTCTGCTCCGCAAGCTTCTGCGGCTACAATTCCCTGACTGACCAAAACAGCCCGGATATGCTTTTTGCCGAAAACAGACCGCGACAATCCGGTATAGTCCATAAGATTCTTAATCGTCAGCCTGTGCCCTTCGGCCCGAAGCTCTGAAATTGCTCTCAGGACAGTATTGACCGTGGTTTGGCGCTGGTGCTCCTGCCGGGCAATAAGCTCCTTGGGTACTTTGCTATTCATCTTTCTCACCTCCCAGCAGTTTGGCTGCGATCCTCTCAAATAAATCCGCGTTTCTCAACGCATTGGCGTGAATGGCCGGGAAATCCGAGAAACGGTCTGCTTTGCTGCGCCATGCGGACGCTTGTTCCTCGAAATAGGAAAGCTGATCTCTGTCCGGGATAAAATGCCCGCACTCAAGACAATCCCACATATCGCTTTTGCATCCGGTAACGTCGCCGCAGATGCCTCCCGGAACCTTATGGGCCCGGAGGTTTTTAAGCAGCCGCTTTTCAAGCATTTCCTCCATATGGAGAATTCGTCCGCCGAACAGGATATATGGATTATCCGGCGGCTTTGGCTCATTCAAAACATACCGCTGCTTTTGCAGGATGGTCTTAGGCTTTAAATCCAGATGGGAATAGGCGTTCCATATCATGGCGTTTCCGTGGTGGCCCGTCATGTCGGCAATCTGTTCCAGCGTGAAGCCTGCTTCCAGCCGGTCGGTAATTCCGTTGTGGCGGAATTGATGGGATGTCAGGTTGTAGACCTCCCCATTTTCATCCAGGACGCCGTACTGCTCACAAATTCTTTTGAAATGGTAGTCCACAACGGCAGGACAGACACTTTGAACCCTGCCCGGCTGAGAAGCCGTGCCGTTTTTGTAATGAAGCACCCTCCGATAGGTAAAAAGACAACCGCGTTTGTTTTCAGGCAAATGCTCCTGCAATTTCTCGGCTACTGTCTGTTGTGCCCGAAGCAAATCCAGAAGATATCCGGCAATCCCCGTATCCTCAATGTGGACAGAACGCAGGATCGGTTCCATGTTGCCTCCGTTCTGCTTCCATGTTGGGATAAAGAGAACGAAATTCCCGTTGTACGGCTTTACGCAGTCGATTGCCATGGCCAGCACTTCGGATATCCGGGACGGAATGAGCCGCAGCAGCCAGTAAATACACCGGATGTGCAGATCTATTTCTTCTTGCCGGAAGATACCGTCCAGCTTTTCAGCCACCTTATCCGGGATATATTTGGAGTCCAGCTTTTCAGCTCGCGCATATGGATTGCAGGCAAAAGGATTTTTGCAGGGTACCCCGTCAAACCCGTTCATCATGCGAAACAGAGAACCTGCCTCGCGCCAGATGTCCCGTATGGTACTGTCCGCCAGGCTGGATGCATCCAGATGCTCTTTCAGCCTTGAAGCCGTCCGTATGTCACAGCCCGAAAGCAGGGGGGCCGAGCAGGCTGCGGCCAGGAACTTCAAGAATGGAACCAGACGGGCTATCCTTGACCGGATCGTTCTGACCGTATCACCATGCAGCAGCCGCAGGAGTGAATAGTATTTCACCATTTCTTTGTAAGCAGATGGAACGGCAGAAAAGTAGATGTTCATGTAATTCTTCGGCTCCGCCGCACTTCGCATTCGTTTGTCACACACCCATGTGTCCTCATCGAAGTGAATATTGCTGCCAAGCTGCGGCAAAAGGGCAAAGTACCGGCTCTTTTGCTGCTCGTCGTAGTTTTCGATGTATTTGTATTGCGGAAGATTCATACCGAGGCACCTCCTTCTATGGCGTTTACAATGTTTTCATAGCAGTTAAGAAGGAATGTTGCCTGTCTGTATTCTCTGAATTCCTCATAGTCCGTAATACCAGCCTCAGCATAAGCGGCGAGGAGGCTGTTCACAACCTCGCGCTGTCCGTTCATGAGACTCTGCCAGTACGGAAGATACTTGGGTCCTGTACAAAGATTTTTGCAGTTTACACAGTTGATCAGGCTGCTCCTGCTTGTACAGCCGCCATCGGCCAGCTTTTTCAGGCAGAATCCAAACTCCACCCGCCGTTGTTCCAGTCGGAAATCCATATACAACAGCCTGCGTTCTTCCTCTGTGTACTCCGCAAGCTGTTCATCCGATAGCAGAAGATCGAATTTTTCCCGGAAGAAGCTTGTATTGAGCTCAGCCAGCTTCATTTTCCGGACTTCGGCGTAGTAATTTGAGGCAGTGTTTCTGCTAAGATGTCCGAGCCAGTAAGCAAGCTCATCCACGGACGCTCCGTTTTCAATCAGGGTAACCGTCAGTGTTTTGCGCTGCTGTTTGCTGGTAAAATGCCATAGCCGGCCGTTTTCATCACGGAGGTCATATTTTTCAATGAGCCTGTTGATGACCAGCAGATAATTGCTCATACTGATCATGCTGGCCCGAAAATTCGGCCGCTTGTTGACAAACAGATACGGCACGCCAAGTTCCTTCCGCCACTCTTTCGTTTTGTGAATCTGTCCGGAGATTTCATCTGCCAATGCTTTCAGGATGAGCACTCTGTGATAATCCGGCACACCGGCCTTCCGTCTGGCGGTCAGGGTTTTGTACTGCTTGTACTTAAGTTGGACAACACCCTCATACTGTGACGGTTCCAGACAGTCGGCCTCCAGAAAAAGCACCTCCTTCATACGCATGCCTGTGGCAGAGAAAATCCGGTACAGCAGAGCCTGCACCGGGTCAAGTTCATCCAGATGCGCATCGATCTGCTCCGCAACAGCCTCCGGAATGGCGGCGGTCCGTACCTTGTAGTCCTTTGCGTTATGAAACCGGTAACGGGAAAAGGGGTTGTCGTGTGGAACGGGGCTGCGCATTGCTTCATCCCGATGATTGCTCATCAGATATTCCATGAGTACCGACAAAATGCTGAAAACCCTCATGATATTGGATACCGACTTTCCTCCGGCTGTTTGTCCATATCTGCGCTCCATGCTCATGTACAGCGACCGGACATCAACATCATCCACATCCGCGAAAAAACGAATACTTGGATTGTTATCTGTGAGCAGATTGGTCGCGTACGCTAAGGTAGTAATGGCACGGTCTTTGTCGGCGGTGATGCTGTAATATCTGTGCTTCATGAAATACTTGATTTCAAGCCGCAGGGAAGGTGAACGAATTCCTGTAAAATCAATGGTTTCCCGGTGCAGGGACGGCCCGTGCCTGTGGAACAGCGTCCACTTGTCACTGGACATATCAAGCTGCAGGTGGTTTTCAGCAATGAATTTTTGGCACTGGATTTCAAACTCGCGGCGAACTTCGGCAGCGACCAGTGTTA